>NZ_JAQJCU010000011.1:0-71800 GCF_029125915.1 Tenacibaculum bernardetii
TGGCGTTGTACTTGCCGCGGCTGCTGTATTGTTTGGTGTTACCGTTATCGTTCCTATGGCATTAACCGCAGGATTACAACCACCTGTTAACTCAATACTATAGTTAAAAGTTCCTGATGCAGTTGGTGTACCGCTAATAGTTATTTCATCGGAAGCCCATGAAGCACTTACTCCTGCTGGTAAACCATTTGCTCCCGAAACACCGTTATTAGAAATACCTGTAGCACCTGCTGTACTATGAGTAATATTTGTTAAATTGTGTTTATACATACTGTTTCTGTACTAGAAGCTGCAGAAACTGTACAAGCACTACCATTAATTGTTATAATCAAGTTAGCATCATCTGATGTAAATGTATCTGATATTAAGTAATTAAACGTTTCTGTTAATGTTTGTCCTACTAATAAACTACTAACCGCAGGATTACCTGTATCTAAAACGTACGTATATGTACCATTAGGGTTTATTGTTATTGTACCATATGTGCCTACATAAGTTAAACCTGTAGGTGGAACTGCATTACCCTCTAACACAATTACAGTAACGGATGCTTCGTCTTGCCAATATATATCTGAAACACCTGCTATTTGACCACCAGGATCTACTGCTGTTACGTTAGGCCCATAACTGTAACTAAGTTTTAATTGATCTATTGGTTCTGTAAAAAAAACATTTATATTTCCTGTTGCTTCTGTTTCTGGTGCAGATCCCGTTCCATAAAAAGTAGGATTCCCTGTAGCAATAACATCTTCTGTCGTTACATAATTAAAAGAAGATATAACAGTACCTGCGGCTGTTGTTCCTTCTATTCTTATTCGATCTTGCCAGGTATCACCTTGTGAATAATCAATATCTACTAATAAAAAACCCAAGTTAAATACTGGTTTATCAAAATCGATAACCAAATCTGTAGTTGCACCAGGTATATTTGTTGCTGGATCTATGTTATACAATAAATACCCCGAATGCCCTCCATTAGTTCCAAAAGTAACTATCTGGTTATTAACTGTCCCAATATTATTAACATCTAGTGTCGTAAAATCTAGTGTTGTTCCTGTAATGGTCTTAGATTTTCCGTTAACTGTTTCTCCATTGGTAAATTGACTTTCCCAAATTAACTGTGATAATCCTCTATCAATAGCGTCTGCCCCATCAGGACCATCATCTGTAATAACGTTTCCGTTAATTGTATTGTTAACATCTACTGTAATAGTATCAAAATTATCTTCAGCTACTGGTGGCTCTGTAACTCCATTAATATCTATGGAAAGAATACCTGTATCTGAGCCAACATTATCAATTGCTGTATATGAAAAAATATCTTGTATTGTTTCACCATTTTTTAGACCAGTAACCGTAGTATTTGTTTCATCAACATCATATATATAACTACCATCAGCCTGTATTATAATACTACCATAAAGAGTTGTATATGTAACACCCACAAAAGATTGATACAAATTAATATCCTCTACCTGTAATACCCCTTGACTTGTCGAATCATTTGTTAAAACATTACCAGAAATAGTACCCGTATTATTAGCGCTCACGGAATTTGTATCATCAAAAATTCTACGAGTTGTAAACACCCCTATTGTAGTGTTTGCATTTCTTGTAGCCCCCCCTGATCTGTTACAGTAAAATTAATTGTTCTTGTACCATCTGTAGGGTAAGGAGATGAAGTATTTCTGTAATAAAGTCGGTTATTTAAAAGTGCTTGAAAATTAGCTGGTGGTGTATTTATATAAAAACCACCTGCAAAAGGTCTTATTTGATATTGGTTAGCTGCTATTTTTTGAACCTCAAAAGAAACTCCATTTACTGTTATAACAAATGCAGATCCGTTAGGAGTACTTGGTACAAAGTTAGCTAAGTTAGTAAAGTCATCTGCCAAAACCGAAAAATTCTCAAAATCACCATCTAAAACCCCTGTTATAGTTATTATTATTTGAGAAACATTAACATTAGCTTGTAGATTAGGGCTATTAGCTAACACGACATAATTATTGGAATCTACATAATCGATAGCATAGTTACTCCCTGGAGAACCTGTATCTAAATCGAAAGCAGTCACAGCAAACATTGCCGAAGAATTACTTCTTAAAGAAGTATTTACTGATGGTGTGTTTGGTATTAACCTATCGAAATACCCTTCCCACCAATTAGCGTTTGTAACTTTAATAGGATCTATAGGGCTACCATAAGAAAATATAGTAGCGAATAAAAAAACAAAAAACATAGGCAATACATTCTTCGAAGAATAAATGTAATTTTTTTTCATAAAAACGCAATTTAAATTATAATAACCTCCAACAGTGCTTTGCATTACACTATAATATATACGATAAATAATACTTTTTGGTTTAAAAAAACTAAAATAAATAATTACTTACTTATTTTAGTACTCTCTAACCTATTTTTTTAAAAACAACCTGTAATTTAAAAACTATATTTACTAACAAATATAACAAAAAAAAACAAAATTTTATGCTTTTTTTAACGTTTAAAAAAAAGTCTTAAACTAATTCTTAAGACTTTTAATCAAACCAACTTATAAAAAAAACTAATTATTACTATTTTTAAACCTTAACACCATACTTATACCACATTAAAGCTATCTTATACAAACTATAATTAGTAAGACACCACTTTTTTTTTTTAAAAGTCACATTAAAACAAAAAAACCTCAAAAAAGTTTTTTTTGAGGTTTTAATCTAGATATTTTCTTAAAATTATGCGATGTTCTGGCAATGATTTATCGTAATCATTTATCAATAATTCTAATATTTCAGGTGGTTTTAAACCAACTTCTTTTTTTGATTTATACTTAGAAACATATAAATTATAGGTTTCTTTATTTTTTTCGAAAATCAAAAAATGTTCTTCATTTAATATCGTAAAACATATTTCATTTCCTGAAAAAGCTTCCGATTCGTCTTTTATAAAATCAGAAAATTCATAGTATCTAAAAACATTTTCCATACTAAACGATCTCTACAGATAAACCTAATTGTAATAATTTAGAACACATAGCCTCTAACTCTTTATATTCGCCTGTTTTTACGGCACACTTACCTTTGTAATGAACTAAAAAAGAGCATTGTTCTGCTTGTTCTAAAGTATGGTCACATACATCTACTAAACTATCAATTACATGATCAAAAGTATTTACATCGTCATTATGTAAAATAATTTCGTGCTTTTTTGTTTCCTGAATTAAGACATCTAGCTCTTCTTGTATTTTTTCTATTGTACTCATCTACGCTATTTTTTGATACTGCAAAGCTACCCAATTATTTCTGTTAATTGTTTTATTTAATGTTAAACCGTGCTTAGAAACCTCGGCATCTATAATAGAAATATCTTCTTTATAGAATCCACTTAACAATAAAACGCCGTTTTTATTTAAGCAACTTGCATATATTTTCATATCACTCAGTAAAATATTACGATTAATATTTGCAATAATAATATCGTACTCTTTATTCGTTAAAAGAGAAGAATCTCCTTCATAAACGGTAATGTTTTTACACCCGTTTCTCTGAACATTCTCTAACGAATTCTCGTAACACCAAGCATCAATATCTATAGCGTCTATTGGATTAGCACCTTTCATTTCAGCAAAAATTGCTAAAATTCCGGTTCCACAGCCCATATCTAACACTTTTTTGTTGGTTACATCTAAATTAATTAAATGTTGTACCATCATATGTGTTGTTTCATGATGACCTGTACCAAAACTCATTTTTGGCTCTATAACGATATCGTACTTTAAATTAGGGTTTTCATGAAATGGTGCTCTAATGCTTACCAAGTCGTCAACCTGAATTTGATTAAAATTTTTCTCCCACTCGGCATTCCAATTTGTTTGTTCGATTTCGTTGTGTTTAAAATTGATTGAAAATGCGTCTGATTTCAAAATAAAAACGTTTTCTAATAAATTTTCTTTCCAATCGTTTTTCTGAATGTATGCGGTAACTCCGTTTTCATTCTCTACAAAACTTTCAAAACCAACTTCACCTAATTCAGCTATTAAAATTTCTGTTGCTGGTTCTTTAGGTGATACTTCAAAAACATACTCTATATAAATATTATCCATTAAATTGATTTAATTATAGCTACAAAATCATCAGCTTTTAAAGCTGCTCCTCCAATTAATCCTCCGTCAACATCTGGTTTAGAAAAAATTTCTTTTGCATTTGCTGGCTTTACACTACCACCATATAAAATTGAAATTTTTTCAGCCACTTCACCTCCATACTCGTTCGCTATAGTTGTTCTTATAAAAGCGTGCATTTCTTGTGCTTGCTCTGGCGATGCTGTTTCTCCTGTTCCTATTGCCCAAACTGGTTCATAAGCTAATATGATTTTAGAAAAATCTGCTGTTTTTAAATGAAACAATCCTTCTTTTAACTGATTATCAACAACTTTAAAGTGATTTTCTGATTTTCGATCTTCTAAAACCTCTCCAAAACAAAAAATTGTTTCTAAATTATTTTCTAACGCTGTGGTTACTTTTTTAGCAAGAAGCTCATTTGTTTCTCCAAAATACTCTCTGCGCTCAGAATGACCAAGAATCACTAAATTTAAGCCTAAAGAAGTTAACATATCTGCAGAAACCTCTCCTGTAAAAGCACCATTTTTAGATTGATGCATGTTTTGTGCTGCTACTTCAATTTCAGATTTTTTAGTTCTTTTAATTGCGGTATTCAAATTCACAAAACTAGGTGCAATGATTACTCGGGTATCATCACCTATTTGCTTTTTTATTCCTTTTTTTATCTGCTTGATTAACGTTTTAGTTTCATCAAGGTTATTATTCATTTTCCAGTTACCTGCAACTATTTTTTTTCTCAAAATTACTATATAATTTATGTTTTTACTACTTACTTAATGCCGCTTTCATCCTCGGATCGATAGATTCTGCTACATGACCCAAAGCTGTAATTCCTTTTTCATTTACAACCATATAACTTGGCACATCTTTTATTCCTAAACCTTTTGCATAGCCACCTTTAAGAGCTGCTGGTAAAAAGTAATGATCACCTTCTATATTAAAAAATCGTTCTTTTCCTTTTTTCCATTGCTCGACTGTTTTATCTATTGATAAGAATACAAAAACAACATCAGGATTTTCTGCTTTTAATTTTTTTATATCTGGTATTCCAGAAATACACTCAGCACACCATGACGCGCAAAGCTCGAACATTATTTTTTTCCCTTTATGTTTTGCTAAAATCTCTTTAAACGTGATTGATTCCTCATCTAATGTTAAAAACTTCTCATTTAAAACATCTTGTGAAAAAGCAGCTGGTTTCTTCCCATTACATGATGCAAGTAAAACAAAAACGAATACATAAATAATTTTTTTCATAATTTTATTTAAAATTTTGGTGAAATTTAACAGCTAAAAATACGTTATTTTTTTAACTCCTTAATAATTGCACTATCCGTGATCTTTGTTTTGTTAAAAACTGCTATTTTTCCTTCTTCGTCAATCACTAAATAACGAGGAATCCAACTTAGCGCCAAAAACTTCCCGAAACTACCTTCCCAACCAGATTTCATAAAATAATGTTGCCCTTTTAACTCCAATCTTTTAACTCCTTCTTTCCAAGAATCTAAATCTCTATCTAACGACAGGTATAAATAAGCAACTTCACTATTTTCTTCTTGCTGTTTTTTAACATCTGGTAAATTTTCAAGGCAATCTTTACACCAAGAAGCCCAAACATCAATCACTATTTTTTTACCTTTATTTTTTTCTAAAATTTCTTTAAACTTTACTTCTTCGTTATTTATAGAAGTAAAAACATCACTTAGTGCTTTTTCAGAAAACTCCGTAGGATTTTCAACAGAACAACTTACTAACAGCATTGTTATAAAAACGAATACGATACTTTTTTTCATACTATTTAATCTTATTTTTAATTTTATTAGACACATTTGATGATTTAAAAAGTTTAATATCTCCTTTTTCATCAATAATCATAAACCTCGGAATTGTTTTTAAGTTTAAAAAAGCTCCTAACTTTCCTTTTCCCTTCTTCGGAATGTAATAATGCTGACCTTTTATACTCAAATTTTCAAGTCCTCTTTTCCAGTCGAAATAAGAATGATCTACTGACAAAAAAACATATTTAATTGATGGATTTTCTTTTTGCAACGCAGCAACATTATCAAAACTATCTTGACTTACCGGACAATACGTTGCAAAAATTTGCACAAATTGTTTCGTTCCTTTATTGTTTGTCAAAACTGTTCTTAATGTAATAGAATCTCTTTCTGTTGTTACCAATTTTTCATCTAAAACTTCTTTATTAAAAGACTTAGGCTGAAAAACAGCACAACTATTGAGCGTTAAAAGTGCTATCAAAAATAAAAATATTCTCATTTTAGTTTAATTTAATTCGTGGATCTAACCAACTGTAAATAACATCAACCAATATATTTATCAATATAAATAATGTTGCAACAACTAACACACTTCCCATAATTACAGGTAAATCTAACGTGTTTAACGAGTTTACTATTTCTTTACCTAAGCCATTCCAGTTAAAAATATACTCCACAAAAACGGCTCCTGCTAACATCGATGCAAACCAACCAGAAATTGCAGTTACTACTGGATTTAACGAATTTTTTAACGCGTGTTTACGAATTACCTGATACATGGTTAATCCTTTTGCTTTGGCGGTTCTTATATAATCTTGATTCATCGTTTCTAACAACGAGTTACGCATTAATTGTATTACTACCGCTAACGGACGAATACCTAATACAATTGCTGGCAACAACAAGTTTTTCCACTGAATACGCATTCCCTCTCCGAAATCATCAACTTCATACAAACTACCTGTCATTTCTAAACCTGTGTATTCATGCAATACAAATCCGAAAAACCAAGCAAATAAAATTGCCGAGAAAAAAGACGGCACACTCATACCTAATGTACTTATTACTGCTATAATTCTGTCGAAAAAAGTATCTTTATATAAGGCTGATAAAATGCCTAAAACGATTCCTAACAGCAACGCTATTACAATTGCAAAAATTGCTAAAACTGCGGTATTTGGTAATGTTTCTGCAATTACTTCGGATACATTCTTTCCGTTTTTTTGAAATGATTGTCTTAAATACGGATATTTAATCACCAGATTCACTTTACCTATCGTAAATAATTTTTGAGCAGTATATTTTCCTTCGGATAAAAAAGTATAATCGTCAGTGTTACTGCTATGTAACGACAACGGCGAAACATCGTTTAAATAATACAAATACTGTGTAAATACCGGTTTATCAAAACCATACTTTTGTCGTATATTCTGTAGCTGTTCAGTATCTTCTCGCTGATCTAACATCATTCTTGCCGGATCACCTGGCAACACATTAAACAAAAAGAAAATAACTGTAACGACTCCAAATAAAGTTAAGAATCCGTAGAAAATTTTATTAATTACATATTGAAACATATATAACAAAGATAAAAGAAAGTGTTAAAAAAGTGTACTTTTGCGTAACTTTTACAACAACACATGACTACACAACAATTAGTTAACGAAATTAAAAGAAAAAAATCGTTTTTATGCATCGGTCTAGATGTCGATTTAACCAAAATACCACCACATTTATTAAAAGAGGAAGATCCTATTTTTGCCTTTAACAAAGCAATTATTGATGCTACTCACCATTTATGTGTTGCCTACAAACCCAATACTGCTTTTTATGAAGCTTACGGAATAAAAGGTTGGAAATCTCTTGAAAAAACAATAAAATACTTAAACGAAAAGCATCCTGAAATTTTTACCATTGCGGATGCAAAACGTGGTGATATTGGCAATACCTCAACGATGTATGCAAAAGCTTTTTTTGAAGATTTAGCATTCGATTCAGTTACAGTGGCTCCTTATATGGGAAAAGATTCTGTAGAGCCTTTTTTAGCTTTTAAAGATAAACATACCATTATGTTGGCACTAACATCTAACCAAGGTGCATTCGATTTCCAGACGCTAAGCGTTAATAATAATGAATTATATAAAGAAGTTTTAAAGGTATCAAAAAACTGGAAAAACTCAGAAAACTTAATGTATGTTGTGGGTGCCACCAAAGCCGAATACTTTAAAGAAATTAGAAAAATTGTTCCTGATAGTTTTTTACTAGTTCCTGGTGTTGGCGCACAAGGCGGAAATCTACAGGATGTTTGTAAATACGGAATGAGCAAAAATATTGGCTTGTTAATAAACTCATCTCGCGGAATTATTTACGCATCTAACAACGAAAAATTTGCAAATGAAGCTGCTAAAAAAGCAGCAGAATTACAGTTACAAATGAGTGCTATCTTAAACTAAAAATATGGAGTTCAAAGACCAAATGAATAGAGTTTTTGAATTACCAGAAACTCCAAAAAGAATAATTTCTTTAGTTCCTAGTCAAACTGAGTTATTGGTTGATTTAGGTTTAGAAAAATTTATAGTTGGTGTTACAAAATTTTGCGTTCATCCAACTTATTTAAGAAAAAGCAAAACAGTTGTTGGTGGTACAAAAACCATAAATATTGATGAAATTAAGGCTTTAAAGCCTGATATTATTCTTTGTAATAAAGAAGAGAACACCAGAGAAATCGTAGAAGCTTGTGAGAAAATTGCACCAACACATGTTTCTGATATTTTTACACTTAACGACTCAAAAGAGCTAATACTTCAATACGGAGAAATTCTTTCTTGTGAAACTCAAGCAAATAGAATAACGAAAGAATTAAACGATAAATTGAATGATTTTCAATTATTTACTAAAACTAAAACAGCTAGAAAAGTAGCTTATTTTATTTGGAGAAAACCTTGGATGGTTGCAGGAAATAACACCTTTATCAACCACCTTTTAGAGCTAAATAAGTTTCATAATATTTACACTAATAAGGAGCGTTACCCAGAAATAGATTTACAGGAGCTTGTTAAAAATGGTGACCCTGATTTAATATTACTTTCATCGGAACCATATCCATTTAAAGAAAAACATATTGAAGAACTAAAAAGACACTGTAAGAGCGCTAAAGTTATTTTAGTTGATGGCGAAATGTTTTCGTGGTATGGTAGCAGGCTGTTAAAGTCTTTTGATTATTTTAAAGAATTACACAATATAACTTGATGAATCTTTATCTAAATACTTAACTCTATTTAACTTCTCTAACACTTGCATTGCTTTAAAAGCCGATCGATCACTTTTACATTCGTCTTCATACTTATAATCATTCGCTCTTTCAACCAATTTACGATACCTTTCTTCTAGGTGCTTCCTATATGTTTGTAGTTGATTAATTCTTGACATTTTAAATTTGGTTATGCTGTTCATAAATATACATAAATATTTGAATTACAACCATATAAAAACAACCTACTTTAAAAAAAAATATTTTTACTGTTCTAAAAAAAAGCCTCACAAATTTGTGAGGCTTTTTTTACTAGATTTTTTTAAGATAAATAACTTACTAATCTTGCAATGCAAATACTTGGCGTAATAAAGCTGTATTACGCAAACCTGCTTTTTCACGAATACCTTTTTCTTCGACAGCTATCATCGTAAAAACACCTTTTAAAGCTTCTCCTGTAACATAATCTGTTAAATCTGGATTCACTTTCTTAACAAAAGGGATACTATTGTATTTATTAATTAAGTTCGACCAAATTTTATCTGCACCTACTTTTGCAAAAGAATTTTTAATGACCGGATTAAATTGATTGTATAAAGCTGTATTTGTTTTTCCTTTTAAATAAATTGTTGCTGCATTTTGCTCACCTAATAAGATGTTTTTAGCATCATTAAAACTTATTTCTTTAACTGCGTTTACAAAAATTGGCGTTGCTGTTTTAACGGCATCTTCTGCTGTTCTGTTAATTGCTTTTAAACCTTCATCTGCTAAATTACTTAAACCAATCTTACGCAACCCTTTATCTACCGCTTGTAATTCTTTTGGTAAAAGAATTTTTACTAGTTTGTTTCTATAAAAACCATCTTTTGCTGTTAGTTTAGAAACCTGATTTTCGATTCCGTTATCTAATGCCTGGCGTAAACCGTTTCCTATTTGTTGCTGTGACAATGCGCCGCTTTGTGGTAATTGGTTTACAACTTTCTGTAATTCTGCGCATCCTGTAAGTAAAACAACAAATGCTAATGCTATAATTTTTTTCATGTTTGTTTGATTTAATATATCTTTTAGAAACAATTAATTTGTAATTGTCACATTATTTAAATTTTTTATTGAAAGCTATCTGTTTTTTTATCATAACTATATGGGCAATGTTTACAACCACTTTTACAACAGTAACCTCGCCTTAAGTGATAGGTTTCTTTAAAAACCCTATATCCGTCTTCGTTAATATAATACTCATCAGGAGTTGCCCTTAAAATTTCATTTCTCATAGTACAAATATCAAAAAAAGATACATTAAATCAGTATTTATTAACTGTTGATTTAATGTATCTCTTTATTTTTTATGGAAAAATTATTTATTTTCTTCCTTTTTCTGGCGGATATTTAGCCATTATTTCATTCACAAATTCTTTAACGCGAGCTTCTCTTTTTTCAACATTACTCGTCTTTAACGCTCCCGTACCAACACCTTGCCAAACTAGCTCTTTCTTTTTCGCATCTAATAAATCAACAAACAATGTTCCTTCTGTATACTGAGAAACACTCATACGATTCATACCGTAATAATATGGATAATAAAATCCGCCGTACATATTATCGTTTATATTGATTTTTTCACGCGACTTTGTAAACAGACTCACTAAAATATCTGGAGTGGCTGATTTTGTCATTCCTTTTGCCATCAATTCTGATTCAACAGCGCGCATGATTCGTTTTTTATCTAAGTCTGAAATAGCGGCTTTATCGATTCCTTTTTTATAAAAAGCAAAAGTTTTGTATTGATTAAAATCTACTTTCGTATCATAATCTGTTGTTACTTTAACAGAACTACATGACGTAATAATTAAAGCGATGATTGGCAAAAAAAGTAATTTTGATATCTTCATTTTCTTAGGATTTATAAATTATCTAATAATGCATCATCTACTAAATTAGGAAGGGTAACCTGCAAGTCATTTTCGGCTTTCATTGCTCGTTTTATAGCAAAAACAGCCTCTTCATTCCTAGCCCAACTTCTTCTTGCTATTCCGTTATTAACATCCCAGAAAAGCATTGATTTTAAGCGTCTTGATGCACTCTTAGAACCATCAAGAAGCATGCCAAATCCTCCGTTAATAACTTCACCCCAACCTACTCCACCTCCATTATGAATAGAAACCCAAGTAGCACCTCTAAAACTATCGCCAATTACGTTTTGTATGGCCATGTCTGCCGTATAACGAGAACCATCATAAATGTTAGAGGTTTCTCTATAAGGTGAATCGGTACCAGAAACATCGTGATGATCACGTCCCAATACTACATTTCCTATTTCACCTTTCTTAATTGCCTTGTTAAAAGCTTCTGCAATTTTTGTGCGCCCCTCTGCATCTGCATATAAAATACGTGCTTGCGAACCCACCACTAATTTATTCTCTTGAGCTCCTTTAATCCACTGAATATTATCAGCCATTTGTTGCTGAATCTCTTCTGGTGAATTCTTTTTTATCTTTTCTAAAACTTTACATGCAATTGCATCCGTTTTTGCTAAATCTTCCGATTTCCCAGAGGCACAAACCCAACGAAAAGGACCAAAGCCATAATCGAAACACATTGGTCCCATTATATCTTGTACATAAGATGGATATTTAAACTCTCTTCCAATTGTTGGATTTTCTGCCATTACATCTGCTCCTGCTCTACTTGCTTCTAGTAAAAAAGCGTTTCCGTAATCAAAGAAATAAGTTCCCTTAGCTGTATGTTTATTAATAGCTTTTGCATGACGACGTAATGTTTCTTGCACTTTTTCTTTAAACAACTCAGGCTCATTTGCCATCATTTCATTGGCATCATCAAATGAAATCTCTGCTGGATAATAACCTCCTGCCCAAGGATTATGTAATGATGTTTGATCTGAACCTAAATCTACATGAACATTTGCTTCATCAAACTTTTCCCAAACATCAACAATATTGCCTAAGTAAGCTAGTGATACTGTTTCTTTACTCTCTTTTGCCTTCTCTACTCTTGTTACTAGTATGTCTAAATCAGTAATTTTTTCATCAATCCAACCTTGATCTAAGCGTAATTGCGTAATTTTTGGATTTACCTCAGCACAAACCGTAATGCAACCAGCAATGTTACCAGCTTTTGGTTGTGCTCCACTCATTCCACCTAAACCTGCAGTAACAAATAAGTTTCCTTTTGGCTCTTTATTTATTTTTCTAAATCCGTTTAAAACGGTTATTGTTGTTCCGTGTACAATTCCTTGTGGGCCAATATACATGTAACTACCAGCAGTCATTTGCCCATATTGAGAAACGCCTAACGCATTGAATTTTTCTAAATCATCTGGTTTCGAGTAATTCGGAATCATCATTCCGTTTGTAACCACCACTCTTGGTGCATCTTTATGTGATGGAAATAATCCCATCGGATGTCCTGAATACATAGTTAACGTTTGTTTATCTGTCATTTTAGACAAATATTGCATGGTTAATAAATACTGTGCCCAGTTAGAAAAAACAGCTCCATTACCACCATAAGTTATTAATTCATGTGGATGTTGCGCCACCGCATAATCTAAATTATTCTGAATCATTAACATGATTGCTTTTGCCTGAGTACATTTCCCTGGATACTCTTTAATATCTCTCGCATACATTTTATAAGTAGGACGAAAACGGTACATGTAAATTCTACCATAATCTTCTAATTCCTTAGCAAATTCAGGTAATAAAACTTCGTGATGTTTTTTATCAAAATATCGCAAAGCATTTCTTAATGCCAATTTTTTTTCTTCAACCGTTAAAATATCTTTACGTTTTGGCGCTCTGTTTATTGAAGAATCATAAACTGGCATTTCTGGTAACTCGCTTGGAATACCTTGTTTTATTTGTTTTTTAAATGACATCATAATTTCTTTTTTTAACGAACTGTAAATTCTTGATTTTTAACCATACTTATCAATGCATTAATATCATCTTTAAGTACACGATCTTCTTCTAATTTATCTACTTTATTTCTAATTATTTTAAAGTTTTCTTCTATTATTGAAGAAAACGTATTGGGTCTTCTAAAATCCATCGCTTGTGCAGCATACATTAATTCAATTGCCAAAATTTTATCAATATTTCCTAAAATCTGATTGAACTTCCTTCCTGAAATACTTCCCATAGAAACATGATCTTCTTGTCCTAATGAAGTTGGAACGCTATCTGCCGAAGGCGGAAAACATAACGATTTATTTTCTGTAACCAAAGCTGCGGTAGTGTATTGCGGAATCATAAACCCTGAATTTAAACCACCTGCTGCTGTTAACAATCTTGGCAAACCGTGTTTTCCTTCTAATAATAAATAACAACGCCTGTCTGCTATATTTCCTAACTCTGATGCTGCAATTGAGGTATAATCTAATGCCATCGCTAATGGCTGACCATGAAAATTACCTCCAGATATTGCCTCTGTTTCACTTAATACAATTGGGTTATCGGTAACCGAATTCATTTCTATTTCGGCTAATTCAAACAAATGCGCGTACGCGTTTCTAGACGCTCCATGTACCTGTGGAATACACCGTATTGAATATGGATCTTGCACTCTTGGGAAACTATTATCGTCAGCATTTTCAGAATCTTTTAATAACATACGCATGCGTTCTGCTACTTTTAAATTCCCTTTAAACGGACGAATTTGATGTAACTCATCTTTAAATGGCGACACATTTCCTGAATAACCTTCTAATGTCATTGCTCCGGCAACATCTGCTAAATCTAATACATACTCCATTTTATTCAACCCTAAAATAGCATGGGCTAAAATAAATTGCGTTCCGTTAATTAATCCTAAACCTTCTTTAGCCATTAAAGTTAACGGTGCTAAATTGTGCTTTTTCAAGACTTCCTTTGCTGGAATGATTTCACCTTCTTGCCAAAATTCTCCTTCACCTAACAATGGTAAAAACAAGTGCGATAACGGCGCTAGATCTCCCGATGCTCCAACCGATCCTTGTTCTGGCACAATTGGCAATAAATCATTTTCTATAAAATAAATAATACGTTCTATTAACTCTAATCGTACACCCGAAAAACCTTGACAAAGTGCATGCACTTTACAAATCATCATAATTTTAGATAATTTTTTATCAATAGGATTCCCTACACCAACAGCATGTGTAATTAATAAGTTTTCTTGTAATTTACTTGTCTCTGCAGGCGTAATTTGCACATCACATAAAGGACCAAAACCTGTATTAATACCATAAGTAGCAACATTAGAGTTTGCCATTACCTCTACCTTTCTTCTGCATTCATTTACTGCCTTAATTGCATCGCTCGTAATCACCGCTTTTAAAGTACCTTCTGCAATTGCAATTACCTTATTTACAGTTAATTTATCTATTCCGTATTTAAACATCGGTTTCTATTATCTTTTTAACAAAGTTATTTTTATTTTTGATAACCAATAAGACTTAAATAATCATCATTTAATAACTATGAGTAATCAAATTGAATTAAGACATATCCGTTATTTTTTAGCTGTTGCTGAAGATTTACACTTTCGAAAAGCTGCTGAAAGACTCTTTATTTCTCAACCAGGTTTGAGTAGACAGATAAAACAAATGGAAGAGGATTTAGAAATTCAATTATTTATTCGTCATAATCGAAAGGTAGCATTAACCGAAGCAGGTATATATCTCAAAACCGAACTTACTCAGAGTTTAAAAAACCTCAACCATGCTTTTGAAAATGCTAAACTTTTACAAGACGGAAAAGACGGGCATTTAAACTTTGGTTATGTAGGTTCTGCAATGCAAAATATTATTCCAAATTTATTAGTTGATTTTAAAAAAGAACACCCCAATGTTCAGTTCGGATTAAAGGAAATGGACAATAAAAAACAGATAGACAGTTTGCTTTCTAATGATATTGACGTAGGTTTTGTAAGGCTAGATCGTGTACCAAGAGGACTTGCTATAAAATCTGTTGTAAAAGAATCCTTTTGTTTGGTTTTACCTAAAAATCATCCTGTAAATGAAAATAATTTTAAAGGATTGTATCAATTAAAAAATGAATCTTTCATTCTCTTTGATGCCTCATACAGTCCGTCTTATTTTGAAAAAGTAATGCAAATTTTCGATGATAGTAATTTTACTCCCCTTGTTACACACAATACAATTCATGCTGCATCTATTTACAAACTAATAGAAAATAATTTTGGCTTATCAATTGTTCCAAAATCCTTACAACACGGGTATGACATGAAGGTGAAATTCATTGAACTGAAAAACATTCCGCAACGCACCACATTATCGGTAGTTTGGGACAAAAAAAATAGGAACCCGATTCTAAAATCACTTCTAAATAAGATTACTTCATAAATAGTTACGATATAAATGAGTATTTTTACGTATAAATTTCTCATAATTATTGATGATTCTCGTTTCTAAACGCATGGTACCTAAAGGGTTTGTTGGTGTAACCTTATATCCTTTTATCTTTTTAAAAAGAAAAGATTTAAAGCATAATGCTGAACTTGTAAATCACGAAAAAATACATTTAGAGCAACAGCGAGAGCTTTTTATCATCTTCTTTTTTCTATTCTATTTTATAGAATGGTTTATTAAATTTTTAAAATATAAAGACAAATTAAAAGCCTACAAAAATTTAAGCTTTGAACGTGAAGCTTATCTAAATGAAAATAATTTATACTATATAGAAAAAAGAAAGTTTTGGGCTTTTCTTAACTATTTATAATCCATAAACAATTCTTATATCTTTTAAGAAATTCGTAAATTGCACAACCAATTTTTTATAAAATTTACGAATGGAACAAATAACACCCTATAAACCTATACATAAAGTACGAATTGTAACTGCTGCTGCATTATTTGATGGCCATGATGCTGCCATAAATATTATGCGAAGAATTATTCAATCTACAGGAGTAGAAGTAATTCATCTTGGGCATGATAGAAGTGTTGAAGAAGTAGTTAATTGTGCTATTCAGGAAGATGCAAATGCCATTGCAATTACATCTTACCAAGGAGGACACAATGAGTATTTTAAATACATGTATGATTTATTAAAAGAAAAAGGAGCTAGCCACATCAGAATTTTTGGTGGTGGTGGAGGTGTAATTCTTCCTGAAGAAATCAAAGAATTGATGGATTATGGAATTACCCGTATCTATTCTCCTGATGACGGTCGTGAACTTGGTTTACAAGGAATGATTAACGATTTAGTTAAAACTTCTGATTTTGCAATTGGTGATGTTTTAAACGATGAAATTGATCATTTAGCCAATAAAGAAATCGGAAGCATTGCACGTATTATTTCTTCGGCAGAAAACTTCCCTGAAGTAGCAAAAGAAACTTTAGCCGCAATTCATGAAAAAAATAAAAATTCTAAAACGCCGGTTTTAGGAATTACCGGAACTGGTGGAGCAGGAAAATCATCTTTAGTTGATGAGTTAGTTCGTCGATTTTTAATTGATTTTCCAGAAAAAACAATTGGTTTAATTTCTGTTGACCCATCAAAAAGAAAAACAGGAGGTGCTTTATTAGGGGACCGTATTCGTATGAATGCAATTAATAACGATCGTGTATACATGCGCTCGTTAGCAACACGTCAATCTAATTTAGCATTATCTAAATATGTAAACGAAGCAGTACAAGTTTTAAAAGCTGCTGAGTTTGATTTAATTATTTTAGAAACTTCTGGTATCGGGCAATCGGATACCGAAATTATAGAACATTCTGATACATCATTATATGTAATGACACCTGAATTTGGAGCAGCAACGCAGTTGGAGAAAATCGACATGCTTGATTTTGCTGATTTAGTGGCTCTTAACAAATTTGATAAACGTGGTGCTTTAGATGCCATCCGTGATGTAAAGAAACAATACATGCGTAACAACAACCTTTGGGATGTTCATATGGATGACATGCCGGTTTTCGGAACCATTGCTTCTCAATTTAATGATCCAGGAATGAATACGCTATACAAACGTATTATGGATAAATTGATTGAAAAAACTGGAGTTGATTTAAAATCGAAGATGGAAATTACCAAAGAAATGTCTGAAAAGATATTTGTAATTCCGCCAAGTAGAGTTCGTTATTTATCTGAAATATCAGAAAGCAACAGGGCTTATGATAAAAAAGTAGATAGTCAGGTTATCGTTTCTCAGAAATTATATGGTATTTATAAAACTATCGAATCTATTACAAATTCGAATGTTGCCATTTCTAAAATTGGATTAGATGCTGATGCGATTCTGTCTCTCGACTCCGCTCGAGATGACAAAGAGTTCTTGAAATTACTAATAGCTCAATTCGACAAAGTAAAATTAAATCTTGATCCTCATAACTGGGAAATTATTTTAAACTGGGCTGATAAAGTAAAAAAATATAAAGACCCTGTTTATAGCTTTAAAGTAAGAGATAAAGTTATAAATATAGATACACACAGTGAAACTTTATCACATACACAAGTTCCGAAAGTAGCCTTACCAAAATACCAAGCTTGGGGAGATTTATTACGTTGGAATTTACAAGAAAACGTTCCAGGAGAGTTTCCGTATACTGCAGGATTGTATCCGTTTAAAAGAACAGGTGAAGATCCAACAAGAATGTTTGCTGGTGAAGGAGGTCCAGAACGTACGAACAGACGTTTTCATTACGTAAGTTTAGGAATGCCTGCAAAGCGTTTATCTACTGCTTTCGATTCGGTTACTTTATACGGTAATGACCCAGGAGTAAGACCTGATATTTATGGTAAAATTGGTAACGCAGGAGTTTCTATATGCTGCTTAGATGATGCCAAAAAATTATTTTCTGGTTTCGAACTAACGCATGCTTTAACATCTGTAAGTTTAACAATTAATGGGCCTGCACCAATGTTGTTAGGTTTTTTCATGAATGCTGCTATCGATCAGAATTGTGAGAAATACATCAAAGAAAACAAGTTAGAAAAACAAGTTGAAGCAAAATTCAAAGAAATTTACGATTCAAAAGATTTAGAAAGACCTGTTTATCAAGGCAAATTACCTGAAGGAAATGACGGGTTAGGATTAATGCTTTTAGGTTTAACAGGTGATATGATTTTACCTGCGGATGTATATGCAGAAATTAAAAAAACAACCTTAGCACAAGTTCGTGGTACTGTACAAGCTGATATTTTAAAAGAAGATCAGGCACAAAATACGTGTATTTTTTCTACAGAATTCGCCCTGCGTTTAATGGGAGATGTTCAAGAATACTTTATTAAAGAACAAGTTCGTAATTTTTATTCAGTATCAATTTCTGGGTATCATATTGCCGAAGCTGGTGCCAACCCAATTACACAGTTAGCGTTAACATTATCAAACGGATTTACCTATGTTGAATACTACTTATCTCGTGGGATGGACATTAACAAATTCGGACCAAATTTATCGTTCTTTTTCTCTAACGGAATCGATGCAGAATATTCGGTAATTGGTCGTGTTGCTCGTAAAATTTGGGCAAAAGCCATGAAACATAAATATGGTGCTAATTCAAGAGCACAAATGTTAAAATATCATATTCAAACTTCTGGTCGTTCTTTACATGCGCAGGAAATTGATTTTAACGATATCCGTACAACATTACAAGCTTTATATGCTATTAACGACAACTGTAATTCATTACACACCAATGCGTATGATGAAGCAATTACGACACCTACTGAAGAATCGGTACGTAGAGCAATGGCAATTCAGTTAATTATTAATAAAGAATTAGGTTTAACTAAAAATGAAAACCCAATTCAAGGTGCTTTTATTATTGAAGAGTTAACCGATTTAGTTGAAGAAGCAGTATTGTTAGAGTTTGATAGAATTACCGAACGTGGTGGTGTTTTAGGAGCGATGGAAACGATGTATCAGCGTTCTAAAATACAAGAAGAAAGCTTGTATTATGAAACATTGAAACACACAGGAGAATTCCCAATTATTGGTGTAAATACTTTCTTAAGCTCTAAAGGTTCTCCAACAGTACAACCTGCAGAAGTTATCCGTGCAACGGAAGAAGAAAAGCAATATCAAATAAAAACAAAAAGCATTTTAAACAAAGCGAACGACGGAAAAGTGCAAGAACAATTGGCAATTTTACAAGAAGCTGCGGTTCAGAATGAAAACTTATTTGATAAGTTAATGGAAGCTACCAAATTTTGTTCTTTAGGGCAAATTACTGAAGCTTTATTTAAAGTTGGTGGACAGTATAGAAGAAATATGTAAGCAAACAATGTTTACAAATAACTATAAACCTCATATTAATTTATGAGGTTTTTTTATTGATTTTTTTAGGTTCCTTTTCTCCTATAATTTGTAATGTTTCCGATAAAAAACAGACCAACTTAAAAAATAAATTCATGAACCTTACAGATCAATTAAAAGAGCACGCTGATAATAGTGCGAAAAATATGCCAGAAGAAGCAAAAAAAATCATGCAAACTGGTATTAAAAAACTAGAAGATACCGATATTATAAAAAATGCAACAAAAAAAGGGGACCATTTTCCTGATTTTTCTTTACCGAATGCAAAGGGAGAATTAACATCTCTTGAAGAACTTCTTAAAAAAGGACAAGTGGTGCTTACTTTTTATAGAGGTGGTTGGTGTCCTTATTGTAATCTTGCTTTAAAAGCATTACAAGATATAGTGCCTCAAATTAAAGAGAAAAATGCAACATTAGTTGCTATTACACCTGAAACACCAGATAATACACTTACTATTAAAGAGAAAAACGAATTAGATTTCGAAATTTTAACAAGTAAGAATAACGAACTAGCAAGGTCATTAGGTTTAACTTATAAGTTACCAGAAGAATTAGCTACTTTGTATAAGAAATTCGGAATAGATTTATTAGAAAGCCAAGGAAATGATTCGAATGAGTTACCTATTGCTGCGACCTATATTATTGGAACCGACAAAAAAATAACCTATAGTTTTATTACAGAAGATTATAAATTAAGAGCAGAGCCTTTAGATATTATTGCTGCATTATAATTTAATTATTTCAAATTTAAAATAAAAAATCAGCTCAAGTATTTGAGCTGATTTTTTTCTGTTAAAAGAATCTATTTTAATTGTTATTTATTTTCAATTTCTAAAGCAGCTTGTTTACTTGCTTTTCTTCCTTTTAAAAAGAAGAGGATAAAAAATATCATTACAACTCCTAAATAAATAGAGAACCCTCCTATTTTAGCACTTAAAGTTTCTACCAAATCTTTATAACTAGATAAACTATATATTTCTAAAATACGTAGCGCAAAACCAACATTCAATAAATAAAAACCAATTTTAAAAAGTTTATTTGTAGCCATTGCAATCTCTACCTTTTGATGAAAAATATCTAGCATAAATATTTTACTATTTTTAAAAAGATGATATGATACAAACGTTGTTAATCCTATTGCTATTGGTAAATAAATAATGTAGGCGACTAATTCTAATGAAGTGTTCATAGTTATTGATTTTTAAAGTGTTTGTGAATTAAATAAACTGTATAAATATTGATAAAATGGAGTGAGGCAATTATAAGAATCATATAACTCAACCTCTTTGTTATTTCTAATATTACTTCTTCTAAACTATTTATTTGATTCATTGTATTTAAACTCCAAACGATTAAACCAATGTTTAATAAATAATAAGCTATTCTTAAAAGATTATTTATACCGTTTCCAAAATTGATTCTATCAGGAAAATAATTTAGAATATATACTTGTCCGTTTTTATAACAAGCCTCTCCTACCCTAAGAACAATTGCACTTGATAGCAATAGGTATATTATATATGTGAATTGACTCATATTTCTTTTTTTATCATTTCTAAAATATAAGTCCAATGAATTGATAAGATTACTGGTATAGCGCATAATATGTAATAAACAATATGATTCTTATTGGCATTATATTCACCAACAAAAAAACAAGCACCAAAATAAAGTACAACTGCTATACCATAAATAAACATTAATTTCCGTTCAAACTTGTTAATACTACCCGAATAAAATAAGGTAAACAAGAATGAAAACACCTGAAAAACTCCTATCACAAAGGCTAAAATAGCTGCTAAAGAGAGTAGGTCTTTTTCTATAATTGATAAAATTAAGAGCATTAAAAACGGAATCATTAAAACTCTATTAATCCATGTCATTATTGAGATACTTATTTTCATAGTTTCAGGAATATTTGAAAGTTTTATTTTAAATTTTTTTACTTTTTTATCATTTTGGTAAAGTTTGATAATAACCAATGCTCATCGGCCTTAATTGTTTTATCAAGAATAGTATTAACTGTATTTGTTACGGTAGCTAAATCTTTCATTACTTTTTTAAACTCCATTGCATCTTCAGAGTTATCATTTACATCGTTTTGTAACTCGTCTAAAACTTTTAAAACAGGTTCAATCTCTCTTTTCTTGCGCTCTTTAGTAACTTGCTTAAACAATTCCCAAATATCTTTATCAGCTACAAAAAACTCCTTACGCTCTCCTATTACAAACTCTTTACTTACAATTCCCCAATCAATTAATGCTCTTACATTCATATTTACGTTTCCTCTAGATATTTTTAGAGTTTCCATAATAGCATCTGCAGACATTGGTTTGGTTGACACTAACAATAAGGCGTGTACTTGCGCCATTGTCTTATTAATTCCCCAACTTGTAGCTAAACTTCCCCAAGTATGAATGTATTTTAATTTTGCGTCATCTAAATTCATAAGGCAAATATACAACTAATTATTAAACTTTCAATAATTATTGAAAATAAAATATTTAAATTTTATCAATTATCTTGTAATACTTTTAATCAAGCGAATACTAATTAATAAAACACAATTTTGAGTAACGATTTTTACACAACATCTATTGTACCTCATAAAGGTATTATAATTAAAATATGTAGAGCTTATACGGACTCTCAAGAAGATTTTGAAGATTTTTATCAAGAAGCTTGTTTACAAATTTGGAAAAGCAGAGATGCTTTTCAAAAAAAATCTAAATGGAGTACTTGGATTTATCGAATAACCTTAAATATTTGCTTAACGCTTTCTAAAAAGAATAAACGCAAGCATAATACTATTGAAATTCTTACTGAAGAATCTGAGAAAAACACTGCTTTTCAAAACGAAAGTTTAAACTTGTTGTACGATGCTATTAAAAAATTATCTGAAGTCGACAGAGCGGTAATTTTATTGCATTTAGAAGAAAATCCGCACAAAGAAATTGCAGAAATTATTGGAACGAGCTCAAATAATATCGCCGTTCGTATTAACAGAATTAAAAAACAATTAAAAGTAATATTAGATGGAAAAATCAATTGAAAAAATATGGAATGAAGCCTTCATTAAAGAAGAAACTTTAATTGCCCCAAAAATAAATAATTTATACAATCAAAAATCAAAATCAATAATTGCAAAAATTAAAAGAACTTACGAAATTGATAACAAAGGATTAATTCCTATGGCCATAATAGTTGCTATTGGTATGACACTATTTTCTGAAGCAATTATTGGGTTTTACGGTGCTTTTTTAATTTTATGTCTCTATTTTTTTAATAACAATTTATTGAAAAAATTTAAAACTATTGATGTTACATCTGACAACCTAACATATTTAAAAAAATATAAAAGCATTATAAATATAATAATGAAAGCCACTAAAAAGCTATTTGTATTTGCAATACCGCTAGCTGTTTTGTCAATTTTTGCTCTTGCTTTTACTATTAAAGAAAAAAATTTTTTATCTAAATTTATTTCTTCGGATACTTCATTCTTAAAAATTATAGCCGTCGGGTTACTAGTTGCTGTTGTCGTTTCAATTATTGGAAGAGTCGTTTATACTATTTCAACTAAAATTTTATATGCCGGATTAATTTCTAAATTAGATGCAGTTATTATAGAAATGGAAGACTTAAAAAATGAAGAATAGCTAAAGTATATTATGTATATAGTTATTAGAATATAAAACAATATTGTATAGAGAAGCTATTCATTAGTTCTCGATACATTTCAATTCCGTTTCACTACATTAAAATTACTCGAACTGACATAAAATAATCTAACTATTTTATAGCAAAAAACAACTGATAAACACCCGTCACTTCGAGTGAAATTGTTGGAATGCAAATGGAAGATAATTTTGTGTCGAGAAGGTACTTACTAGTTCTCGATACATTTTAATTGAGTTTTACTGCACTAAAATTACTCGAACTGACGTTTTATTTCGTGCTATATTCACAATTACTTTACACAAAACACAACTAAAAAGACTTATCGCTTCTTCTGTAAAATCGTCAATCCAATTCGTATTTGTTCGTATGGAACCTTCTCTCCTAAAAACTCGAAATAAGGCTTTAAAGTGGGTTCGTTTTTTAATACTTTTTTAGCATTTGCTATTAGCTTAATAGTTGCCGCATCAATAAATTCATCTAAACTCACATCTTTACCTTCTAAATACAATTTAGATAAATGCGAAAATATAGTTTGTGCTTTTAAGTTTCGCTTATCTGCTATTTCATCAATCGAAAAACCTTCTTTGTATAAATTATAAGTTTCGAGTGTTGTATCTTTTTTTCCTTTCTTTTTCTCTTTTACAAAAATTTTAATCTCTTCCATAAATTCGCCACCATACACTTCTAATTTACGCTGCCCTACTCCACTAATTGCTAAAAAGGCATTATCTGTTTGCGGACGCTCATTTTCTAACTCACGTAAAGTAGCATCACTAAAAACTAAATATGCAGCAATATTTTCTTCCTGAGCAATTCTGTATCGTAGTTTACGTAAACGTTCAAATAAAGTATCTTTTACGACTGATTTAGATGTTTTTTTACCTTTTGCTTTGATAGCTTTTTCAGTAGATTTGATTTCTACTGGAGTTGTTAGTTGAATTTTTTCTTTATCAAAAAGTACTTTTTTAGAAAAATCTGTTAAGTGTAACGTATTGTTTAAGTGAAATGCTATCTGGCAATACCCTTGATTTATCAATTGAATAATATAATGTTGCCAGTGTTGCCAAGAAATATCATTTCCTATTCCGTATGTTTTTAAATTTTGATAATTTTTATCTAAAACCGCCGCATTTTTTGCGCCACGTAAAACATCAATAACCGTTCCCATAGCTTCTTTTTCTTGCAGACGATAAATAGCAGAAAGAGCTTTTTGCGCTATAATTGTTCCATCGAAAAACTGTACCGGATTTTTACAAACATCACAATTACCACAATTTTTCTCAATCAGTTCTCCAAAATAACTCAACAATATTTTTCGTCTACACACAGTTGCTTCTGCAAACTGCTTCATTCTATCTAACTTTGCTTCCTGAACTTCTTTATTACTTGTATTTGCAATAAACTGACGCAGCTGAATTACATCCGCATAACTATGAAAAAGTAATGCTTGTGCTGGTAATCCGTCACGCCCAGCACGACCTATTTCTTGATAATATCCTTCGATATTTTTGGGCATGTTATAATGAATTACCCAACGCACATTCGACTTATCTATTCCCATTCCAAATGCAACCGTTGCACAAATAATTTGAACTTCGTCTTTAATAAAATCTTCTTGATTCTTGGCGCGTTCCTCAAAATTTAATCCTGCATGATATGCTTTCGCATTTATATTTTGCTGCTTTAATTTACCTGCTAATTGTTCCGTAGCCTTTCTACTTAAACAATACACAATACCAGCTTCATTCGGTTTTTTATTAATAAATTTAATAATCTGCTGAACTCTATCGTTTGCAGGACGCACCTCTAAACTGATGTTTTCTCTGTTAAAAGAACTTACATATTTAGTAGCATGCGGAACTGCTAATTGCTCTAAAATATCTTCTTGAGTAGCTTTATCTGCCGTTGCGGTTAACGCCACAATAGGTACATTTGGTAATGTTTTTTTTAAGAACGATAATTGTTTATACGACGGTCTAAAATCATGACCCCAAGCAGAAATACAGTGCGCTTCATCAATCGCAATACAACTAACGTAATTTGGATTTAAAATATTTTGAAGCAACGATAAACTTTCTGGAGCAACATACAACAGCTTTACAGTTTTATTTATAACCGAATCAAAAACTTGTTGTTGTTCTTCGGATGATTGACTACTGTTATAATAAGTAGCTGCGATACCGTTTGCTTTTAAACTATCTACCTGATCTTTCATCAAGGCTATTAACGGAGAAACAACTACGGTTATACCTTCAAAAAACAATGCTGGTAATTGAAAACATATCGATTTTCCTCCACCAGTTGGCATAATTACCAAAGTGTCTTTATTGTTTAAAACATTTTCGATAATTGCTTGTTGCTGTAACCGAAAGCTATCGTAACCAAAGTTTGCTTTTAATTTTACAAGTAAGTCTATTTCTGTAAGCTGCATCATATTGCAAAAATAATCATAAAAAAAGCATAGAAAATAATTTCTATGCTTCATTTTGTTTTTAGTGCTATTTCAACATTATTTATAATAGATAACGAACAGTTACTTTAAATCTTGTAATAAAACCTCAATTGCTTTTTGTAATTGAGCGTCTTCTCCTCTTTCTTTCCAACCCGGAGCATTTTTCACTAAATAATCTGGAACTGCAGGTGCTTCATTCTCCATATTCTTTCCTGATTTCTTCACAAACCAAGCTCTAAACGGCATACGAATAGATCCGTTTTGTAATCTTGCAGATCCTGTAGAAACTACGGCTCCGAATGTCGGTTGTCCTACTAATTTACCTAAACCTAAGTTTTTAAATGCATGTGAAAAAATCTCAGCATTCGAATAACTATTTTCATTACACAAAGCAACCACTGGCTTTGTATTTACCGACAAAATTGCACGTTCGTTAAAAGGGTAATTTTTATTGAATTTCTTATTATTCTTTAAACTTTTAGCAGCGCCTCTCGGTACCGTATACGCATGTTGATCTACATTTAAAACAGCCATTAATCGGTCGGTTGTCCAACCACCACCGTTATAACGTACATCAATTACAATTCCTTTTTTTCCGTATCCACTTGCTTTTAACTCACGTTCAAAACGCTCGAAACTTGGCATATTCATTCCCTGAATATGAATATATCCTAATTGCCCGTTTGAGTATTCGTCAACTAATTTTTTACGAGACGTTATCCAAGCTTCATATTGTTGACTTCTAATAGATCGTTGCGGTCTTAACACAACATCTTTTCCGTTCTTTAAACTCAATAATACTTCGTTACCTTGTGTATTTTTCAATAGCTGATAAAAGTTAGTGTTTTTAGCTATTTCATTTCCATTTACAGCAGTAATAACATCACCTACTTTTAAAGTACTTTTCGATTTATCAGCAACCGTATTCTCTAAAATATAATTCACTTTTACGCCGCCTTTCGTATTTATTACATCTAAACCTAGTAAACCTACTTTGTCGTTTATGGTTTTAGGAGCTGAGCCTCTATATCCCATGTGACTCGCATTTAACTGCCCCAACAATAAATTATACATATATGTATAATCTTGATGTGTTGTTGCTGATAAAACCCAAGGTCTGTATCTTTTTACTAAGCTACTCCAATCATAGCCGTGAAATTCTGGATCGTAAAAGCCAGCTGTTAACACTCTAATACCTTCTTCAAAAACCTGCTCGTATTCTTTTTTACTATTTTTAGTATAAGTTGCAGAATGTGGTAGCTTCGTTACTTTATCTGATTTGGTATCTAACTGATTTAAACTTCCTCTTGAAGTAAAATAAACTTTCCCTTTATTTTCTGATATTCCTCTTGCACCGCTTACACTTTTAATCGCTTTTGGCTTGCTTCCATCCCACTTTACTTTATAAGTGCTTCTTTTTTTACTTGCAGGATCTGTTGCTGAAAAATAAATAAATTTACTGTCGGCACTAAACATCGGACTGTATTCATTATCCTGTAAAGAAGTTACTTGTACTAAACGATCGTAAATTTTATCTTGATCTATTTTAACAACAACTATTTTTTTCTTCTTTTTCTTATCCTTTTTGTCAGACTTATCTTCTTTTTTTTCTTTTTCCGCTGGATAATAACTTCCTTCTTCGTGATCAATTTTCGATTTCTCCCAATCCGTTTTATCTAACCAAACCATCCAAACATCATAGTTCATTCCGCTTCTGTTTGATAAAAATGCTAATTTTTTACCATCTGCACTCCAAACCGGATTTGCATCACTTCGTGGATGCATAGAAACATTCATTTTTTTAGATTTATCAGCAATCGATTGAATGAATATTTCGCTATCAAAATTTAAATCTTCTTGAGAATATGCAATGTATTTACTATCCGGACTCCAAGAAACACCTTCGGCAGCTGCCCAAGAATTTGAATATTCTTTGGCCTTAATAATCTTTCCATCTTTTAAATCAGCAATCATTAAAATTCCGCGACCAACTTGATAGGCAATTTTTTTTCTGTCAGGTGATACTAATGATCCCATTACATCTTCTTTATGATTCGTTAATTTCGTCACCTTTGTTTTTAAACTACGATGTAAACCAACTAATGTATCTGTAGAAACTGCGCTATATAATTGATAAACCCCGCCTCTATCCGAAGAAAAAACAACTGTTTTATCATTTATCCATTGCGGATTACGATCTCTAAATAAATGCTTACTTACGTTATTAGAACGTTTCTTTTCTTTATTGTTTTCTTTTACAAAAATTTCACCGTTAATTTCAAGTGCAATACTTTTTCCGTTAGGTGAAACTGCGTAACTACTAATTCCGTTTGTAACTGTTTTTGTTATCTCTTCTTCAAAACGATTATCCGAAGAAAGGTTTAAGGTTATTTTTTGTGCCAAACCATCTTCAACCTTAAATAAATTTACACCACTTAAGTAAATAAATGCTCCGTTACTACTCACTGAAAACTCTCTAACTCCATCTTTTTTCTCTGATGTTAATTGGGTTGCGTTTCCATTAGCCGTTCCGTTTGATGAAATGACTTGTTTATATACATTATAGCGTCCACTCTTTGCGCCGATATAATATAAGTTTCCGGCAGCATCCCATTTAGGAGAATGGTCGTTTTTGTTACTTGTGGTAATTTGATTGTATTTTTTGGTATCTGTGTTATAAATCCAAATATCTCTTTGTGCAGAACCCGAATAGTCTTCACGAGCAATACGACAAGCTCCTTTGGTAAACGCTATTAATTTTCCGTTAGGAGAAACTGACGCTAACTCACCGTAAGCTGTTAATAATCGTTCTGGTGTTCCGCCATTTTCATTTACGGTATACATTTGTTTATCCCATTCTGGACCGCGATAAACTCTTCCTGTTGTAAATACAATGGCATCTTTTGATGTCCAATCTGTAGGAATATTCGTCGTTGGATAATACGTTAGTTGTTTTGGCACACCACCGTTAAGAGACGTTATAAATACGTTGTCATTTCCTTTTCTGTTTGATGAAAATGCGATTTCGGTATCATCAATATTCCACACGGGATTACTTTCATATCCTTTATGAATTGTTAATCTTTTTGATTGCTTACTATTTAAGTTGTACATCCAAATATCTCCATAATAACTAAATGCCATTTTTGAACCATCATTACTAATAGCAGGTTTTCGAATTAAAGAATTTTGAGAAATTGCAACACCAAAACTAAATAGCATTGCGAGTAGAAATAGATTTTTTTTAGACATCCGATTATTTTTATGTAAACGAAATTAAAGTATTCGTATTATTATCAGAAAACTTTAAGACTTTTTAACAGTGTTTTCAAAAAAAAAAAGAAATTAATCCATATCTTTATAAAAAAAACAATCATGAAAACTATCAATCTCCTTTTAATTTTAACACTATCTTTATCTAACACAGTGTTTTCTCAACAAGAAAAAAATGTATTTATTGTCGTTAAAGATAGTAATAACAACCCTATTCCAAACGCTGTTGTCCTCTTTGATGATGTAAAACAAACTTCTAAAACAGATTCTAAAGGAATATTTAAAGGCACAAGCAAAAAAAATATAAAAAAAATGACGGCCTTTTCTCCTCTTCATGGAATCAATACTATAAATTATGATGGAAAAAAATACAATCGAATTATAATAAAAAGCCAACGCGCTAATGTTACAATTCAAAAACCATCAAATGTAATCGTCCAAAACTCAATGTCTTCATTTCAATACAAAGACATTTATGATTATATAAATGGGCAAGTTCCTGGTGTAACCGTAATTAATAAAACAATTACGGTTAGAGGATCTAATTCTATTAATGGATCTACAATACCTTTATTTGTTGTAAACAAGATGCAAGTAGCACAAGAGATTTTTGCAAACATCTCACCCGCTGACATAAAACGTATAAAAGTATTGAAAGGAACTGACACAGCTATTTACGGTGTTAGAGGCGCAAATGGTGTTATTGAAGTTACAACTAATTAATAACCCTAAAAACAACACTTACAGCGTTTAGTAAGGCAAATAATAATAATATTTTAGTTCTCTCTTATTATAGATAATATATTTTATAACTAAAAAAAATGCTGCTTTTTCAGCTTTGGCTTGGTTTTAGTGGTTACTAGTATAAGATATTAAAATACTTACAGCATAAGAATTATGTAAAGGAGTATTTTTTTAAATTAAACAATCATAAGTATGAGTCAAGTAAAAGAAAACAACACAGTTAAAGTAAACTACACAGGTAAATTATCTGACGGACAAATTTTTGATAGTTCTGAAGGAAAAGAGCCTATAGAATTTACTTTAGGAGAAGGACGATTAATACCTGGTTTTGAAAAAGGTTTAATTGATATGAAATTAAACGAAAAGAAAACCATTACAATTGCTAAAGAGGAAGCATATGGTGATGTTAACGAAAATTTGATTCAGGAAGTAAATAAAACTGATCTTCCTCAGGATATGGCTCCTCAAGTAGGTATGGGACTTGTCTCTAAATCTCCTGACGGACAAGAATTCAACTTAGTTATTACTGAAGTTAAAGAAGAGAGTGTTATTATTGATGGTAATCACCCTTTAGCTGGTAAAGAACTTATTTTTGATCTTGAAGTTGTTGCTATTAACTAACAACAGAAGATTAACATCTTTGTAAAATAACAAACCGCTTATTAAAAACAATAGGCGGTTTATATTTATAAGATATATTATTTTTTAATTGATTTTATAAAATTGCCAACTCCTGCAATTCCGTTTGCATCTAGTTCTTTAACAAAGGCCGAACCTATAATTGCTCCATTCATATATTTACAAGCCGTTGTAAATGTTTTCTTATCAGAAATACCAAAGCCAACAATTAATTTACTTTGTAATTTCATGGCATTAATTCGATTAAAATAATCGATTTGTTGTGATGAAATCTCCCCTTTTGCTCCAGTAATTGAAGCTGATGCTACTACGTAAATAAAAGCTTCTGTTAACGAATCAATTTTACGAATTCTTTCTTCAGATGTATTTGGCGTAATTAAAAACACGTTTGTTATTTCGTATTTCTTAAACAATTCCTGATAATGATTTTCATATTCAATCATTGGTAAATCCGGAATAATTACAGTATCAATTCCTGTTTCTTTTACTTTTTTACAAAACTTATCTTCACCATATTTTATAATCTGATTCAAATATCCCATTAAAACTAATGGCGTTTTATTTGTATCCTTTATGGCTAATAACTGCTCAAAAACTACATCAAGATTCATTCCGTTACTTAACGCAACCGAACTACTATTTTGTATCGTCGGACCATCTGCTAAAGGATCTGAATAAGGCAAACCTACTTCTATAAAATCTACACCACTATTACTTAAATCAGCAACAATTTTTGCAGTGTCATCTAACTTCGGAAAACCTGCCGTGAAGAAAATAGATAATAAATTTTGACTTTGATTTTGAAAAACTTTTTTTATTGAATTCATGTTTTATACTTCATTCTGTCATTGCGAACGTAGTGAAGTAATCTCCTAAAAAGACTACTTCGTTATTCCTTCTCGTAACGACGATTTTAAAATTTAATCTTCTAAATACTTGATATATGTTTCTAAATCTTTATCTCCTCTTCCAGATAAATTAATAACTACAACTTGGTCTTTTTTCAAATCCATTTTAGGTAAAACAGCCAAAGCATGTGCTGTTTCTAAAGCAGGAATAATACCTTCTATTTTTGTTAATTCATAAGCTGCATCCAACGCTTCTTTATCAGTTGCGTTCATAAATTTCGCTCGTTTTGATTCATGTAAATAAGCATGTAAAGGACCAACTCCGGGATAATCTAATCCTGCTGAAATTGAATACGGCTCCACAATTTGGCCATATTCATCTTGCATTAAAATAGTTTTACTTCCGTGAATTACACCTACTTCTCCTAATTGAGAAGTTGCAGCACTTTCACCAGAGTTAACACCCAAACCAGCAGCTTCAACAGCAATTAGCTCAACATCTTCGTCATCAAGATAATGATAAAAAGCTCCAGCGGCATTGCTACCTCCACCAACGCAAGCAATAATAGTATCCGGATTTTCTTTCCCAGTCTTTTCTTTTAATTGCCATTTCATCTCTTCAGAAATTACCGCCTGTAAGCGAGCAACCATATCAGGATGTGGATGCGGGCCAACTACAGAACCAATTAAATAAAACGTTTCTGGATTTTGAATCCAATATCTTATCGCTTCATTTGTAGCGTCTTTTAATGTTTTTGAACCAGAAGTCGCTGCTATAACTTTTGCTCCTAACATTTTCATTCTTGCTACATTTGGTGCTTGTCTAACAATATCTTTTTCACCCATAAAAACAGTACAATCTAAGCCCATTAATGCACAAACTGTTGCTGTTGCAACACCATGCTGTCCTGCACCAGTTTCCGCAATGATTTTGGTTTTACCTAATTTCTTAGCAATTAGAACTTGCCCAATGGTATTATTTACCTTGTGCGCTCCTGTGTGACATAAGTCTTCTCTTTTCAAATAAATATGTGCACCGTATTTTTCAGATAAACGTTCTGCTAAATATAATGGTGTTGGTCTACCAACATAATCTTTTAACAAAGACTTATATTCTTCTTGAAACTCTTTAGATTCTATTATTTGAATGTAATTATCTTTTAATTCTTTTACATTTGGGTGTAATAACTCAGGAATAAAAGCCCCTCCAAATTGTCCAAAATATCCATTCTTATCTGGGTGAAATTTTGATTTCATATTTTCTGTTATTCTGTTATTGCGAGTTTGCAAAAACGTTATTTTTAAATTTTTTTAATTCTTTTACTTTCTTAATTCCGGGTGCACTTTCAAACTTACTATTTACATCTAAAGCATAAATAGGTAAGTTTGTTGCTTGTAATTTTTTAATTTCTGATGTTTCTTCTAGTCCAATTCCGCCACTTAAAAAGAATGGTTTTTCAAAAGGATAATTCTCTAAAACCTGCCAATTAAAAGTAATTCCGTTTCCTCCTCGTTCTCTTCCTTTTGTATCAAACAAAAAATAATCAACCATTTCTAAATATGGATATAAAGTATCAAAATCAAACGCATCTTTAATTCCAAAAACTTTCACCAGCTCAGGCATTTTGTATTTTGCCTTTTGATGTTTTTCTGCAATACTTTCTTTAAAAACTGCTGTTAACTTTTGTAAATAATCTGGTGATTCATCGCCATGAAGCTGCACCATATTTAAACCATACTCTTCTACTAATGAAACTACTATTTCTGGAATTTCATTTACAAAAACACCTGCTTTTTTTATTTCTTTTGGCAAATCAGGAATGATACCTTCAAAATTTCTTTTTGATTTCTCATAGAAAATAAACCCTAAATAATCAGGTTGCAACTCTGCAACTTGTTGGATATTTTCTATGTATTTCATTCCACAAACTTTCAGTTTCATAGTTATCGTATTTGATCAATGAATTCTTTACAAGCTAATCCCGGATTATCGGTTTTCATAAAAGTTTCACCAATTAAAAAACCTTGAAAACCATGTTCTTTTAATCCTGTTATAATTCTTGGATCAGAAATTCCGCTTTCAGAAACCTTAATTGCTGTATTTGGTATTTGACTAGCCAGTTTTATAGAATGTTCTAAATCTACCTCGAAAGTTTTTAAATTACGATTATTAATTCCGATAATCTTATTATCTAAATCGTTAATCTTATCTAATTCCTCTTGTGTATGAACTTCATACAAAACCTCTAAACCTATATCGTTTGCTAACTGACCGTAATTTTTAAGTTCTTGCTTTGTTAAACAAGCTGCAATTAATAAGATAACATCTGCACCGATTGCTTTAGCCTCAACAATTTGAAATCCGTCAACAATAAAATCTTTCCTTAAAATTGGTCGTAACTGGTTTACCGTTCTAGCCTCCAATAAATCGGCCATGGTTCCACCAAAAAAAGAAGTATCTGTTAAAATTGATTGTGCTGCTACATTTGCATCTAAATAACCTTCCGTAACTTCTAAGATAGTAGCTTTATCGTTAATGATTCCTTTTGAAGGAGATTGACGTTTAAATTCAGCTATTATACCTGTTGAACCTACTTTTAATAGCTCTTTTTTTAATGAAAACGGTGCGTTTTTAAAATTCGGACTTTCAACCAATTTACTTACAGGAACTTCTGCTTTAATCTTGGCTATTTCTGTTTTTTTAAACGCTATTATTTTATCGAGTATTGTCATTTCTATTTTAAATTTGTCTGGTCGAGCGCAGTCGAGATCTAAAACCTCTCGACTGCGCTCGAGTAGACATTATATATTTACTAGTTTATTTAATGTTTGATATGCTTTTAATCCTAATAAAGAATCTTTTGCTTCTTCGTAAGCTTCTTGAAAACTCTTCTTGTCATCAACAATTTTTAAGGCAAATGCTGCATTTGTTAACACCACACTATTTTGTGCCTCGGTACCGTTTCCTTCAATTATACTTTTGAATATTTTTGCGGCATCAGCAACAGATTCTCCTCCAAATATAGCTGATTGTTCTGTCCTTTTCTGCCCTATATCTTCTGGATTAATTAATTGTTCTCCATTTTTGGTAAACAATTTAAAACCGCTTGTTAAAGATATTTCATCATAACCATCCAAAGCGTGAACAATACCGTAATTTCTATTTTCTTCTTGTAAAATATAATTATACAAACGGGCAACTTCTAAATTAAAAGTTCCTAATAATTGATTTTTAGGTGAGCTAGGGTTTACTAACGGACCTAACATGTTAAAAAATGTTTTTAACGCTAATGCTTTTCTAGTTGCACTTACCGCTTTCATTGCCGGGTGAAATTTTGGTGCGTGTAAAAAACAAATATTAGCTTGCTCTAATTGCGATTTTAAAACAGCTTCATCATTGGTAAATTCATATCCGAAACTCTCTAACATATCAGACGAACCTGATTGAGATGACACCGAATAATTACCATGTTTTGCCACTTTTTGTCCGGTACCAGCAACAATAAAAGACGTTAAGGTAGAAATATTAAAAGTATCTTTTCCGTCGCCACCTGTACCAACAATATCAATGGTGTTATACTCAGAAAAATCTACTTTTATGGCTAATTCTATCAACGCATTTCTAAAACCCGAAAGCTCGTCAACCGAAATAGGGCGCATCATAAAAACGGTCATAAAAGAAGCCAAATGCGCTTCGTTGAATTTGCCCGAAGCAATATCAATCAAAACTTGTTTTGCTTGTTGTTTTGTTAATTTTTTATGCTGATATAAATCGTTTAATATTTGTTTCATAATTTAATCTTGTCATTGCAAAGCAAATGATAATTTGCTATGGCAACCTGTTTATCTATTAAGAGATTACTTCGTTGTACTCGTAATGACGTTACTTTTTAATATTATCTAAGAAATTTCTAACAATCTGCTCACCAACTTCTGTTAAGATTGACTCAGGATGAAATTGTACTGCCGACATATTAAATACACTGTGTTCAATTGCTTGAATTCCGCCATCTTCATCTACAGCTGTAATATTAATTTCTGATGGGAAGTTTTCATTTGAAGCAATCCAAGAATGATATCTTGCCGCTTGAAATTTTTGCGGAACTCCTTTAAAAATAACAGCCTCTTTATTCACAATTTCCATTTCTGTGGCAACGCCATGAAAAACTTCTCCCATGTTTTCTATACTTCCTCCAAAAACTTCTGTAATTGCTTGTAAACCTAAGCAAACACCAAAAATAGGTTTTTTACCTGCGTATTGTTTTATAACCTCTTTTAAAATACCCGCTTCATCAGGAATTCCAGGTCCTGGTGATAAAATAATGGCATCGTACCTATCTATTTCAGTTACAGAAATTTCGTCATTTCGATACACATCAGGTAAATTACCTGTAATATCTTCTATCATGTGCACCAAATTATAGGTAAACGAATCGTAATTATCTAGTATTAATATTTTCATTTTTTTCTAGTTGTCATTGCCAAGCAAATTTATTCTTTTGCTGTGGCAATCTGTTTGTTTATTAATTAAGAGATTACTTCGTTGTAAAAACTTAAAATTTATTTTTGCGTTAAGGATTGAAACGGCATCCTTTTTATTTTTTTCAATAAAAAGATGTAGTGGAAAGCCTGTTAAAACGCCCTAAATATTTTCAGCTAAAGTCAACGCTTTTTTTAGTGCTGCTAATTTATTATTTACTTCTTGCAATTCTTTTTCTTCGTCGGAATGAATTACAATTCCTGCGCCTGCCTGATAATACAGTACGTTATTTTTACTAACGAAAGAGCGAATTGCGATGGCAAGATTTACCGAACCATCTAAACCGATGATTCCGACTGCCCCACCATAAAATCCGCGAGATTGATTTTCGTAAGTATCAATTAATTGCATCGCTTTGTATTTTGGTGCTCCACTTAAAGTTCCGGCAGGAAAAGTATCTCCTACAATTTCTATCGGGTTTCCTGTAATACTCCCTTTTACGGTAGATACTAAATGAATTACGTGGCTAAAATATTGCACTTCTTTAAACACCTCAACTTTTACATTGTCGGCATGTTTACTCAAATCATTTCTTGCCAAATCTACCAACATTACATGTTCTGCAGTTTCTTTTTTATCTTCGGATAATTGCTTACCTAGTTTTATGTCTTCTGCCATATCTCCGGTACGCCTAAAAGTTCCGGCAATTGGATTTATAATGGCTTTTCCTTCATTTATTTTAATTTGAGCTTCAGGTGAAGATCCCATTAATTTAAAAGAACCATAATCGAAATAAAATAAATATGGCGACGGGTTTATAGAACGTAATGCTCGATACACATTAAATTCATCTCCTTTAAATTTTTGTTGAAACTGGCGTGATAATACCAACTGAAAAACATCGCCACGCTTACAGTGTGCTTTTGCTTTTACTACATATTCTTTAAAATCATCATTGGTACAATTTGAGGTTTCTTCTCCGCTAATTTCAAATTTTTGTGTATTAAAAGCCTGCGCTTCTATTATAGTTTCTATTTCTGAAATTCTCGACTCTGTTCCTTCTTCAATATTTTCAATCAACGTCATTTCATCATTAAAATGATTGATTGCTATAATGAATCGGTAAAAACTGTATTGCATTACAGGTATCTTAGACGGCGCATCTTTTACATTTAACTGTATGTTTTCGAAATATTGAACGCTATCATAGGTTGAATATCCGTATAAACCGTTAAATGATTTTAGTGCTGGGGGGCAATCTAAAGCGATCGACTTTGAAAAACCATCAAACAAGCTGTAAAAGTTCTTATCTATTTTACTTTCTGAAATTGTTTTTCCTTGTTTAGAAACAGTAAAATTATGATCCTCAACCTTCATTGTAACCACTGGTTCGATAGCTATAAAAGAAAAACTTTCTTCTTTACTATGGTAATCTGAACTCTCTAATAATAAAGTGTTAGCATATTTATCTCTAAAACGCAAATACAAACCTACAGGTGTTATTGTATCAGAAATTTTACTTTTTGTTATTGTGTTAAATTTTATTTTTTCCATATTAACTTGTCAGGTCGAGCGCAGTCGAGACCAATTTAATCTCTTTTCTTGTCTATAACCTCTCGACTGCGCTCGAGGAGACAATAATTTAATTGTTAAAAAACAAAAAAGGCTTATCGTGAGATAAGCCTTTCCTTTATAGTATATACATATAGGTATCTTCTCACTTAACTATTAAGAGAGTTCCACCACCATATGTTGTTTTGTTTCATCATTATACCACAAATGTATGACAGATTTTTGATTCTGCAAAATTATTTTTTTAATTTTAAACTTTTGATTTCTGGAGAATCCCAAGTATATGGATAACCTCTCCAAAAAGAAACCTTACCTCCATTATACTTCCATGCAACTTCCTTCTCTGGAGTTATTTCCCAAAAACCATAATCTCCTTCGCAAATTAATGTGTTACCATTTTTCAATCTTGTTGCTCCAGAAATTTTACCATAAAATAACTCCGAATCAGTAAAGCTCCAAACCACATTTGGTTCATTACTTTCTTCGGTTTTTAATTCAAAAACTTCAGGCATTTTTAATTCATAAACAGTAGACTGACCTACATCATTTCCATTCATATAAACCAAAACATTGCCTGCTCCTGGTATATTTTTTTCTAAAAAATTAGGAAAATGATTTCTAGAAAACATGCGTTCACCAAAAACACTGTTATAAGCTTTAGGATTACCAAAACGATACAACAAATCACCTCCTTTGCCATAATTACCTCCCAAACTCGTTTTTGCTTCAAGTAATGTTGTACTATGATCGACAACCCATACTTCTCCATAATAATTAACACTAATATAAATTACGTCTTTTTCGGCATCATAATCTATTCCGTTAGCGTGCATAATATCACCATTATCTATAGAATAATAGTTAATATTAATATTCTGAGGATTCTCACTTAACACACCATATGTCAATGTACTACTAGGCAATTTATCTTGTATTATATGATCAAAACTATGCCATTCCCATACTATAGTGTTTGTATTTGGATTTACCTCAACCAACACCTCTGGAAATATATCTCCCTCTGTTTCAACGCCATTTAGTTTAGCTTCTGATTTCGTTATTCTTTCCCAAGCAAGAAAAATAATATTCCCGTTTGGTAACATTTCGACATCATGGTGTGCTAAATGATTTTCTGTTGCATATTTATATTCCCAATCAACACTTCCGTCAATATTTAGAACTCTAATGATTCCGCCGCCACCTCCAAATGAAAAAGCAGGATCATCAACCTTAAACATACCCAACAACTTCCCATCAGACATAATTTCTAAATCATTACCTAATTTCAAATCGAAATCCCAAGTTTTAATTTTATTTCCTGCTTTGTCTAATAAATAAGATTTATCTGCTCCGTTTTCAACAGCCAACACTAAGCTATCGTCTATTAAACCTTCTTCATAAACTTCTATATTTGACGTTAAAAGAACATCTTCTTGTTGATCTTCTGACTTACCACAACTATAAATTACACACAAAAAAAAACAACTACCCAATAACTTTTTCATAAAACTTTTTTTTATTAATAGAACGTAAAGTTAATTAATTATCAAACAACCACATCTAATTCAATTAAAATCTTATTTGCTTTATATATTTATAACCTATAAAAAACAACTACCAAAACACAATGAAATTGCAACCAAAAAATTACTCTCAGTTGTTTTTATATCTAAAAAAAAACAAAGTAGTTAAAATTATTAATTAAAATTAAAAAAACAACACAAATAAATTACATATGTAATCATTTCAAACAAAACTATTTATAAAAAAAAACAAAATACCGTAATTTGCAATATAAATAAGAACTAAAAACCTCAATTTAACTGAGGAATAAAAATATAAAATTATGTGTGGAATTGTATGTGCGTTTGATTTAAAAGAGTCTCCTGAGAGTTTAAGACCTCAGCTATTAGAAATGTCTAAAAAAATTAGACATCGTGGGCCAGATTGGAGCGGAATTTATAGTGATACTAAAGTTATCATGACACATGAGCGTTTGGCAATTGTTGACCCCGCTTCTGGACAACAACCGTTATTTAGTGCTGATAAAAAGTTAATTTTAGCCGCAAACGGAGAAATCTATAACCACAGAGAATTAGCTAAAAATCTTACAGGTTCTTATGAGTTTCAAACAGCTTCTGATTGTGAAGTAATTTTAGCATTGTATAAAGAAAAGGGTGTTGATTTTATTGATGATTTAAACGGAATTTTCGGCTTCGCTTTGTACGATATGGAAAAAGATGAGTATTTTATTGCTCGTGATCATATGGGGATTATTCCTTTATATGTTGGCTGGGATCAAAACGGAACTTTTTATGTTGCTTCTGAATTAAAAGCTTTAGAAGGTGTTTGTACTAAAATTGAATTATTTCCTCCAGGGCATTATATGTCGAGTAAAGACGGAAAATTTGTACAATGGTACAAAAGAGAATGGTCAGAGTACGAAGCTGTAAAAGAAAACGAAACTAGTATTGCAGAAGTTAAAGAAGCTTTAGAAGCTGCTGTACACAGACAATTAATGAGTGATGTGCCTTATGGTGTTTTACTTTCAGGCGGATTAGATTCTTCTGTAATATCAGCAATTGCTAAAAAGTATTCGCAAAAAAGAATAGAATCAGACGATAAATCGGAAGCTTGGTATCCTCAATTACACTCTTTTTCTGTTGGATTAGAAGGCTCACCAGATTTAGCGGCAGCTCAAAAAGTTGCCGATCATATTAGTACAGTACACCATGAAATAAAGTTCACTATTCAAGAAGGATTAGACGCTATTAAAGATGTAATTTATAACATCGAAACGTACGACATAACTACTATTCGATCTTCTACACCAATGTATTTAATGGCGAGAGTTATTAAATCGATGGGCGTTAAAATGGTATTATCTGGAGAAGGAGCCGATGAAATTTTTGGAGGCTATTTATATTTTCACAAAGCACCAAATGCACAAGAATTTCACGAAGAAACGGTTCGTAAATTAGATAAATTACACATGTACGATTGCTTACGAGCTAACAAAAGTTTAATGGCTTGGGGAATTGAAGGTCGTGTGCCGTTTTTAGATAAAGAATTTATAGATGTTGCTATGCGTATCAATCCGAAAGACAAAATGATTAACGGAGAACGTATGGAAAAATGGGTGATTAGAAAGGCATTTGAAGATATGTTGCCAGAAAGTGTTGCTTGGAGACAAAAAGAACAATTTTCTGATGGTGTAGGTTATGATTGGATTGATACTTTAAAGGAAGTAGTAGATAAAGAAGTTACAGAGGAGCAACTGGCAAATGCTAAATTTAGGTTCCCGATACAAACGCCACAAAACAAAGAGGAGTTTTATTACAGAACTATTTTCGAAGCCCATTTTCCTAGTGATACCGCTGCACTAAGTGTTCCGCAAGAGCCAAGTGTTGCTTGTAGCACAAAAATTGCATTAGAATGGGATGAGGCTTTTAAGAACATGAACGAACCATCGGGAAGAGCAATAATGAGTGTACATGACGACGCGTACTAAAATCAGTTTTTAAGTTGACAGTTAACAAACTATAATATTCTAATTCAAAAATTAATTGATAATCTCATTAGCATTTATTACATTTATAGCGAACGTTCGTTAACCGCTTTCTAAACACATCATAAAAAGAATGAAAATAAAAAAAGTACTTGTCGCAAACAGAGGAGAAATTGCTATCAGAATTTTTAGAGCCTGTACAGAAATCAATGTTAAAACAGTAGGTGTTTACACCTTTGAAGATAGATATTCATTACACAGATATAAAGCAGATGAGTCTTATCAAATAGGAGAAAATAATGCGCCGCTAAAACCGTATTTAAATATTGATGAAATTATTAGAGTTACATTAGAAAGTGGTGCCGATGCAGTGCATCCTGGTTATGGTTTTTTATCTGAAAATGCAGATCTTGCTCAGAAGTGTGAGGATAATGGTATTATTTTTATTGGACCCAAAGTGTCTGTATTAAAATCTTTAGGAGATAAAATTACAGCAAAAGAGGTTGCTGTTGCAAATAACATTCCCGTAATAAGAAGTAACGAAAAGCCTTTAATAAATATTGATGTTGCTTTAAGTGAAGCTGAAATAATTGGCTATCCAATTATGTTAAAAGCTGCTTCTGGTGGTGGCGGAAGAGGAATGCGTGTTATTAGAAAAGCCGACGAATTAAAAAGAGCTTTTAACGAAAGTAAGCGTGAAGCACTAAATGCATTTGGAGATGACACCGTTTTTTTGGAGAAATTTGTAGAAAATCCGAAACACATAGAAATTCAAATTGTTGCCGATAATTTCGGAAACACAGTACATCTTTTCGAACGCGATTGCTCTGTGCAACGTCGCTATCAAAAAGTAATTGAATTTGCGCCGTCATTTGATTTAAAACAAGAAATAAAAGATGCGCTTTATAAATATGCTATCGATATTTGTAAAGCTGTTGATTATAATAATATTGGTACTGTAGAATTTTTGGTTGACGATGATGACGCCATCTATTTTATTGAAGTAAATCCAAGAGTTCAGGTAGAACATACGGTTACCGAAGTGGTAACAAATATAGATTTAATAAAAACTCAACTATTTATTGCTGGTGGATATAAACTAGCTGATCAACAAATAAAAATACCAAACCAAGAAGCCGTAAAAGTAAATGGCTATGCCCTGCAATGTAGAATTACAACTGAAGACCCACAAAACGATTTTAAACCAGATTACGGAGAAATTACGACTTACAGAAGTGCGTCTGGATTCGGAATTCGCTTAGACGCTGGTAGTGTTTATCAAGGCGCAGTTATTTCGCCATTTTTCGATTCGATGCTTGTAAAAGTTACAGCAAATAGCAGAACTTTAGATGGTGCTTGTAGAAAAGTTCGTAGAGCTTTAGCCGAATTTAGAATTAGAGGTGTAAAAACAAACATGCCTTTCCTTGACAACATTCTAAAACATGAAACCTTTAGAAAAGGAGAAGTAACTGTTAATTTCATCAAAGAAACACCTGATTTATTTATTTTTAAAGCTCCAAGAAATAGGGCTACGAAATTAGTTACTTATTTAGGAGACGTTATTGTAAATGGGAATCCGGACGTTAAAAAAATAGATCCAACAAAAACATTCGTAAAACCTATTGTTCCTAAGTTTGATGCAAATGCTAGCTTCCCTAAAGGAACAAAAGATTTATTAACAGAATTAGGTCCTGAAAAATTTTCTCAGTGGTTAAAAAATGAAAAGAAAGTTCATTTTACAGATACCACGATGCGAGATGCACATCAAAGTTTATTAGCTACCAGAATGCGAACTTTTGATATGTTAAAAGTAGCAGAAGGTTACGCAAAAAACAACCCAGGTATTTTTAGTATGGAGGTTTGGGGAGGCGCAACTTTTGATGTTTGTATGCGTTTTTTACAAGAAAATCCGTGGGAACGCTTACAATTGTTACGTAAATCGATGCCAAACGTATTGCTTCAAATGTTAATTAGAGGTTCTAACGGAGTTGGATACACAGCGTATCCTGACAATTTAATTGAAAGTTTTGTGCAACAATCTTGGGAAAAAGGTGTAGATATTTTTAGAATTTTCGACTCTTTAAATTGGATGAAATCTATAGCGCCATGCATCGAGCATGTTCGTAATAAAACGAATGGTTTAGCAGAAGGATCAATCTGTTATACAGGCGACATTTTAAATCCGAAGAATACAAAATACAACCTTAAATACTATACCACTTTAGCCAAAGACATCGAAAATGCCGGTGCACATATTTTAGCAATTAAAGATATGGCTGGCTTATTAAAACCGTATGCAGCTTTCGAGTTGGTTTCTGCATTAAAGCAAGAAGTAAATATTCCTATTCATTTACACACACACGACACATCGTCTATTCAATCAGCTACTTATTTAAAAGCTATTGAAGCCGGAGTTGATGTGGTGGATGTCGCCCTTGGCGGATTATCAGGGTTAACATCACAACCTAATTTTAATTCGGTTGTAGAAATGATGAAATTTAATGATAGAGAAAGTAATTTAAATATTGATTCTTTAAACGAGTACTCTAACTATTGGGAAACAGTAAGAGAATATTATTATCCGTTTGAATCTGGTTTAAAATCAGGTTCTGGTGAAGTTTTTAAACATGAAATTCCGGGTGGTCAGTACTCAAATCTAAAACCACAAGCACAAGCATTAGGATTAGAAGATCGTTTTCATGAAATTACCAAAATGTATGGCGATGTAAATCACCTTTTTGGTGATATTGTAAAAGTTACACCAAGCTCTAAAGTAGTTGGTGACATGGCACAGTATTTAGTAAGTAATAACTTAACGGTTCAGGATGTTTTAGAACGTGGTGATACAATTTCTTTTCCGCAATCGGTAGTTAGTTTCTTTAAAGGAGATTTAGGACAACCAGTTGGCGGATTTCCTAAAGATCTTCAGAAATTAATTTTAAAAGATCAAAAACCATACACAGACAGACCAAATGCTCATATTGAGCCTTTAGATATCGACAAAGAATATAATGACTTTAAAAAAATATTTGAAAACGACTTAAGCAGGCCTATAGATTTTACAGATTTTTTATCTTATAAATTATACCCAAAAGTATTTACGGATACTTTTAATAAACATTTAAAATACGATAGTTTATTAAACCTACCAACCAAGAATTTCTTTTACGGAATGGAAAGAGGCGAAGAAATTGTTGTTGAATTAGATAAAGGAAAAACTTTATTAATTACTCTAGATTCTGTTGGAAGACCAAATGAAGACGGAATGGTTACCGTGTATTTTAAAGTGAATGGTCAAGGAAGAGCAGTGCAAATAAAAGATGAATCTATAAAAGTAAATAAGATCATTAACGCTAAAGCTGATAAAAGTAATTCAAAAGAAATAGGCGCTCCATTACAAGGAATGTTATCTGCTATTTTAGTAAAAGAAGGTGAAAAAGTGGTTAAAAACCAGCCTTTATTTATTATTGAAGCTATGAAAATGGAAACTACAATTACAGCTACAGAAGATACAACTATAAAACAAATCGTTTTAAAATCTGGAGTAATGGTTAACTCTGAAGATTTAGTAATTAGATTATCGTGATAATTTATTATTACAAAGCAAAAAAACCTCGCAAAAAAGCGAGGTTTTTACGTTATTAACGTACAACATCCTTCTTTCTTAGTTTAAAAAATATTTACCATCACTATAAATAAATGAAAATCAACTATTTATTTTTTTTATAATTGTTAGTTATTTATATTTAGGCATATTTTCTAAAAACTAATCCCCCTAAAGAAAATGAGTACACAAAAAATTAAAAAGAAAATTTTACTTGTATTATTATTTATAGCAACAGCACTCTCCTTTTCCTATGCTTTTAATAAAAACTACGATTACAAAATGGTAAGCTCTAGACTTAAAAAATCCATTGAAGAAAAAAAAGAGTTAGAACAAAAGCTAGAAAAAACAACCGCCAACTACAAAAAATTAAGCGCAAAAAACAAGAAATTATCTAAAAGAGTAATTTTAGAAATTAATAAAATCATCAACCTAAAAGATTCGGTAGATGAATTAGATAGCGACTTAAAAAAAGACAAAAAAGCACTTGCAAAAAAAACGCATTTAACGAAAAAACTGTCAACTAAAATTAATTCTTTAGCTACTAAAGTTGATAAAGCTAAATTATTAAAACTAAATATTGTTGAAGTGCTTACTATGAGAAAAAGAAATAATAGTAAGTTTACAACAACGACAAATAAAAATAAAATAGATGCTTTTAAAATTAGTTTTCATGTTTTAAAAAATGAAATAGCTAATAAAGGAAAAAAACGAATTTCCATAAAAGTTTTAGACTCTAAAAATAATATCGTTATTATTAAAGGTGCTAAAGGCACAGCTAATACATATAGCAGTAAATTAACTATAGATTATAAAAATGAACCATTAGATGTTGTTTCATTTATAGAGGTGGACAGAAAAAATATAACACCAGGAATTCACAAAGTAATTATTTCTTTAGAAGGACTTTCTGTTGCTCAAAAGACCATTAATTTGCGCTAAAAGATCTTTTTTATGAAAATCACAATTCAAAAACCTCGCTTTTGCGAGGTTTTCTGTTTAAACATATTTTTATTCAACCTTAAAAAAAACAAAAACTAACACTAAAGCACTTTATAGTCATTTTAAGCCCTTTTTTTCAACCTTCCTTAAACTCATGAAAAATCATTATCAAACGCTTAAAACCTTTTAATTCACCTTAAAAAAACGTAAGTTTGTTAGGTTAAACTTTCCTTTCTAAAGACTGTTTATTAAAATTAAAACTTAATTAATTCACTTATCATGAGCGAAGAAAAAAAACATAATTATTCAGCTGACAGTATTCAAGCGCTTGAAGGAATGGAGCATGTAAGAATGCGTCCTTCAATGTATATTGGAGATGTTGGTATTCGTGGTTTACACCACTTAGTTTACGAAGTTGTAGACAACTCTATTGATGAAGCAATGGGAGGTTATTGTGATAAAATTGATGTTACAATTAATGAAGACAACTCTATTACAACCAAAGATAACGGTCGTGGTATTCCTGTAGGAATTCACAAAAAAGAAGGCGTTTCTGCATTACAAGTTGTAATGACAAAAATTGGTGCTGGTGGTAAATTCGATAAAGATTCTTATAAGGTTTCTGGTGGATTGCATGGTGTTGGTGTAAGTTGTGTAAACGCACTTTCAGACCTTTTAACAGCAACAGTTCATAAAGAAGGTAAAATTTGGCAACAAGAGTACTCTAAAGGAAAAGCCTTATACCCTGTTAAAACAATAGGCGAAACTGATTTTACAGGTACGATTGTAACTTTTTTACCAGACAAATCAATCTTTAAGCAAACTACAGACTTTAATTACGAAACATTGGCAACTCGTATGCGCGAGTTATCATTCTTAAACAAAGGGATTACAATTACCTTAACGGATAAGAGAACAACAGATGATGAAGGTAATTTTATTTCGGAAGTATTTCATTCTGATGAAGGTTTACCTGAATTTATTAAATATTTAGATTCTACTCGTGAGCAGTTAACTGCCAAGATCATTTCTATGGAAGGTGAAAAAAATGGTATCCCTGTAGAAGTTGCCATGGTTTACAACACTTCGTATTCAGAAAACTTACATTCTTATGTAAATAATATTAATACGCACGAAGGAGGAACACACTTATCTGGTTTTAGAAGAGGTTTAACACACACTTTAAAAAAGTATGCTGACGAATCTGGATTACTTAAAAATGTAAAATTTGAAATTGCTGGTGATGATTTCCGTGAAGGATTAACAGCCATTGTTTCTGTAAAAGTAGCAGAACCACAATTTGAAGGACAAACAAAAACAAAATTAGGTAACAGAGAAGTATCCGCTGCTGTTTCTCAAGCAGTTTCAGAAATGTTAACGGACTACTTAGAGGAAAATCCTAATGATGCAAAAATCATTGTTCAGAAAGTAATTTTAGCAGCCAATGCTCGTCATGCAGCACGTAAAGCACGTGAAATGGTGCAGCGTAAAACCGTAATGAGTATTGGTGGTTTGCCTGGTAAATTATCAGATTGTTCTGAAACAGATCCAGCACAATGTGAAATTTTCTTAGTTGAGGGAGATTCGGCAGGTGGAACAGCAAAACAAGGTAGAGATCGTAATTTTCAAGCTATTTTGCCACTACGTGGAAAGATTTTAAATGTTGAAAAAGCAATGCAACATAAAGTTTTTGAAAACGAAGAAATCAAAAACATGTTTACGGCTTTAGGAGTTTCTATCGGAACAGAAGAAGACCCAAGAGCTTTAAACTTATCTAAAATTCGTTATCATAAAGTAGTTATTATGTGTGATGCCGATGTAGATGGTTCGCATATTGCTACCTTAATATTAACCTTCTTTTTTAGATATATGAGAGAAATGGTAGAGCAAGGTTATATTTATATTGCAACACCTCCTTTATATTTAGTAAAAAAAGGACAAAAAAGAGAATATGCTTGGGATGATAACCAACGTGATGTTATTGCTAAAAACATGGGAGGCTCTGTAAACGTACAGCGTTATAAAGGTCTTGGAGAAATGAATGCAGACCAATTATGGGACACAACCATGAACCCAGAATTTAGAACTTTACGTAAAGTTGTTATTGACAGCCCAACAGAAGCAGACAGAGTTTTCTCTATGCTTATGGGAGATGAAGTACCACCACGTAGAGATTTTATCGAACGTAATGCGAAATATGCAAATATCGATGTATAACATTTTTTTATTATAAAACTATAAAAAGCTCAATCTTAAAAGATTGAGCTTTTTTCATACATTTGCTTCAAACTAATTAATAACTTAGTAAAATGAAAAAAATAATTTTATCTATAGTAACTCTTTTAACTTTAGCCTTAAACGTAAAAGCACAAGAATTAGAATCAATTCTTTTAGCAAAAGAAGATGCTGCAAAATTAACGAACGCTTATTTAAACCCTGCCATGAAAGGATTTATTTACAGCATGAATAATGGTTGGTACCATACCGCTAAGGTTCATAAAAAATTTGGTTTCGATATAACAATAGGAGCTAACATTTCTTTTATTCCTTCAAAAGATGAAATTTTTAACATTGCTAAGTTAAACCTATCAAGTAACACAACAGTTACAAACGGTGTTACCTCATCTCCTACCGTTGCGGGGAGTGAAGATATTACACATGCTGATTTAAGATATGAAACTACGGTAAACGGACAAACAGTTTCTGCTGATTTTACAATGCCTAACGGAGTAAAAGAAGATTTACCTGCCAGTGCTGTACCTGCACCTTCTATACAAGTTGGTTTAGGACTTCCTTTTAAATTAGAAGCAATGGTTCGTTATGTACCAGAAGTTGGTTCTGATGATGTTAAGGGTAGCTTATTTGGTATTGGATTAAAAAAAGAAATTACAAGTTGGTTTGGCCCCTTAGATAAACTGCCTTTACATGTTTCTTTATTAGCTGCATACACTAATATGAATGTAGATTACACAATAGGTGATGTAGATGGTAATATAGAGGTTAGAAATGGTATCACTCAGTTTAAATTAAACTCGTATACTGTTCAAGCAATTGCTTCTATTAATTTTCCTATTATTAATTTTTATGGAGGAGTTGGATACAACGGAGGAAGTACTGATTTAGATTTAAAAGGTGACAGCTTTGTTGCCAACTATGAGTCTTCAACCATACCTTCAGTTATTGTTAGGGAAGACCTTGGTAAAAACCCATTATCATTAAGCACAAGTACTAGTGGATTTAATGCAACTATAGGAACTCGCTTAAGCTTAGGTTTCTTTAAAATATTTGGAAGTTATACAATGCAAGAATATAATTCTGTAAACGCAGGTATCGCTTTTAGCTTTAGATAATATTTATTCATAAAATAAACATCAAAAAAAGAATCTTATTTATAAATAAGATTCTTTTTTATTTTTATACTTTCGAATCTGAAATTAATTTACACACAAAAATTATGAAGAGAAAAATTTTTATTTTATTAATTATGACTTGCAGCCTCATTACAAATGCTCAAAACGAAACTTCTGATAAATTAGAAGGGAAAGATCTTTTTGACAAAGTATATAATAGTTATTCAGGTAAAAAGCTTTCAGTTGTTGTTTTAAAAGATGGAAAAAGAATAGAAGGGTACAAAAAAGATGTCGACAGAAAAAAAGGTCAGATTTATTACATAAAAATTAAAGACGAACAAACAGGGAAAAAGTTAAAATTTGATTCTGACCAAATAAAAGAAATGTATTTATTTCCTGGAGGTATAGAAAAATTTTCTAAATCTTTTAGACACATTTATGATGTAAGACAATGGGAAAGAACAGATTTAGATAACGAAATTATTAACCAAGGATATATATATTTTAAAAACCAAGAAGTTTCTTTAAAAAATAAAAAGAAAAAAAGAGAATATATGATGCAGCTAATCAACCCAACGTTTAGTAAGTATTTAGAAGTTTTTGGTGATCCTTTTGCTAAAGAAACAACAAAGCTTGGTTTTGCTGGATTTAATGTTGCAGGAGGTCTTGCTAAGTCATATTACATTAAGAAAGACGGTGTTATTTACTGGATGCATAAAAGAGAATTAGATGTTAGATACGAAAAGCTTTTTGGAGATTGCGAAGAGTTTGTTAAAAAGTATCCTTTAAAAGATATTAAATGGAGATATTTTAGTGAATATATTTTAGAATACACAAAAATGATGTCTAAAAAATAATCTCAACTAAGCACCTACAAAACCCTATTGAAATTTCAATGGGGTTTTGTTTTTATATCCATAGTCAAATCGTTATTTTTGTGCAACTTAAATTAATTCATCACAATTAAAAATATAAAAAAAATGAAAGTAACAGTTGTAGGAGCAGGTGCTGTAGGTGCAAGTTGTGCAGAGTACATTGCTATTAAAAATTTCGCATCAGAAGTTGTATTAGTAGATATTAAAGAAGGTTTTGCTGAAGGTAAAGCAATGGATTTAATGCAAACAGCTTCTTTAAATGGTTTTGACACAAAAATAACAGGTACTACAGGAGATTATAGTAAAACTGCAGGGTCTGACGTTTGTGTAATTACTTCTGGTATTGCTCGTAAACCTGGTATGTCTCGTGACGAATTATTAGGTATCAATTCTGGTATTGTAAAGTCGGTAGCGGCTAGCTTAGTAGAACAATCTCCTAACACTATTATCATTGTGGTTTCTAACCCAATGGATACAATGACTTATTTAGTACACAAAGCCACTGGATTACCTAAAAACAGAATTATAGGTATGGGTGGGGCTTTAGATTCTGCTCGTTTTAAGTACCGTTTAGCGGAAGCTTTAGGCGCTCCTATATCTGATGTTGATGGAATGGTTATTGGAGGTCACTCTGACAAAGGAATGGTTCCTTTAACGCGTTTAGCTACTCGTAACTCTGTTCCTGTTTCTGAATTTTTATCAGAAGAAAGATTAGAGCAAGTTATGCAAGATACTAAAGTTGGTGGTGCTACATTAACTGGTTTATTAGGTACTTCTGCTTGGTATGCACCAGGTGCTGCAGTTTCTGGTATGGTACAAGCTATTGCTTGTGATACCAAAAAAATATTCCCTTGTTCTACTTTATTAGATGGTGAATATGGCTTGTCTGATTTATGTATCGGAGTTCCTGTTGTTTTAGGTAAAAACGGAATTGAAAGTATCGTTGAGATTAATTTATCTGATGCTGAAAAAGTACACTTAACTGCATCTGCAGAAGCTGTTAAAAACAACAATACTGCTTTAAATTTGTAAAATAATTTTAAGCTCTTTAATATATAAACCCTGAGTATTTTAACTACTCAGGGTTTTATTTTAAAAAAAATTTAAATTTTATGACAAACGTGTAAGGTTCTTTAAAAGATAGCGTCTTTAATTATAAGGAAGCATTTAGTAGTGTTTCTTTTTCATAGTTTTTCATAGCAATTTTCCCACTTCATTCGTGAAGTGGGTTTTTTATTTAAAACTAAACTGTTTGTTGTTGTTGTACTTCAAACAACTCTCCGCCTTCACACTTAAGAGTTTTTTGCTTAAACTTTACAATTAACTGATAATCGTGCGTAGCCATTAATATGGTTTTTCCGCTTTTATGAATTTCATTTAATAAATTCATTACTTCAAGCGATGTTTTAGGATCTAAATTACCCGTAGGTTCATCTGCTAAAATTAACTCAGGATCATTTAACAATGCCCTTGCAATTGCAACTCGTTGTTGTTCACCTCCAGAAAGTTCGAATGTTTTTTTGTAGTATTTTTCTTTCATTCCTACTTTATCTAAAACCTCGTATATTTTATCTTTCATTTCGGTTTTATCCTTCCATCCAGTAGCTTTTAAAACGAATTCTAAGTTTTCAAAAACGTTTCTATCATTTAAAAGTTTAAAATCCTGAAAAACAATCCCTAATTTTCTCCTTAAAAAAGGAATATCATTCTCTTTCATTTTCTTTAAATCGAAACCTACAATTTCACCCAAACCTCTTTGTAAACGCAAATCGCCATACAAGGTTTTTAACAAGCTACTTTTTCCGCTTCCTGTCTTTCCTATCAAGTAATAAAAATCACCTTTATTTAATCTGAAGTTAATTTTTGATAATACTAAGTTGTCTTGCTGATAAATATCAGCATTTTCAAGATGTAAAACAGGTCTTTCCATATATCGATTCGTTTTTACAAATCTAAAATTTTATTACTTAATTCTATAACATTTCTTATTTTTGATGCATTGTTTACCAACAAAAACAGAAAAGGTGCGTTATACCTTTTAGAGAACTAAGATATATGAGATTTATTTGTTTAAAAAAAAGTTGTTTTTCACTATTTTTAATCGCTTTTTCAATAACCATAACGGCACAAGAGTCTGCTATTAATTCAGAAATTACATCTGATTACCACAAAGCTATAAAACTTTACAACAACAAAGCCTACGCCGCTGCGCAAGAACTGTTTAGTGAAGTTTCTAGAAATGCTAATCAACATGAAAATCGAAAAGCTGATGCCGATTATTATGATGCAATGTGTGCTATAAAATTAACACAAGACAATGCAGATGATAAAGTATTAGAATTTGTAGAAAACCACCCTTATAATAACAAAAAAGAGAAGGCTTTTATAAATGTGGGTAACTATTATTTTGCTAACAGAAAAGCTGCACACGCGTTAAAATGGTATCAAAAAGTAAATGACAAGTTATTAAGTCAACCAGAAAGAGATGAGTTAAATTATAAAATGGGTTATGCTTTATTGGTATCTAATTATTTAAAAGATGCCAAATCTCGTTTTCAAACCTTGTTAGGAAACCCTATTTATGGTAATGATGCACGTTATTACTTCGGGTATATTGCTTACAAACAAGAAAATTTTGGTGAAGCCGAAGATAATTTAAGTCAGCTAGCAAACGATGCTACTTACCAAGCAAAAGCAAATTACTATATTTTAGATATTAGTTTTAAAGCTGGGCGTTTTGATAAATCTGTGAAAATTGGAGAAAACCTTTTAAAAGAATCAAAAGATGAAAAAGAAATTTCTCAGGTTTCTAAAATAATTGGTGAGAGCTATTTTAATCTTAAAAAATACGATCAGGCAATTCCTTACTTAACAGCCTATGAAGGTAAAAATGGGAAGTGGACTAATACCGATTATTATTATTTAGGTTACGCTTATTATCAGCAAAAAAACTATGAAGAGGCTATTGGTAATTTTAATAAAATTATTGGCGGTAACAATAAAGTTGCTCAGAATGCTTACTATCATTTAGGTGAATGTTATTTAGAATTGCAAAAAAAACCAGCAGCTTTAAATGCATTTAAAAATGCAAGCGAAATGGAATTTGATCTTAAAATAACTGAAAGTGCTTCGTTAAGTTATGCAAAATTGAGTTACGAACAAGGAAACCCTTATGAGAGTGTTCCGGATGTTTTAAAAGGTTTTTTAGCAAAATATCCAAACTCACCAAATGCATCTGAAATAAACGAATTATTAATTACCTCTTATTTACATCAACAAGACTACCAAGGCGCTTTAGATTATTTAAGTAGTGTAAAGTCTGTAGAAAACGACAACATTGCAAATGAAGTATCGTTGTATAGAGGTATTCAATTATTTAATGAAAATAAATTAGCTGCTGCTAAACCTTATTTTTACAAAGCAACTCTTTCTGCAAACTCCGTAATTAATAATAAAGGGAATTTTTGGTTAGCTGAAACAGAGTACTTATTAGGTAATTATGACAAAGCCTTAACCAGTTTTTTATTAATTACAAATAAAGATTTAGAAGATACAAAAAAATTAGATTATAATATTGCTTACACTTATTTTAAACAAAAAAACTATGAAAATGCTGCAAAACATTTTCAACAATTTTTAGCGATAAAATTAGATGACAATAATTTAAATGATGATGCTTCAAATAGATTAGGTGATTCTTTTTATGCTTCTAAAAGCTACTTAAAAGCAATTAACTCTTATAAAAAAGTAATTAACGAAGGCGGTGTAGGTGCAGATTACGCCCAATACCAAACTGCGATGAGTTATGGATTTATGGGGCAAAATGACTCAAAAATAAAAGACTTACAAACGCTTGTTAACGATTACGGAGGTTCTCAACTACAAGATGATGCTTTGTTTCAGTTAGCTACAACCTATACTGCAACAAACAATGCTGTAAAAGCTCAAAAAACGTACAATCGTTTATTATCTGAACATTCTAATAGCAACTATATTCCTAATGTGCTGTTACGTCAAGGATTGTTGTACTATAACAGTAATCAAAATAAAAAAGCTTTAGAAAAATATAAAGAAGTTGTTGCGAAGCACCCTAACTCTAAAGAAGCAAAACAGGCTGTTACCAATGTTAAAAATGTATATATTGATATTGGTAAAGTAGATGAATATGCTGTTTGGGTTAAAAACGTAAAATTTATAAATGTTACAGATGCAGAATTAGACAATGCTACTTATCAATCTGCAGAAAACAAGTTTTTAGAAAACGATACCGCAAAAGCCATTGAAGGATTCAATAAATATCTTTTAACTTTCCCTAACGGATTACATGCTTTAAAATCTCATTTCTATTTAGCGCAATCGTATAATAACAACAAGCAATTTAAAAATGCAGTACCACACTACACCTATGTTGTAGATCAAAATAAAAGTGAATTTTCTGAAGAATCATTAGCCAAACTTTCTAATATCTATTTAGAAGAAGAAAATTGGGATAAAGGAATACAACTTTTAAAGCAATTAGAAACCGTAGCTAATTATCCGCAGAACATAATATTTGCGCAAAGTAATTTAATGAAAGGGTATTATAATAAAAAAGAATATGCCAACGCTATTACCTATGCCGAAAAGGTTTTAGGAACCGATAAAATAGATACAAACGTTGCTGAAGATGCTAAAATAATCTATGCGCGTTCCGCTTTTAAAACCAATGACTTTTTAACCGCTGAAGAGTTTTTTAATGAAGTTAGTAAAAAAGCTACTGGCGAACTAAAAGCTGAAAGCTTGTACTATAATGCATTCTTTTTAAATGAAAATAAAGACTATGAAGCATCTAACAAAGCAGTGCAAAATTTAATAGCCAACTATTCTTCTTACAAATACTGGGGAGTTAAAAGTTACATTGTAATGGCTAAAAATTATTATGCTTTAAAAGATGCTTACCAAGCAACCTACATCTTAGAAAACATTATTAAAAACTTTACGCAATACAAAGATGTTACAGAAGAAGCTACAAACGAGCTTCGTTCTATAAAAAATAAAGAAGCAAAAACAAACGAATCGGTAACTACCCAAAACTAAAATTTGTTAAATACAAAAAAGAGTTCAATGATTATATCAATGAAGAAACACTTAGGTTTATTTGTTTTATTTGCAATATCAATTGCAAATGCACAAGAAAAGAAAACCACAGAAAAAGCAAATGACACTATTATAAAAACAGAGGTAGTTAATGTAGTTACATCATACGTTCCTAAAATTACCGATGCTTTTAAAATAAAGCAAAAACCTATTATAAAACACACAAAAGAAACACAGAAAAAAGAATTAGAATACAAAATATTTTCAGTCCCTGTTGCCTCTACTTTTATTCCAAAAAGTGGTGTGATGAAAAAAGTAGATTTAGGTAAAAGAGAACTATTATATCCTAATTACTTATCTGTTGGTTTCGGTAATAAAATAACTCCTTTTTTGGAAGCTTATGTTAGAAGAAACGAAAGTTACGATAGTGAATTCGGAGCGCATTTAAAATTTCTTCTATCTGCAGACCCTGTTGAAAACACAGCTCTTAGTAGTACATATTACGATATGAGTTTAAACTTATTTTATGCACAACAAGAACGTTATTTAAATTGGAAAACAGGTATAAGCGCTGAACGAAACAAGCACAATTGGTATGGTTTACCAACAAACATACCTTTTACTAACGCTACTATTAGCAATATTGAAGAAGAACAAGCCTATACTTACTTTAAGGTTTTTGGGACCATTAAATTCGATGATTCTAATCTTACTGAAGCAAATGGTAGTATTTCATTTTTTACAGATGCATTAAGTAGTAATGAGTTTTTAATTGATGCAAATGCGGAATTTAAATTTCCATTAAATAATTTTCACCGTCAGTTAAATGATTTATATATAAACACAACATTAAGTTATTTAGGAACTAAATTTGAAAAAAACTACGAAACTCAAACCGAGTTAAAACATAGTTTTGCTACTGCAGGTATTCACCCAACGTATAATTTTAAAGTACAAGATTTAGCTATAAAAATAGGAGCAAAAACGTATGTCTCTTTAGATTTAGAGAATAACGATACAAATTTCTTTGTGTATCCTGATTTAGAAATCTCTTATCCTATTGTAAACGATTTTGCAAGCGTTTTTATTGGTGCTTCAGGAGATTTAGAAACAAACACTTACAAATCATTATCAACAAAAAATCCGTACGTCTCTCCTACTCAAAACATACAGCAAACCAACAAGAAATACGATCTCTTTGCAGGAATAAGAGGAAAGTTAGATTTTCAGTTTAGTTATAATTTAAAAGCAAGTTATGCCGATATTGAAAACAATGCTTTTTTTGCTTTAAACCAATCAAAATCTAACGGAAATAATATTGCAGGAACAGATGCTTTTTCTTTCTTCGGATATGATTACGGAAACTCATTTAACACCACATACGACGATATTAAACAAGTATCTTTCTTTGGTGAAATTGCTTTCGACGGAATTAAAAACTTAAGTGTAGGCTTAAACGGTCAATTTAATAAGTTTACATTAACTAATGAGCTTGAAGCATGGAACGCTCCAAAAATAAAAGGAGAACTTTTCGGAACGTATAAAACAAGAAAATGGTTTGCAGGTGCTAACTTCTTTTTTGTCGGCCAACGAAAAGGAAAATTATACGAAGTATTGCCTTCGCAAAATTTCTCAACTATAGACTTAGATGGTTATTTTGACATTAACTTTAATGGTGGATACCATTTTAACGACTCGTTTTCTGTGTTTTTAAACCTTAATAATGCGCTAAATAACAGTTACCAAAGATTTAATAATTTTAATGTACAAGGTTTCCAAGCAATGGGAGGTTTAACTTGGAAATTTGATTCTCTTTTCTAAAAAAACAATCTAAATATAATTACGCCTAACTATTTACAAAGAATAGTTAGGCTTAATTTAAAGTAAACAACTACAAATCAAAATCTTTACGATCACTTTACGATTAAAAATATAAAACTTACATTTATGGCACTTTAAAACAGTGTCATAAATGAAAAAATTATCTCTCTTATTAATTTCAGGGTTGTTTGTAATTTCTTGTAATACAGAAAAAAAAGAAACACCTTTAACTTCTAATGTTTTTTCTACTGAAGAAAAAATAGATTCAACTCAAATAAAACACTTATTCAACGCCGCCTTAACCGAAGGAAAATCGTACGAATGGTTACGAGACTTAACTACAAATGTAGGTAGCCGTTTATCCGGCTCAGAAGGAGCAGCAAAGTCTGTTGTTTGGAGTGAAAAATTAATGAACGAAGTTGGTTTAGACTCTGTTTGGCTACAACCTGTTATGGTACCGCATTGGGTTCGTGGAGAAAAAGAAGTTGCAAATTATAGCTTTAACGGAGTAGAAATTAATGTTCCTGTTTGTGCTATAGGAGGTTCTATTGCAACACCAACTGGCGGAATTACAGCAGAAGTTATCGAAGTAAAAAACTTAGAAGAGGCTGAAAAATTAGGAGATAAAGCCAAGGGTAAAATCGTTTTCTTTAATGGTGCTTTTGACAATACTTTAATTCACACTTTTAAAGCCTACGGCGGATGTGTCGGTCAGCGTTTTGGCGGAGCAGCAGCTGTTGGTAAATTCGGCGCAAAAGCAGTTATCGTTCGCTCAATGACAAACGGAATAGATGATTATCCTCATACCGGATCAATGGGGTATGGAGACATTCCTAAATCAGAATATATTCCTTCGGCTGCAATTAGCTCAAGAGCTGCCGAAAACTTAAGCAAGCATTTAAAAGAGAATCCAACACTTAAGTTTTACTTAAAACAAAGCTGTGAAACACTACCAGACGCTCCGTCACACAATGTTGTTGGAGAAATTAAAGGAAGTGAAAACCCTGATAAAATTATGGTTATTGGTGGGCATTTAGATTCTTGGGATTTAGGTGATGGCGCTCATGATGACGGAACAGGAATTGTACAATCATTAGAAGTTGCTTACTTATTAAAAAAGAACAACATTAAACCTAAAAATACTATTCGTATTGTATTTTTCATGAACGAAGAAAACGGTTTACGTGGTGCTACAGAATATGCACGTTTAGCAAAACTGAACAACGAAAATCATATTGGTGCTTTAGAATCTGATTCTGGAGGTCACACACCTAGAGGTTTCTCTATAGATGCTAATGACAAGAACCTTCAATTATTACAAAGTTGGAAAAAATTATTAGCTCCTTACGGATTACATGATATAACAGCAGGCGGAAGTGGCGCTGATATTGGTCCTTTAAAAGACGATCATGTTACTTTGGTTGGATACCGACCAGATTCTCAACGTTATTTTGATTATCACCATGCTGCTAGCGATACTTTCGATAAAGTTAACAAACGTGAACTAGAGTTAGGAAGTGCGTCAATGGCAAGTATCGTATATTTAATGGACAAGTATTTATATAATAACGAAACCATAAAACCATAACGGATGACAATTTTAGTATTAATTCTTCGTATAATTTTTGGTTTATTCTTTGCCTACATAGGTGTTATGCATTTTTTAAAACCACGTTTTTTTAATGGTTTTATTCCCAAACCACTTCCTAAACTAGCTGTAAACTATGTTGCAGGCTTTATAGAAGTTGTAATCGGAATAGGTCTTTTATTTAATGCTACTGCAAAAAATGCAGCCATCGGTTTTTTTGTGCTAATGGTCGTTTTTTTACCATTACATATATGGGATTTATTTAAAGAAAAACCTGCTATAGGATCTAAAAAAATTGCCATTATACGCTTACCAATACAATTTTTACTTTTATATATCGCTTATTTAATATATTCAAATTCATGAGAAAATCATTATTAATTATTGCCGTTTCAATCGCTATTACCTCTTGTAAACAACAAGAAAAAGTAGACACGATTGTTATTAACTCAAACACATATACCGTTAATTCTAATTTCGATAAGGCTGAAAGTTTTGCGATTAAAGACGGTAAATTTATCGCTATAGGAACTAATAAAGAAATACAAGATAAATACACCTCATCAAAAACTATCGATGCTGAAAATAAAGCTATATATCCTGGTTTTATTGATGGACATTGTCATTTTTACAGATTAGGTTTACAACAGCAAAAAGTAAACTTAGTCGGTACAAAAAGTTACGATGAAGTATTACAGAAGTTAGTTGAATTTCAAAAAGAAAAAAACACCACTTTTATAACTGGTCGTGGTTGGGATCAAAATGATTGGAAAACAAAAGAATTTCCTACAAAAGAGAAACTAGATGCTTTATTTCCTAGTATTCCTGTGGCAGTTCGTAGAATTGACGGTCATGCAATGTTGGTAAATCAAGCAGCTATCGATTTAGCAGGTATTACAATTGACACTAAAATTGATGGAGGTGAATTCTTTAAGAAAGATGGAAAACTTACAGGTGTGTTAATTGACAATGCAATGAATTTCATTGAAGTGCCAAAACCGAATAAACAAGAACAAATTCAGGCTTTAAAAGACGCTGAAAAAATTTGTTTCGACTTAGGTTTAACAACCGTTGATGATGCTGGTTTAGATAGGCAAGTAATTGAATTGATTGATAGCCTACAACAAACCGGTGATTTAAAAATGCGTATTTACGCAATGATTTCTAACAATAAAAAAAACTTAGATTACTACCTTAATAAAGGTGTTGTTAAAACTGATAAATTACATGTTCGTTCGGTAAAAGTATATGCAGACGGAGCTTTAGGTTCTCGTGGAGGTGCTTTAAAAGAAGAGTATTCTGATAAAAAAGGGCATTTTGGTGCTTTAGTAAATTCGTACGATGACCTTCAACGTTTAGCAAAAAGAATTGCTAGTTCTGAATATCAAATGAACACGCATGCCATTGGTGATTCTGCTAATTATGTAATGCTTAAAGCTTATAATAAATTCTTAAAAAACAAAGACAATCGTCGTTGGAGAATTGAACATGCTCAGATTGTTGATTTAAAAGATTTTCATTTATTTAAAAATATCATTCCGTCTATTCAACCAACACATGCTACAAGCGATATGTACTGGGCAGAAGAACGTGTAGGTTCTGAAAGAATTAAAGGTTCTTATGCTTATAACGATTTATTAAAACAACATGGCATGATTGCTTTAGGAACCGACTTCCCTATCGAAAACGTAAGTCCGTTGCATACCTATTACGCTGCAACTATCAGAAAAGATTTAAAAGGATATCCAGAAAAAGGATATCAAATGAAGAATGCTTTATCTAGAGAAAATGCCTTGAAAGGGATGACTATCTGGAACGCTTTTGCTAATTTTGAAGAAGCCGAAAAAGGAAGTATTGAAGTAGGTAAACTTGCCGATTTTATCATTTTAGAAAATGATATTGTAACTGTTAACGGCGACAAAATACCAAACACGAAAGTTTTAGAAACTTTTGTAAATGGAGAAAAAGTAAATTAATTTTTTATCAAACTATAAAAACCCTTTTATGAAATCTTATTTTTATGTAACCTTAATTGCATTATTATTTATATCGTGTAGCGAAGATTCTATTGACTACGACACTAAAAACGAAGCTGATATTATTGAGTACATCGCTGACAACAATTTAGATGCTAAAAAAAGCAATTCCGGCTTATACTATGTTATAAACAATGAAGGCTCTGGAACAAGCCCCGTAAGCAACTCTAACGTAACTGTTGCGTACAAAGGTTATTTTTTAAATGGTAAAACATTTGATGAAAGTGATAGCGCTGGTATTTCTTTTAACTTACAACAAGTTATTAAAGGATGGACAGAAGGAATCACTTATTTTAAAGAAGGTGGTAATGGTGTTTTACTAGTTCCTTCAAGATTAGGATACGGAAGTAATGGAAGGCCAGGAATACCTGGTGGATCTGTTTTAATATTCGACATCGAACTTATAAGTGTTGAATAACATTTATCATTCTTTTCATTAAGAGTTCATCTAATTTTAAATAAAAAAGACGCTTAAAACAACTACTTGTTTTAAGCGTCTTTTTAGCGTTTACATAAGATTATTTTTTCTTTAGAAAAAAATGGTAAATAAATGCATCTTTTTAAACATTTAAAAGTCTACTATATGAACATAAAACTTAAAAATCATGAAACATAAAAATCAATGTACTTGTAATTGCGACGGTTGTAAAACAGGTAACTGCTCTAATTGCACCTGCGAAAACTGTTCTTGCAACAACTGTAATTGTTAGTAATATATTTGTTAACTTTTGTTATTACAAAGCTGTAGTCTTTTCTATTTAAAATACCTTCAGCTTTGTAATAACATTTTTGTAAATTTATAGAATGACAACAAATCAAGTTTACATAAAATATGCTGATGACGTTAAATATTTTATCTTAAGTAAGGTAAAGGATGCAACGGTTACTGAAGATGTTTTACAAGACACTTTTATTAAAATACACACCAAACTTCATACGCTAAAAGACATTACTAAACTAAAGCCCTGGATATTTACCATTGCTAGAAACGCTATCATAGACTATTTTAAGAGTACGAATAAGATTTTTGAATTGGCTAATTCCGAAACTGAAACAAGCTTAGAAACAACCTCGCATACCGAAAAAGATTGTTTACTTGGCATCTTAGAAAGATTACCAAAAAAATATAGAAATCCGTTATTCTTATCAGACATTAAAGGCTTAAAACAACAAGATGTTGCTGATACCTTAAAACAGAGTTTACCTACAACTAAATCACAAATTCAACGTGCACGTAAACTAATAGCACAAGGTTTTATGGATTGCTGTGGATTTGTTTTAAACGAAAACGGCAAGTTAGTTGGTGAAATACAAGACAAAGATGATTGTAAAGTTTGTGGATAGGAAATTGCGCTATTTTTAACTCTTTTTTTAATAACTTTACTACTAATTTAGCAAATACTGCTCCTCTTGTTAACAATCAATAATACCGCATCAAAATGAAAAAATACATTCTACTTTTATTCATAAGTTTTTTAATTTTTAGTTGTAATGAAAAAAAAGCAATCAGTTCTGTAAACCCAGAGAATTGGTCGAAAAGATATGTAGATATAAGTACCAAAGACTCTCTTGAATACGGAAAATCATACCTATCTATTTATTCACAAATTTATAGTAGTTCAGAACACAAAACACATAATTTAACAGCAATGATAAGTATGAGAAATACCAGTGATACTGATACTATATACTTGTTAAAGTCAGAATATTTTGATACCCACGGTAAATCTATTCGCACCTATTTTGATAAACCAATTTATTTGAGCCCGATGGAAACTACCGAAATAATAATTGATGAGATAGATGTTGAAGGAGGAACAGGATCTAACTTTATAATCGAATGGAAAATTCCAAAAAACTGTCCTGAACCTTTGTTTGAAGGCGTAATGAACTCAACCATGGGACAACAAGGTTTATCTTTCACAACACAATCAAAAAGAATAAAATAAGTCAATAACGATACTGCTAAAAGGTGTCAATAGCTTATTTATTAAACAAAAAAACTTAGTGCTTTTACACACTAAGTTTTATCTAAATATCTTTATTAAGCTTATTTTCTTCTTTTCTTAGAACCACTCTTAGCCTTAGGCGCTCTATAGTTTTTACTTTTACGCTGATTAAAAGGAACAGCGTCATCAAAAGTATTTTTTGTTTCTTTTGCTGATTTATTTTTCTTCCAAGAATTGTTTTCAGGTAATAAAACTTTCAATAAATCTTGTCTTCCTACTTTGTTAAGTGTGTTACGAATCCAATCTTTATTTTCTTTCTTATACCAGAAGAAAAACTTGTGCTGATCTTCTTTTTCTTTAGCTGTTTTAGGTGTTTTCGTTGGCTTTAAAGTGTACGGATGAAAACCACTATAGTAAATTACCGTTGCAACAGTCATTGGCGTTGGCGTAAAACCTTGTACCTGCTCTAACTGAAATCCCATCTCTTTTGTTTCGGCAGCTAAATTTGCCATATCCTCTTTTTCACAAGCAGGATGATTAGATATAAAGTAAGGTATTAACTGTAATTTTAATTTTTTCTTTATATTAATACGATCAAAACGCTCTTTAAACATGTGAAAATATTTAAATGACGGTTTACGCATCAATTTTAAAACAGGGTCAGATGTGTGTTCTGGCGCTACTTTTAATCGTCCAGAAATATGCTTTGTCATTACCTCTTCGGTGTAGGCATCTAACTCTTTCGGATCTGCATTTTTATTAAATTCAGGCACTAACATATCATGTCGAATTCCACTTCCAATAAACGATTTTTTTATCTTCGGATGCTTATCAACGGCTTGATATAATTCTGTTAATGGCTTGTGAGATGTATCTAAATTACTACATATTACTGGCGATATACAAGAAGGTGCAACACATTTATCACAGATAGATTGTATTTTACCTTTCATCTTATACATATTGGCAGATGGCCCACCAATATCAGATAAATAACCTTTAAAGTCATCCATTTCAGCAACCTTGTCAACTTCTCTTAAAACAGATTCTTGACTACGACTTGCTATAAATTTTCCTTGGTGTGCAGAAATAGTACAAAAACTACATCCTCCAAAACATCCACGGTGAATGTTAATAGAAAATTTTATCATTTCAAAAGCCGGAATTGGCCCTCTTTTATTATATTTTGGGTGCGGCAAACGTGTAAAAGGTAAATCGAAAGATCCATCTATTTCCTTTTCAGTCATTGTAGGGTAAGGCGGATTTATCATCAACCTCTTATCTCCTACTTTCTGAAAAATACGACGTGCCTTTAATTTATTAGACTCTTGCTCTATTACTTTAAAGTTAGATGCAAATGTTTTTTTATCCTTTAAACAAGCCTCGTGAGAATTAATATCTATATCTTCCCAGTTTTTATTTTTAGGAATATCCTCTCCTTTATCAACAAAAACAGCTGTTTGTTTAATCGTTTTTAAGCTCGAAAACGGAACACCTTTTTGTAATAACTCTACTATTTCACGTAAAGGTTGTTCTCCCATTCCGTAAACCAACATATCTGCTTTAGAAGTTTCTAAAATAGTTGGCAACAATTTATCAGACCAATAATCGTAATGTGTTACTCTTCTTAAAGAAGCTTCAATACCTCCAATTAATACAGGTGTATCAGGAAATTTATCTTTTAATATTTTCGAGTATACTGAAGTTGCATAATCAGGTCTAAATCCTTTATCTCCGTTTGGTGTATACGCATCTTTATCTCTACGACGTTTACTTGCCGTATAATTACTCACCATCGGATCCATACATCCTCCTGTTACTCCAAAAAATAATCTTGGTTTCCCTAACTTCTCAAAATCCTGTAAATTATCGTTTACACTAGGCTGTGGCACAATTGCAACACGCAACCCGTAACTTTCTAGTATACGCCCTATTACTGCAGGACCAAATGATGGATGATCTACATATGCATCTCCACTAAAAAGAATTACATCTAATTCTTCCCATCCTCTTAACTTAACCTCCTTATTTGTAGTCGGTAACCAATCTGAAACTCGTCTTATTCCCATGCGCTACAAAGGTACAAGGTTTTTAGGAATAAAGTCCTCACTTTTAAACAAGTAATAACGTTTCGTTTTATTCATTTTTTTCAATCTTATATCTAAAAAAAACACTTATTCTTTAACATTTAATTAAGAATAACAATAATTTGATTTAATTAATTTCGGATTTCATAATTCAAGCATAATAAAAATGACACAAAAACTACTTTCAAAAATATTGATTGTAATCTTTTTCTTAGGTTTTACTGTAAATTCAGAAGCTCAAAGAAAGAAAAAGAAGAAGAAAAACGACAAAAAAACTTCAACGGCAAAACCTAAAAGCAAACCAGATAAAAATGCCATAAAACCTTATAGCAAGGTTGTTACAAAAAAACATAAAACTGACGAAGGTTTATTTAAAGTTCACTCAAAAGACAGCAATTATTTATTTGAAATTCCAGATTCTCTTTTAAATAGAGAAATGTTAATGGTTACCAGGATTGCTAAAACCGCAAGCGGAATTGGTTTTGGTGGAGGTAAACAAAACACACAAGTTTTACGTTGGGAGAAGAAGCAAAAAAAAATATTATTACGCGTAGTTTCTCATAATGTTGTCGCCGATTCTATCTTACCAATTCATGAAGCAGTTACAAACTCTAACTTCGAGCCTATTTTATATGCTTTTCCTATAAAAGCATTTAGCAAAGACTCTACTGCGACTGTTATTGATGCAACTCCTCTATTTTCTTCGGATGTTAAAGCAATCGGATTTCCTCAGTTTAGAAGAAAAGCTTACAAGATTACTAAAATGGATAAAGATCGTTCGTACATCGAACGTATGAGTAGTTACCCTCAAAACATTGAAGTTCGCCATGTAAAAACATATGTTGCAGGTAAAGCACCATCAAACTCAAGTGTTGGTGCCGTTTCTTTAGAGTTAAGTAATTCTATGATTTTACTTCCTAAAGTACCTATGAAGCGTCGTTATTTCGATGAACGTGTTGGTTGGTTTACAAGCTCACAAACAGATTATGGTTTAGATACTCAAAAAAGTAAATCTGTTACTTATTTAGACAGATGGCGTTTAGAAGTTAAAGATGAAGATTTAGCGAAGTTTAAAAGAGGTGAATTAGTAGAACCTAAAAAACAAATCGTTTATTATATTGATAGAGCTACGCCTAAAAAATGGAGTAAATACATAAAAGAAGGTATAGAAGATTGGCAAGTTGCCTTTGAAGCTGCAGGTTTTAAAAATGCAATTATTGCTAAGGATGCACCTACGAAAGAGGAAGATCCAGAATGGAGTCCTGAAGATGTTCGTTATTCTGTTGTTCGTTATTTAGCATCTCCGATTCCGAATGCAAACGGACCACACGTTAGTGATCCTCGTTCGGGAGAAATTTTAGAATCTGATATTAACTGGTATCATAATGTAATGACCTTATTACATAACTGGTACTTTATTCAAACTGCGGCCATTAATCCTGAAGCTAGAAAAAACAAGTTTAAAGATGAAATTATGGGGCGTTTAATACGTTTTGTATCTTCTCACGAAGTTGGTCATACTTTAGGTTTACCTCACAACATGGGTAGTTCTGCCGCTTACCCAGTAGATTCTTTACGTTCTGCTAGTTTTACTAAAAAATTTAGTACAGCTCCGTCTATTATGGATTATGCACGTTTTAACTACGTAGCGCAACCAGAAGATAAAGGTGTTGCTTTAATGCCAAACATCGGGCCTTATGATAAGTATGCAATGAGCTGGGGTTACCGTCCTATTTTAAATACAACTGCTAAGGATGAAAAAGAAATCTTAAATAAATGGATTACCGACAAAAAAGGAGATCCTATTTATAGATTCGGTCATCAACAATCAAGAAATACTATCGATCCTAGTTCACAAACTGAAGATTTAGGTGATGATGCTATGAAAGCAAGTGCGTACGGTATTAAAAACTTACAGCGTATTTTACCTAGGTTAGAAGAATGGACTACCGAAAACGGTGAAGACTATCAAGAGTTAAAAACAATGTATGGTCAATTAGTTGGTCAGTTTAACAGATATATGGGACATGTAAGTTCTAATATTGGTGGAGTTTACGAAAACTTTAAAACTGCCGATCAAGAAGGCGCTGTTTATACGCATACACCAAAAGAACATCAAAAAAGAGCGTTAACTTTTGTGAACAACGAATTGTTTAAAACGCCTACTTGGTTAATCGATCAAAATATTATTTCTAAAACACAATATTCTGGTTCTGTAGATGAAATTAGAAGTTTACAAGTACGTACTTTAAATAAAATTTTAAAGACCGGTCGTTTAACTCGTTTAATTGAAAATGAAATTTTAAACGGTAACAAAGCTTATAGTATTGTAAATATGATGAGTGATCTTAGAAAAGGTGTTTGGTCTGAATTATACAGTAACAAAACAATTGATGGTTACAGAAGAAATTTACAAAGAGCTCATTTAGATCGTTTAGACTTTTTATTAAACAAAGCTAAAAATCAAAATGGTGTAAGAAGAAACGGTGGATATTTTAAACAAACTGCTGTAAATATTAGTCAGTCTGATATTAAAGCAGTCGTTAGAGGCGAATTAAAAAGAATCCAAAAAGATATTAAAAGAAGTATTCCTAACGCTCGTAACACAATTACACGTTACCACTTACAGGATGCTGCTGACAGGGTTAATACTATTTTAAATCCTAATAAATAGTAGGTATTACCCCCCGACTTTTATTAAAACATCAGTAATATATATTACTGGTGTTTTTTTATTCTTAAAAAAAGAATCGCTATTTTTATAACTCTTTATTAATCAACAAAACCGTATGAAACACTTTTTAAAACTTGCTTTTTTACTACTTTTTATAGTAAGCTGTACTAAAAAAGATTTAAAACAAACAACTGCTCAAACCCCTAAAGACACTTATGTTAAGGATAATTTCACAAAAAAAGAAGTAACTATTAGCATGCGAGATGGTGTTAAATTACATACTACTATTTACACCCCTAAAGACACGAGTAAAACCTACCCTATTTTAATGCAAAGAACACCTTACAGTTCTAGGCCTTATGGAGACGGTAAATTTAAAACCAAAATTGGTCCGAATACCATTTTAATGAAAGAAGGAAATATTGTGGTATATCAAGATGTTCGTGGTCGTTGGATGAGCGAAGGCGTGTATGATAATATGCGTGCTTATATTCCTAACAAAACACCTAAACAAGCCGATGAAACTACCGATACCTATGATACAATTGATTGGTTAGTAAAAAACGTTGCTAACAATAACGGAAAAGTTGGTACATGGGGAATTTCATATCCTGGGCACTACGCTACCGTTTCTACGATTGATGCGCATCCAGCTTTAAAAGCAGCCTCACCACAAGCTTGTATTGGCGATTTCTTTTTTGATGATTTTCACCACAACGGTGCTTTTTTATTAAGTTATTTCAGAGCTGTTTCGTTATTCGGAACTTACAAAGATCAACCAACGGATTCTGCTTGGTATTCTTTTCCTAAAATGGATACGCAAGATCAATATCAATTTTTCTTAGATAAAGGACCTTTAAAAAACCTCAACGAATATTTTCAATATGATAAATTAGATGTTGCTAAATCTGAAAATAAAGAACGTATTGATGATTTTTTCTGGAAAGAAATTGTAGAGCATCCAAATTATGATGAAACTTGGCAAAGCAAAGGAATTATTCAACATTTAGATAAAGTTCCATCTACAGTAGCAACTATGATTGTTGGTGGTTTATTTGATGCGGAAGATTTATACGGCCCTTTAGAAACCTATAAAAATATAGAAAAAAATCAGCCTAATAATTACAATACGTTAGTATTTGGACCATGGGATCATGGTGGATGGGCACGAAATAAAGTAGCCAACAAAGTTGGAAACTATTATTTTGGGGATTCAATTTCTTTAAAGTTTCAAAAGAATATCGAAACTAAATTTTTTAATCATTTCTTAAAAGGTGACGGTTCTAAAAATAGCGGCTTACCTGAAGCATACGTTTTTGATAGCGGTAAAAAAGAATGGAAATCATACGATGTTTGGCCTCCAAAAGAAGCAAAAAAGCAATCATTTTTCTTATCACAAAATCAAGAATTAACAGCTTCAAAGAAAGACAATTCTAAAGTTGATTTCATCAGTGATATTAAAAGACCTGTTCCCTATTCTGAAGATATTAAAACGGTTTTTACGCCTCGTAAATACATGACCGATGATCAGCGTTTTGCTGCACGTAGACCAGATGTTTTAGTTTATGAAACTGATGTTTTAACAGATGGTTTTACGTTAGCTGGTGATATTTTAGCAAAATTAAAAGTAGCAACAACAGGTTCTGCTGCCGATTGGATTGTTAAAGTTATTGATGTGCATCCTGCGGATTTAAAAAATGACAACAAAGAAATGCAATCGCACTTAAAACTAAGCAATTACCATATGATGGTTCGTAGCGAAGTTTTACGTGGGCGTTTTAGAAATAGTTTTTCGAATCCAGAACCGTTTACACCTAACAAAAAAACGGATGTAAATATTAAATTACAAGATGTATTTCACACATTTAAAAAGGGACATAAATTACAAATTCAAGTACAAAGTACGTGGTTTCCTTTAATCGATTTGAATCCGCAAACCTATGTAGATAACATTTACAAAGCAGATGAGAAGGATTTTAAAACACAAACACATTCAGTTTTTTCAGATTCTAGTATTGAATTTACGGTATTAAAAAAATAATGATGGCTACAAATCATACCGACGTATTAATTATTGGTGCCGGATTATCGGGTATTGGAGCCGCTTGTCACCTATCAAGAAAAAACCCTAACAAGAGTTATAAAATTCTTGAAATGAGAGCCGAATTAGGCGGAACTTGGTCGTTATTTAAATACCCAGGAATTCGCTCTGATTCGGATATGTATACCTTCGGATATTCTTTTAAAACATGGGACGCTTCTAAATCATTTGCCGATGCACCCTCTATTTTAGAATACCTAAACGAAGCTGTTGATGAGTATAAGGTACGCGATAAAATAAGCTATAACGAAAAAGTTACATCGGTTAATTTTGATACAAAATCTGCTCTTTGGACAGTGATTACAGAGCATCAAAAAACAAAAGAAAAACACCAATATACTGCTAAATTTTTATTTTCATGTAGCGGTTATTACAGCTATAAAAATGGCTACACACCCGATTTTGAAGGGGCGGCTAATTTTAAAGGAACGATTATTCATCCGCAGCAATGGCCAGAAAACTTAGAGTATACCAACAAAAAAGCAATTATTATTGGTAGCGGAGCAACAGCTGTAACCTTAGTGCCTGAAATGGCTAAAAAAACAGCACATGTTACCATGGTGCAGCGCTCGCCAACCTATATTGGTGCGCTACCTAATAAAGACAAAGTTGCTGGCTTTCTAAAAAAAGCACTGCCTAAAAAAACAGCTCATAAAGTAATCCGTTTTAAAAACATTCTTTTTTCGATTGCTTTTTACAACACCTCTAAAAAGTTTCCTAATTTTATGAGAAACTTTATCATTAAAGGGGCAAAAAAACAGTTAAAAGGTTTTCCTGTCGAGCCTCATTTTACACCAAACTACAATCCGTGGGATCAACGTTTTTGTGTGGCGCCTGATGGCGATTTATTTAAAGCCATAAGAGAGAAAAAAGCATCTATAGAAACCGATCGTATTGATTGTTTTACAGAAAACGGATTGCGTTTAAAATCAGGAAAAGAACTTGAAGCTGATATTATTATTACCGCCACAGGTTTGCAGCTAGTTGCCTTTGGGGATGCTAAAATTAGTATTGACAATGTTCCTTTTAATCCTTCGGATAAATTAACGTACAAAGGTTTGATGTTAAATGATCTGCCTAACTTTATCTTTTTTGCGGGTTACACCAACGCTTCTTGGACCTTAAAAAGCGATTTAACAAGCGAATATGTAAGCCGACTTATTAATTTAATGGATAAAAAAGGACATAAAGTTGTGGTACCTAAAGTTAGTGACATGAATATGGAAACTGTACCACTTATTAATTTAAACTCGGGTTATATTCATCGTTCTGCAGCAAATTTACCAAAACAAGGAAGTAAATTTCCGTGGAAATTATATCAAAATTGGATTTATGATTATTTTACATTGCGTGTAAAATCAGTTAAAGATGATACTTTAAAGTTCAATTAATAGCTGTTTTTAAATTGGCATAAATAATACTTTTCTACTAAACCTCGTAATTAAAATTACGAGGTTTATTTTATACAATTACGTCAACCTGAACTTGTTTCAGGTTCGCATCAAAACAACGTAATATTGGATGTGATTCTGAAATAAATTCAGAATGACGCGTTGTTATTTAACTTGATTTACCTTGTAAAAATGACTAAATTCGTTGTTAAGCTATACTTTCTAACTAAAGAGTAAGTGTATTAGACATTAGAAAAATTATGGAAGACATCTTCAAAAATGATAAAGAATTTAAAGAGGCTATTGGCGCTTATATAATTGCATTTTCAGAATTAGAATTTGGGCTTGCATCTTTATGTACGGCTACCGAATTTGACTTAAGACTTAAAAACAATCATTTAATGAAATATATGGGTTTTTCATTTGACAAAAAAATGAAACACCTAAGTGATTTTATAAATACGCACCTTATAGAACTTAAACCTACTTGGGATATCATAAAAAATGAAGTTGGACAATTAAACCGTGAAAGGCGCTTTTTAGCTCATGGTTTTATGAGTTACACTTTACCTCGAGAAACTATTACAACACATATTAAAGAAAATGGAAAAATTGTTACACAGAACCAAACGCTAAAAAAAATCAAAAATTTGACTAACAGACTAGAACATGTTAAAACTGGTAAAAACGGGATTAATGGTGAATTCCATACTGAATTCATGAAAGCACGAATTAACAAATGGAATGAATTAGTAAATGATTACGCTAAAATTACTTACAAAATAAACAATAAAATTGTATCTGACTGGAAAGGAAAGCCATGAGTCAATTCATAATTAGATATAAATTCGTCAATTATATTTATTTTTCTTAAATAAATAAGCTTAATGGACTTACTTATGATATTGAGAACCTTAAACAACTATAAACCAATCACAACATCTTCAAAAAATCATTTCTATCAATTTCACGAGCACCTAAACTTTCTAGGTGTTCGTTATGTACTTGACAATCGATGAGTTTGTATCCGCCATTTTTAGCTAAGTGAATAAAAGCAATTTTACTCATATTACTTGCTTTGCTAAACATACTTTCACCGCAAAAAACACCGTTTCCGGTATCAACTCCGTACAAACCAGCAACGAGTTTATCATCAATCCAAACCTCAATAGATTTTGCGATTCCTTTTTCGTGTAAATTAATATAAGCATCTTCCATATCGTCGGTAATCCACGTTCCTAACTGATCATTTCTATCAATATGGCGACAATTAAAAATAACATCTTTAAACGCTTTGTTTTTGGTAACTGTAAAACCTCCTTTTCGCAATACTTGACGCATCGATTTAGAAACTTTTACTTCCTGAGGAAACAACACCATACGTTCTTGTGGCGAATACCAAACAATTGGTTCGCCTTCATTAAACCAAGGGAAAATTCCGTTTTTATACGCATGTATTAACCGTTTGGCAGATAAATCGCCTCCAAATGCCAAAACACCATCTTCATTTGCGAATTCATAAGGCGGAAATACTATTTCTTCAGGTAACCAAATCATATATATAATTGTAAACTTTTATAAACCTTATCAATTCGAGTAAATTTCACAATTGAAATGAATGAAATTTGTATCGAGAATAAGAATCATACTTAAAAACTAGTTCTCGATACTATTTTATTCCGT
>NZ_JAQJCU010000012.1:0-62853 GCF_029125915.1 Tenacibaculum bernardetii
TAGGACGCATGGTTTTCATCCATGTAACACGGGTTCGATTCCCGTACGGACTACAAAGTTTTTTATAAACAATTAAGAATCTAGTATAATGGCAAATCACAAGTCAGCAATAAAAAGAATTAGAAGTAACGACGCTAAGCGTTTAAGAAACAAATATCAGCATAAAACAACTCGTAATGCTGTTAGGAGATTAAAAGCGTCTGAAGACAAGAAGGAAGCAGAAGGTATGTTTTCTACTGTTGTATCTATGTTAGATAAATTAGCTAAAAATAACATTATTCACAAGAATAAAGCAGCTAACTTAAAATCTAAATTAGCTAAGCACGTTGCATCTTTATAAGACAATTTAAAGCTACAAAATAAAAAAACGCTTCGATTTTATCGAAGCGTTTTTTTGTGCTCTTTTGTTTGATGTAAATAAGATGTTTGATTTATGGTATTATGGTATAGATTTTACTAAAAACCCTTTTAGAATGAAGTGTATTAAGTTTTATCCTTGTGTCTGGTAGAGATTAATAGTAGTTGTTTTACCAATCGTATTTCTTGTGAGCGTCTAATCTTATGAAAATAAATAGGAGTAGTGTAAAACCCCATAAAGAAGAGCCTCCGTAACTGAAAAAAGGTAAAGGGATTCCGATAGTTGGTAGTAAGCCTATAACCATACCTATATTTACAATTAAGTGAAAGAATATGATAGAGGCTATGCCATAACCGTATATACGGCTAAATTTATTATTTTGCTTTTCTGATAAGTATATAATACGATATAAAAGTAACATAAATAGTATTATTACGAGAGAACTTCCTAAGAATCCCCATTCTTCCCCAACTGTACTATATATATAATCTGTATGTTGCTCAGGAACAAAATCTCCTTGTGTTCGATCGCCTTGTAAGAAACCTTTACCAAAAAAACCACCAGAACTAATTGTTAATTCTGATTGATAAGAGTTGTATCCAATTCCTTTTGTATCTGTAACCTTTCCTAATAAAATATCAAATCTGTCTTTTTGATGTTGTTCTAGAATGTTATCATACATATAGCCAATGCCAAAAACAAATAAACTTGTAAATATATACAGAGCAACTATTCTAAAGGCGTTAAACCTAATAAATCGTTTATTTTTATATACAGCATAGATGGTTGCAAGAGTGATGAGGGCTAAACAAATAATAAGGATTAGTTTGGCTCCGAAATAAATAGTTAATATAAATAAAAGTATAGATACGGCACCAAATATTAAATATACTAAACTTAATCCCTCTCTGTTTAAGACAAAAAAGAAAGCAAAGTAAATTAAAACAGAACCCATATCTGGCTGTAATGCAATAAGAAATGCAGGTAAAAATATTATAACAAATGTTTTTACTTGGTTTTTTATTAGTTTTAAGTTGTACTTACGGTCACTCATTAGTTTAGCAAGCGCTAATGCAGTAAATGCCTTTGCAAATTCTGAAGGTTGTAAACCAATGCCACCGAAATTATACCAAGATGTAGCTCCGTTAATTTTTTTTCCGAAAACAAAAACCCCGGCTAGTAGTATTAAAGAGAATATATATAAAACACTTGCAAATTGCTCGTAAAATTTCGAATTAAAGAAAAGAATAAGAATAATAACAGGAATCGTTAAGGATATAAAAATTAATTGTTTCCCGTACTTAGTAGAAAAGTCGAAAAAATCTCTAGTTTCATCTGTTGATGAAGATGCGTAAATATTCATCCAGCCGAAACCAACAAGTATAATATAGATAAAAACTAGCAGCCAATCGATGCCTTCAAATATGTTATTTCGTTCCTGACGCAAGGGTATCTTTCTTTTTAATTAATTTATCATATTCTTTTTGAAGACTCATATTAATCATACGGTCTTCAAGGCGCTTATTTGTAATTGAGCCTCTAAGGTATTTTTCAATGAGAAGGCTAGTTACTGGTCCTGCTATTGTTGAGCCATACCCTCCATTTTCTACAAAAATTGCAATAGCGATTTTAGGATTATCTTTAGGGGCAAAAGCAATAAAAATAGAATGATCTTGGGCTTGTACCTTTTCTCCATCTATCATTTTAATTTTATTTTCAGCAGTTCCTGTTTTTCCACAAATTTCAATTCCTTTTATTTGATACCACTTAGCGGTTCCGTATGTAAAAACTTCGTGCATTGCTTCGATAGCGATAGGAAAATGTTTAGGGTCTATAGTAGTATTTCTACGGGTAGAATATGCAGAATCTGTAACTGTTTTATTATCAATTTTTTTTACAATATGTGGTGTGTAAAAGTAACCTTTATTAGCAATTGCAGCAGTCATGTTTGCTAGTTGCATAGGAGTTGCAAGTATTTCACCCTGACCAATTGAGTTTGAAATAGTATAGGTTGATTGCCATTTATTTTTATACCACTTGTTGTAAAAATCAGCATTAGGTACCATTCCTTTTCTTCCTGCAGGTAAGTCATAGCCAAGGTAATTTCCGAGACCAAAACTTTCAACGTGTTTGTTCCAGTTTTCCATTCCTTCTTTAGGATCACCAGTTTTATCAATAATTTTCTTATAAGTTGTGGCAAAATAACTATTACATGATTTGGCAATAGCGGTTTTTAAACGAATTGGTCTACCTGTAATACCACAGTGGCACCCCATGAACTCATTTTTACGTGCTCCGTATCTGTATCCATGGTGACAATACACACCAAAGTCTTTATCAATAACCTCTTCTTGTAAGCCAATTAATCCATTCAGAATTTTAAATGGAGAGCCAGGAGGGTACATAGCTTGCAATCCACGGTCAAAAGTTGGCATGTTTATGGTATCATTAAATAATTTTACTGAATTAGGAGATCTTTTTCTACCAACCAATAAATTAGGGTCGTAAGAAGGTGCTGTTATTAAAGCTAAAATCTCACCAGTTTTTGGTTCGATAGCTACAATACCACCTCTTTTTCCTTTCATTAATAATTCGCCGTATTGTTGTAATTCGCTATCAATAGTAAGTGTTAAATCTTTACCGGTAACAGCAAGTGTATCGAATTTACCATCTTTATACGAACCGGTAATTTTATTTAAGTTATTTCTTTTAAAACGCTTTTTACCTTTAACACCTCTAAGAACTCCTTCGTATTGTTTTTCTACACCAAGTTTACCTATTAACTCTCCTTGTTCATAGTAATCATTTGTTCTTGCTTTTTTTTCGTTTACTTCAGCAATAAAACCTAAAATATTGGCGCCAGTATCAATAGGGTAATTTCTAATAATACGTTTTTGAATGTAAAAACCTTTGTATTTTGGTAGTTTTTCTTGTAGATAAGCAAAATCTTCTTTCGCTAATTGTTTTAGAAACTTAGAAGGTAGCCATCGAGCATATTTTTCAGCTTTGTTATATCTTTTTTTAAAGTCTTCTTTTGTTATTTTTAAAAGGGCGCAAAACTCTAGAGTATCTAATGGTTCCACATCTTTAGGAACTACCATTACATCATATGATAATTGATTTGCTACTAATAATTTGTTATTACGATCGTATATATAACCACGTTCTGGGTAATCATATTCAATCTTAACAGCAGAGCTTTGTGCTGGGTTTTGGTCTGTGCCACGAATAACTTGCAATTGAAACAACCTAACAATATAAATTAGTCCAATAAGGGTGATTAAAAATATAAGTAAGAAACTACGTTTCATTTATTATTAGTGATTTTACTAGTTAAAAAGAAATAGTTTTTAGTTTAAGAAGACTTAAGTTAGCTTTTTTCTAAATATAAAGCGACCTAAAAAATACAATACTAACGTAAACACACTCGAATATATTGTGTTTAGAAGTACTTCTGATAAATTGTAAAAACTAAAGTTAACTAAACTAAATAAAATGAAGTGGTGAATTAGTGTTAAAATTACGGTATAATTAAAAACTTTATCAAATGTTTCGAGCCTTAAACTGAATAATAAATAATCAGGTTCGTGCTTTTTAAAGATTGTTTTGATAAAAAAAAGCCTTATATAAGCGATACATAAAATAGAAAAACCATGTATTCCGCCTGAGTTAGAAAAAGCATCAACAGATAATCCTAATATAAAGGCTAAAGTTAAAAAAGGAAATCTATTAGAGTTTAAAGGGTATAAAAAAACAAAGACAATGTACAAGTACGGATTTACATACCCCAAAAATAAAACATTGTTTAGCACAAGTACTTGTAATAATAAAAGGAAAAAAAATAAAAATATGATATAAATCGTTCTATTCATCTTCAATTCTTTTAATTTCTTCTTTGTTAAGACTGGTAATAATATAAATATGCCCTAAGTTAGCCATGTCGTTAAATAACTTCACATCAATAGTGTTTGAAGCAGAAAGGTTTTCAGGAACTTCACTAATAGTACCAACAGGAATTCCTTTAGGAAAAATAGTAGATTTACCACCTGTAATAATGGTATCACCTATTTTAAAAACTGCCTGGCGTGGTATATCTGTTATCTGAACACTGTTGTAATCTAGTCCGTCCCACTTTAGTGTACCATAATAATTGTTGTTCTTAAACCCAACATTAATTCTACTATTAGAATTTAAAATAGACTGTACTCTTGCGAATTTAGCGCTTGTATTATCTGTAATGCCAATAATTCCCTTACTATTTATAACAGCCATCTCAGCATTAACACCATGTGCAGAACCTCTATTTATAGTGATAAAGTTATTTGGTTTACTGTAGGAGTTATTTGTGATTTTTCCGTTAATGTATAAGAAGTTTTGGTCACTATCAATTGTTTTGCTAATAGTATCAGTAATTATAGAAAGTTGATCCAATTTATTTTTAAGACGCGTATTTTCTTCGGATAATTCTTTGTTTCTGCTTTTTAAGCTAAGGTATTCGGATAATTCTGATGATTTTTGATAAACACCACCAGTTATAAAATTAGTAGAACTAATAAATTTACTTTTATGAAAAGAATGGTTGTTAATGATTAATGCAACAGCAATAATTTCTAGAAATAGAAAAAACAAGAAGTTTTTATACCTCTGAAAGAAATAGATAATCTGTTGCATATATAATAATCATTCAATATTTATTTGATCAATACAGACTTGTATTTTTCAAGGTTTTTTAAAGCAATACCAGTTCCTCTTACTACGGCACGAAGTGGATCTTCGGCAATGTATACGGGTAAATCTGTTTTTCTAGATAAGCGTTTATCTAATCCTCTAAGCATAGAACCACCACCAGCTAAATAAATACCAGTGTTATAAATATCAGCAGCTAATTCGGGCGGAGTTTTAGATAATGTTTCCATAACAGCATCTTCAATACGTAATATCGATTTGTCTAATGCTTTTGCAATTTCTCTATAAGATACTTGCACTTGTTTAGGTTTACCACTTAATAAATCACGTCCTTGTACCATCATATCTTCTGGAGGATTGTCAAGGTCTTCAGTCGCAGAGCCAATTTGTAACTTTATTTTCTCGGCAGTAGTTTCACCAACGTGTAAATTGTGTTGTGTACGCATGTAATACATAATGTCACTCGTAAATAAATCACCAGCAACTTTTACTGATTGATCACATACAATACCAGCTAAGGCAATTACCGCAATCTCAGTAGTACCACCTCCTATATCTATAATCATGTTTCCTTTCGGCTCCATAATATCGATACCAACACCAATTGCAGCAGCCATTGGTTCGAAAATTAAATATATCTCTTTCGCATTCATATGGCGACCAGAGTCTATAACTGCTCGTTTTTCAACCTCTGTAATTCCTGAAGGAATACAAATAACCATTCGTAATGAAGGAGGAAAAAACTTCTTTTTGATAGCCGGGATTTGCTTTACAAATTCTTTAATCATCTCTTCAGATGCTTGAAAATCAGCAATCACTCCGTCTTTTAAAGGGCGTATAGTCTTTATGTTCTCGTGAGTTTTTCCTTGCATTCTGCTTGCTTCATGACCCGTGGCAATAATTTTACCAGTCAATCGGTTACGTGCAACGATGGACGGATTGTCGATAACAACTTTACCATTGTGAATGATAAGCGTGTTTGCAGTACCTAAATCGACTGCAATATCTTCTGTCATAAAATCGAAAAATCCCATATAAACTCCTTTGTTTTACCTGTTTCTAATGTATTCTCACAAATCTAATAAAAATCTGCGGGTATTTTACACTCAATGTTACTTAATGTTTAAAATGTCTTGTACCTGTAAAAACCATAGAAACATTGTTGTTATTACAGTAATCTATACTTAATTGATCTTTAATAGAACCACCTGGTTGAATTACACTTTGTATTCCTGCGTTATTTGCAATCTCTACACAATCAGGAAAAGGAAAAAAGGCATCACTTGCCATAACTGCTCCTTTTAAATCAAAATTAAAACTAGTTGCTTTGTCAATTGCTTGTTTTAAAGCATCAACTCTACTCGTTTGTCCTGTTCCGCCAGCAAGTAGTTGTTTGTTTTTTACTAAAATAATTGTATTCGATTTTGTGTTTTTACACAGCTTTGAAGCAAATAGCAAATCATCTAACTCACTTTCTGATGGTTTCGTATTTGTAGGATATGATAAATCTTCTAATTTATCAGTAATGTTATCTTTATCTTGTATTAAAACTCCGTTTAACGCAGTTCTAACAGTTTGGGTAGGTAATGTTACTGCTTTCTGAATTAATAAAACCCTGTTTTTCTTACCTTTTAAAATTTCTAAAGCATCGGAGTCATAAGAAGGAGCAATTACTACCTCGCAAAATAGTTTATGAATTTCTTCGGCGGTAACTTTATTTATTTTAGTATTTGATATTAAAACACCTCCAAAAGCAGAAGTAGGATCACCTGCCAAGGCATCTACATAAGCTTGGTGAATTGTTTTTCTTTGTGCGAAACCACATGCGTTATTGTGTTTTAAAATAGCGAAAGTTGGTGCTTCACCCGAAAACTCGTTCATTAAGTTAACTGCAGCATCAACATCTAAAAGATTGTTATAGCTTAATTCTTTACCATGTAATTTATCGAACATAGCCTCTAAGTCACCAAAGAAATATCCTTTTTGATGTGGGTTTTCACCATATCTTAAGGTTTTAGAGTTGGTTTCACTTGCTTTGTATACAACTTCATCTTCATTAAAATAATTAAAGATAGCCGTATCGTAGTGAGAAGAAATATTAAAAGCTTTAGCAGCTAATTTTTTTCTATCGCTAATTGATGTATTTCCGTTACTCTCTGTAATAAGGTTTAAAAAATCGCTGTATTGCTCCATTGAAGAAACAAGCACAGTGTCTTTAAAGTTTTTTGCAGCTGCACGGATTAATGAAATACCTCCGATATCAATTTTCTCAATAATATCTTGTTCTGGAGCACCAGAAGCTACTGTTTTTTCAAAAGGATATAAATCTACAATTACTAAATCTAATTGAGGAATATTATACTCTTGCATTTCAGTAACATCACCTTCATGATCCTGGCGATTTAAAATACCTCCAAATACTTTAGGGTGTAATGTTTTTACGCGACCTCCTAAAATTGAAGGATAAGAAGTTACCTCTTCTACAGGTACCACGTTAATTCCTAAATCTTTTATAAATTTCTCAGTTCCTCCGGTAGAGTATATAGTAACACCTAAATCATTAAGTTTTTTTACTATAGGGGCTAATCCGTCTTTATGAAATACCGAAATTAGGGCAGATTTAATAGTTTTTGTATTGTTCATTGTTGTTGTGTTGTTAAGTGAACAAAGCTACTAAAACAGTAAAGGTTATACAATAATTATTTTTGCTTATTGTAAAACGAAAACACCACCAAATCTCTAAGAGATTTGGTGGTGTTTTTTGCAAAAAAACAAAAGTATTATTCAGCGTTTTCTAAGAAATCGTGAAACCATACTGTAATTTTTTCGAAAAAAGATTGTCGTGTTTTTGTACGAGCATTAGGATTGCCTAACGCAGCATAAGAGGGATATTCTTTGGTACTCATAATTTAGGGGATTATGTGGGGTTAATAAGAATACAAACTTAAGAATAAAAAACCTAATAATCAAACGTTTACGTGAAATTTATATAAAAGAAGCTACTTTTTTACAAACATACTCTAATAATTCTTCGTCATTTGCCGTAAAAGGGTTAATAGTGTGAGAGTCAATGTCTATCTGACCAATGTTCTCGTTATTAACAAAAATAGGGATTACAATTTCAGATTTTACTTTCCAACCACAAGAAATATAATTATCTTGTTCTTTGGTGTCTTGTACTACAAAATTTTCATTACTAACCGCAACTTGTCCACAGATACCTTTACCAAAAGGTATAATCGTATGTTCTGTAGGTTCGCCATTAAATTCAGCTAATTTTAATTCCTCTTTATCTCCATTTCTAAAGTAAAAACCTACCCAATCGTAATATGAAACTTCAGCAGCTAAGTAATCGCAAATTTGCTGTAACTTCTCTCCTTTAATAGCATTGCTTTCAGTTATCTGATCTATATTATTTTTTAATTCTTGTAAATTCATTATTGATACGTTTTTTAGTCTTATTCGTAATTCGAGCTAATAACTTACAAAAATAGTTTTAACAATTGTTTTAAAAAACAAATTTTTAATTTTTCGTATCTTTGCATTTAATGAAACAAGTAATTACTAAAATATCAACCATAACATTAGCCTTATTAGTGTTGTTTTCTACCTTTTCTTTTACGGTAGCTAAACATTATTGTGGTGATTTTTTAGTTGATGTTTCTTATGTAGGAGAAACTGGTAGTTGTAATGAAGGTGAAAAAGATGATTGCGCAACAGTAATTAAAAAGAAATGCTGTAAAGATGAAGTGCATCAGATAGATGGACAGGATAAAATACAAAAAGTATCTTCAAAAAAAATAAGTTTTCAGCAAGTTAAATTATTTGTAGCTTTTTATAGCTCTTACGATTTGTTATTTGAAAACGATGAAAATCAACCCAATTTTCATCAATATTATTCTCAACCTGATTTAGTTTATGATATTCAGGTACTTCACGAAGTATATATTATATGATTTTATAATTCTTTTAAATAAGTAAGAGTTGTAAAATTTAATATGATATAAAATAATGAAAATAAATATATTCAGTATTTTAATGCTGATATCTAGTATCACCTTTGCTCAAGAGAAGTTTAAAGGTATGATTATGGATAAAAACGGACCTAAAGATAATTTAGGTGTTTACGGAGCAAGTGTGCATTGGTTGAATACTAACGTAGGCGTAACTACAAACGAAAAAGGATGGTTTACAATTCCTTATCAACAAGAGTATAAGAAATTGGTTGTTAGTTTTGTGGGTTTTAAAACGGATACTATTACGATAAATTCCTTAAAACCGATCCATCATTTTTTAACAGACAACAATACTTTAAAAGAGATAACTGTTAAGTCTAAAAAAAGTGCTACTCAAAAATCATATTTGCAAGCTCAAAATGTAATGATGATTAACAGTGCGGAATTATTAAAAGCGGCTTGTTGTAATTTAGCGGAGAGCTTTGAAACCAATCCATCAATTGATGTTAATTATTCGGATGCATTAACAGGAACAAAGCAAATTCAAATGTTAGGTTTAACGAGTCCGTATTTGTTAATTACGCAAGAAAATATTCCATCTATACGGGGTGCATCACAAGCATTTGGACTTTCTTTTACGCCAGGTACTTGGGTAGAAAGTATCCAGATAACAAAAGGTGCGGGTAGTGTTGTAAATGGTTATGAGAGTATTTCGGGACAAATAAATGCCGAATTGGTAAAGCCATATACGAATCATCGTTTTTTTGTAAATGCTTACGGATCAGCTGGAGGAAGAATGGAATTTAACACCCATTTTAATCAAAAAGTAAGTGATAAGTGGCAAACAGGTTTGTATGTTCACGGGAATTACCGAGGAGAAAAATTTGATAAAAATGATGATAATTTTTTAGATAATCCGCTAGCAAAGCAAATTAATATCATGAACCGCTGGCAGTATGTAGATGCGCAAAAAGGATGGGTGAGTTTTATTAATTTTAGATATTTAGATGATGAGAAGCAAGTAGGTGAAGTTAATTTTAATCCTGATTTAGATAAAAGTTCTACTACTGTTTGGGGAAGTGAAATTAAAACAAAACGCTTTGATACTTCTGCTAAATTGGGGTACGTTTTTCCTGATTTACCTTTTCAAAGTATGGGCGTACAGGCTGCCTATAGTAATCATAAACAAGATTCGTATTTTGGATTAAATGATTATAATATTCAACATCAAAGTTTTTACAGTAGTTTTGTTTTCAATTCAATTATAGGAGATACTAGAAGTAAGTTTAAAACAGGACTTAGTTTTACGTATGATAAGTATGACGAGTTTATAAACGTTACCACGGCAAGTAATTATGATCGTAAAGAAAACTCTGTAGGTGCCTTTTTCGAATATGCTTATGATAATGCTGATGATATAAGTATTACTGCGGGATTAAGAATTGATACACATAATATATTAGGAATCTTTGTAACGCCTCGTTTACATATTCGTTATGTACCTTGGGAACAAGGAGTATTTAGAACATCGATAGGAAAAGGAAGAAGAAGTGCAAATATTTTTGCTGAAAATCAACAATTTTTTGCGTCTTCAAGACAAGTTAATATTGATGATGTAGGAGGGGAGGTTTATGGTTTAAGTCCGGAAATAGCTTGGAATTACGGAATATCATTTTTACAAGGTTACAAATTGTTTGGTAAAAAGGGAGATATTACTTTTGATTTTTATAGAACAGATTTCGAAAATCAAGTTGTGATAGATTGGGAAAATCCGCAGGAAATATCTTTTTATAATTTAGACGGAAAAAGTGTTGCTAATAGTTTTCAGTTAGAAGTAAATCAAAATATAGTACCATATTTTAATACTCGTTTTTCATATAAATACTACGATGTAAATACGGATTATAAATCAGGGAATTTAGATAAGGCATTACAGGCAAAACATCGATTTTTTGCAAATGTTTCTTATGAGACAGAGAAAAAGGAAAATGATGCACATTGGAAATTTGATGTTACTTATAATTGGATAGGGAAGCAACGTTTACCAAACACGCAGTCAAATCCAGCTCAATACAGATTACCAGAATTTTCAAAAAGTTATAATTTGTTAAACACTCAGGTAACAAAAGTGTTTTCTAAAAAGTTTGAATTATATGCGGGAGCAGAAAATTTAACAAACTACAAACAAAAAAATCCGATATTGGGAAGCGATAATCCTTTTGGTTCAAGTTTTGATACCACAATTATATATGCGCCCGTATTTGGAAGTAATTATTACGCAGGTTTAAGATTTAAAATAGATTAAGATGAAAAAAATAGTATTAGTAATAACAGTTTTGTTGATGAGTATATCTTTATCAGCACAAGAAAAGAAGAAAAATGCCAAAGTATCTATTGATGTAGATGGTGTTTGTATGATGTGTAAAGGACGTATTGAAAAGGCAGCTTTAAATACTAAAGGTGTAAAATATGCGCAGTGGAATGTACAAACACATGAGCTAAAATTAATTATTGATGAGCGTAAAATTGATGTTAAAACGATTCAGCAAAATGTAGCAAATGTTGGTCATGATACGAAAGCAGTAAAAGCAACAAAAGAAGCTTACGATGGCTTACACGGTTGTTGTAAGTATCGAAGTGAAGAAATACAAGACGATCATAAAAAAGAAAAGAAGTAAATAAAAAAATCCCGAGTTTTAAACTCGGGATTTTTTTATTTATAACATTTTTAATGAATTAACTTCTAATTCGGTTAACTCACGCCATCTACCACGAGGTAAATTACGTTTAGTCATACCTGCAAAAACAACACGATCTAGTTTTGTTACCGCATATCCGAAGTTTTCAAATATTTTACGTACAATTCTGTTTCTTCCAGAATGTATTTCAATACCAACTTCTGTTTTTCTTTCACCTTCTACATAAGAAACGGCATCAATAAAAACTTTTTTACCTTCAATAATAACATCACCACGTAATTTATCTAAATCAGATATTGATAATTTTTTATCCAAAGAAGCATGATATAGTTTACGTACATCATGTTTTGGGTGTGTTAATTTCTTAGCTAGCTCACCATCGTTTGTGAATAATAACAAACCAGTAGTATTTCTGTCTAATCTTCCAACAGGATAAATACGTTCTTTGGTTGCATTGGCTACAATTTCCATTACTGTTTTACGACCACGATCATCCTCCATGGTAGTAATATAGTTTTTTGGCTTGTTTAATAATATATAACGTTTTTGTTCTATAGAAATTAATGTTCCGTCGAAACGAACTTCATCAGTAGGTTGTACTTTGTAGCCCATTTGAGTCATTAATTTACCATTAACAGCAACACTACCATGTTCTATATAAGTATCAGCTTCTCTTCGTGAACACACTCCAGAATTAGAAATGTATTTATTTAAACGAATCCCTGTGCTTTCATCAGAGCTAGTTTGCTTTGGTTTATTAGCAGCTGATTTTTTAAGGTCTCTATTAAATTGTTTTTTGTTGTCAGAAGAGCTAGTTGCAAATCTTGGTTTTTCAGATGATTTTCTAACAGGTCTGTCGGTTCTGTCAGATCTATTATCAGATCTAAATGATTTTTTTTCACGAGGATTGCTGTTTCTATCAGCCTGTCGTCCTCTCGACGAGTTTTTTGAATTCATAATTAAATTTTAAAAGGGTGCAAATGTACGGTAATTATTTGATTTCTAATCTAAAGCGATAACTACTTTGTCTAGAATTAAAGACTTATCAATAAACAGTAAACTAAATACTCCTATTAACAATAATATCTTTAAAATGTTGTGTAAAAGGCGGTATTGATTCGTTTTTGTTGCTTTCCATGTGTAAAAACCTATAAAGAACAAAACAAGAGCTGCTAAGTAAAAATAATATTTCATGTACTCTATTGCGGGGTAGTAAAATAAAACACCTATCGGAATTAAGGTTAAGATCATTAATAAGATGATTAACTTTTTTGTGTTTTTTTCTCCGTATTTAATAGGGAAAGTAGTGTAGTTATTTATTATGGCTCCTTTAATGTTCTCTAAATTTTTGATTAATTCGCGAATCATTATAATTAGAAACAGAAAGATTGCATGCACAAAAATTACTTTCGAAAAATTTTTAAAATGCACAAAAACCACAAAAAAAGGAAGTATCGTTAAAATAGTAACACTTAGTAAACCTATAAAAGGGTGTTTTTTTAATTTGTGTGAATAAAACCAAATTCCGAATATATATATAGCAAAAAAGAAAGCAGCTCTCCAGGATACTAACCAACCAAAACCAAAACCGATAAAGTTTAAGGTAAAGTATAAAGATAATTTAGTTTCTTGTTTTATGTATGAGTCTAAGTTCGATTTTATGGGTCTGTTTATTTGATCAGATTTTTTGTCGTAAAAATTATTGATGATGTATCCTGCCGCTACAGTAGCTACCGTAGCAATAACTAAGTAAAGTAAATGCCAATCGAAAAGTACTGGTTTTACAGATTTGTGATCAGAGAAAATAAAAATAGCAGCCAAGTATTGGGCTGCTATTAGTACTAAAATATTATAACCTCTAACGACTGATAGAAGGCTAAATATTTTTTTTAGAAATGTATTAACTTTTAATATACTCATTGTAGTATTTTAAAATCTATATACCAATTCTAATTTATAATCTTTTAAGCTTGTTTGTGCTTTTTCGTAATCTTCAGTAAAACCTAAGATATAACCACCACCACCAGAACCACAAAGTTTTAGGTAGTATTCGTTAGTTTGAATTCCTTTTTCCCAAACCTTATGAAAAGCAGAAGGAATCATCGGTTTGAAGTTTGTTAAAACTACTTTCGATAATTTTTTTACGTTACCAAATAATGATTTTATATCACCTTGTAAGAAATCATCAATACAAGCATCGGTATGTAAAGAAAATTCTTCGCTTAACATTTTACGGAATCCTTCGTTTTTCATCTTATTCATAAAGATGTTTACCATTGGTTCAGTTTCACCAACTTGCTCAGAATCTAATAAGAAAACAGCTCCTTTTCCTTCTTTTTGAGATGGAATCCCTGCAGGCTCTATATGTTCTTTTGAGTTGATTAAAATAGGTAAACTTAAATATGAATTTAAAGGGTCTAGTCCTGAACTTTTTCCGTGAAAAAATGATTCCATTAAAGAAAATACTTGCTTTAAAATTAACAGTTTATCACGTGTTAAGTTTTCTAAAACAGTAATTTTATTATTTGCATATTGATCGTAGATAGCAGCAACTAAAGCACCAGAGCTTCCTACACCATATCCTTGTGGTATAGATGAATCGAAGTACATACCATTATCAATATCATTTTTAAATGAAAGCAAATCAAAAGAAACTAAATCAGAATTCAAGCTATTTAAATAAGTGTAAAACTTAATTAAATTAGTATTCGATTTTTTAGCTTCACCACTTAAGTTACTAGCAGACTTTAACACACCTTTGTATGAGTTAAAAGGAATCGCTAGTCCTTTAGAATCTTTTATGATTCCATATTCTCCGAAGAGTAATATTTTTGCGTAAAATAAAGGTCCTTTCATAAATTTTTAATTGCTTAGCAAAAGTACAAGTAAAAGTACTAGTTTACAAACTAGTATACGTTTTTGTAAAAAGTTTTCCAAACGCCAACTTTTTCATTGTCGCGGTACTTTCCTTTTGTTTCTATTTTTCCGTTTTTATAAAAGGTTTTCCAAACACCATCTCTTTGTCCGTTTGTATATTTTCCTTGCTCTTTAAGTTCGCCAGTTTCGTAAAACACTTTACGGTCACCGTCTAATTTACCACTTACGTAATTAGCTTTATGAAAAAGCTTGCCATTAGCATGGTAATACATTATTAAACCGTCAAAGACTTCCTTGTTAAGTTGTTTATTTGTGCTGTATCCTTCCATTTGAACTTGACCATTTTTGTAATAATCAACAATCCAAAATCCATCATTTATTGCTTTAGGAGCAGGTCTATAATATTCGTGATTTTCTTTTGATGTTTCTTGCCAGTTACCATCAAGGTAAATTGTGTTTTGTGCTGTTACTGTGGTTGATAAAAACCCAATAAACATAACTATTAGTAGTGTGAATGTTCTCATGATAATAGGGATTTTAAGGTTAATTGGGTTTTGCGCCAAAACCCGTGTTATCACAAATATACTGATTTTTTTGGCAGTAAACAGCTAAGGTGTTTTTAATAAAAGACTCTACCTCAGTCTTTTCGGTGTTTGGGTATAGTACATGAACATTTGCTCCTGCATCGAGAGTAAAGCAAATATTACTGTTGTTTTGCGCTCTGTATTCCCAAATTTTATTAATCACCTCTAACGTATTAGGCTTCATTAATATAAAATACGGGTTACTTGTAAGCATCATTGCATGCAAGGTTAATGCTTCACTTTCAACTAAATTAATAAACTCTTTTATGTCTCCGTTTTGAAGAATAGTAGATATTTTAGATAAATTTTCGTTTGCCTGTGTAAAGCGTTGTTCGGCATACGGATGGTTGTGCATTAAGTTATGACCAACTGTAGATGAAACTTGTTTCTCTCCTTTATCAACCAATAAAATAGTATCGCAATAGTTTTCGAAAATAGGGTGTATTTTATATGGAAATTTTACTCCGAATAAATCTGAACTTCCTTCAATTTCTGGGTGTTCTCCCCAAACGACCAAAGGACCTTCAATACTTCTACTGGCACTACCAGAGCCTAAACGGGCTAAAAAAGAAGCTTTTTTGTTAATAAATTCGTCTGTTAAATCAGAATTTAATTCTTTTTCAAGGTTTAATAAACACATTGCAATAGCACTCATTCCGCTTGCAGAAGAGGCAATTCCGCTACTGTGAGGAAAAGAATTCTCTGAAGAAATCACCATTTTATATTCTAAAATATAAGGGCAGTATTTTTCTATTCGCTTAAAAAATTCAGCAATTTTTGGTTTAAAATCATCCTTCTTTTTTCCTTCAAAAAACAATTCGAATTTTGCTTCGCTTGATTTTTCAATTTTTAAAAACTCAATCGTAGTAATTGTATGGCAGTTGTTAAGTGTAAAACTTATCGATGCATTTTTGGGAATTTGCGGATTGCTTTTTCCCCAATATTTTACTAAAGCGATATTACTTGGTGTTTGCCATGTATATGTAGCTTTTTCAATTGTTTTATTTGATTCTTTTGAAATAAAAAGTGCTGTATTCAAAGGTTTAAATTTTGCAGTAAAGATAAAATTTAGACTACACTTTTGCTAATTTTTGTAAAACGGATTCTTTGTAGCTTCTGCTTATAGGAATTGCCTTTTTACTAATCTCAATAAATTCGTTTGTATAAGAGGTTATTTGCTTTGTAGATACGATGTACGATCTATGAATTCGAATAAAATTATTTAAAGGCATTTTTAATTCTAAATTACTAATACTTTCTCTCGTAACAACTGTGTTTGTTTCGGTAAATATTTTTACATAATCGCCTAGACTTTCTATATACAAAACATCGCTAAAGTTTATTTTAACCATCTTTCTGTCTGCTCTTACAAACATATAATCAGACTTAATTTCTTTAGTTTTTTCGATGATTTTAGGGGTGTTTATATCTAGCACTTTTTGAGTAGCTTGTAAGAAACGATCAAAAGCAATTGGTTTTAATAAATAATCTACCACGTTTAAATTAAATCCGTCTACGGCATAATCTCTATAAGCAGTTGTGAAAATTATTTTAGATTTTTTATTGATAATTTTTGCTAAACTTATGCCTGTAATTTCGGGCATATTAATATCTAAGAAATATAAATCTACAGATTCATTTTGCATAAAAATAATTGCCTCAGCAGCATTTTTACACATTTTAATAAGCTCTAAGTTTGGTGTTTTTTCAATGAATGAAGCTATTATTTCTCTAGCCATAGGTTCATCATCAACAATAACACAGCGTAATTTATCAATCATTTTTTAAAGGCGTTTTTAATTCAACTCTAAAACTGTTTTTTGTTTGTGAAATATCTAAATGATACGATTTCCCGTATAGCATCTCTAATCGTTTTTTTATATTTTCTAGTCCGATTCCTTTTTTTGATGACGTATTGTTTTTTGTTGAATTTTTTATTTCAAAAAAGAGTGAATTATGAGTTGTTTTTAAATTGATGTCAACTTTTAGAACACCATCTATTTGTGCTCCATGTTTAAAAGAATTCTCTACAAATGGCAATAATAACATCGGGGCAATTTGAATGTTTTCTTGATGTATTTCTTTATCAAAACTCACGAATAAACTATCTTGAAAGCGCATTTTTTCTAACGAAATATAATCATCAATATGATTAACTTCATCATTCAAAAACACTAAAGGTTTTTCTACCTGATATAAAATATAATCTAATAAGTTAGATAGTTTTAAAATCATATCAGGAGCTTCATCAGATTTTTTTAAAGCAAAACCATATAAAGTATTAAGCGTGTTGAATAAGAAATGCGGGTGAATTTGCATTTTTAAAAACTTTAGTTCTTGTTCTTTTAATTGCAATTGTGTTGCTAAGAATTTGTTTTTTAAGTCTTCATTTTTTAATGCAGATTTGTAATTATTGATAATTAAGCCAATACTAATTGCTACAAAAAAAATAAAATATACTGCTAAAGTTATAAATATAAGCCCTTTTGTAATTGGTGTATAGTCACCTGTTTTTAAATTGTCAGAAAAAACTAAACCATAAAATATCGATACAATAATAAAGAAGAAAGAAATTATAAAAGTGTACGCAGTGTATAAAATAAATAATTGCTGTTTTTTAAGAAGCAAATACTTAGGAATTAAATAAAAATAAAAAAAATAACTACTACCAATAGTAATTGGCATTAAGAACAACGAAAAACGATTTATGTATGCTGTATTTTCACTTCCGTAACCTAAAAAATAAGTATAAAATAAATATACAGCTGTCCAAAATAAAAGATGGATTGCTGTTTCTATAATAAATTTAAGTATAGAAAGTCGTTTTTTCATACGGCTGCAATATCTACTTTTTTACGTGGTTTTGTGTTTTTTTGAGATAAAATCCGCTTATTTGTAGGTAGAATACCAATTTACCTGTTTTTACTAAAACTTGTTGTAAACTTGTTGTTTGTGGTTTTTTTCTTTGCAGTTATCGAAATAAATAGAAAGGTATAAGCTTTAAAGATATTTTTGAATCATAATAACTTTAAAACTTACTAATATGAATTTTTTAATTATCAATTTATTACAAGATGGCGGAGCTATTTTTATGTATCCGTTATTATTTATGCTAATTATCTGTATTGCTTTAATTGTAAAAGCCTTTTTAAAAAGTGCTGAAAATGAAAAAGTTGTATTACTAATTAAGCACATAAGTTTATTTGCATTAGTTTATGGTTTTTTAGGATTCATGTTGGGAATGATTCAAGCATTTGATTCGATATCTAGTTTAAATGGAGATATTACTTCTCCTATTTTAGCAGGAGGTTTAAAAATAGGTTTACTTTCTCCTGTTTTTGGAATGTTTGTGTTCTTAATAACAAGGTTGGGGCTTATCGGTTTAACATTAAAGAATAATAAACACTAAAATTATAATAGTATGAAAAATAAGTTTATAATTACTATCGTGGTTGTGTGTTCTTTTTTAAGTTGCGCAAAAAATCAAAATTTAGACGATTATTTAGCATCACTAGAAAAAGAAAAAAAGGCAATGGGAACTGTTTCTGTTTTTAAAGAAGGAAAAGAGTTTTATACAAAGTCTATTGGTTATTCAAATATCAATTTAAATAAAAAAAACAATTCTGAAACAAAATTCCGAATAGGCTCTATTAGTAAAACGTACACGGCAACAATTATATTACAGTTGGTAGATGAAGGTAAACTTTCTTTAAATACGAAACTAAAAGATTTCTTCCCTGTGATTCCTAATTCAGAGAATATTACAATTTCTGATATGCTGTATCACCGTAGCGGAATCTTTAATATAACAACTGATAAAAATTTTGAAGTTTGGATTAGCGAACCTCGAGATAGAGCAAAAGTGATTGCGAAAATCAAAGAGTATCAAAGCTTATTTACGCCAAATTCTATAACTGAGTATTCTAATTCTAATTATATTTTATTAGCATATATAGCAGAAGATGTAGATAAGGAAACATTTGCAGATATTATTCAAAATAGAATCGCCGAAAAAATAGGAGTATCAAAAACAGCTTTCGGAAAAGATATTGACTTTTCTAACAACGAAGCAATGTGTTACTACCCAGAAAACAATAAATGGCATCCAATAACTTTTCATACAAATTTATTAGGAACCATGGGAGCGGGCGGAATTACAGCAACCGCAAACGAAGTAAGTGTTTTTTATAATGCGCTTTTTACAGGTAAACTGTTGTCAGAAAAAAGCTTAGAGTTAATGACAACTCCAAAAGAAAAAATGGGTATGGGTATTTCTGTAGATGAGTTTAATGGTATGGTTGTTTATGGGCACGATGGCGCTATTGATGGTTTTAGATCGATGGCAGCATATATTCCTGAATTAAAAATTACTATTTCATTCACTTTTAATGCATCTTCAGGTTCATCAACACAAAAATTAATGCAAATTTTCAAATCGTATAAATATACCATCAATCAAAAGAAGTAATCGTTTTCTGGTTAGTTTTTTTTAATACCCATTTTTAGCATAAAAATGGGTATTTTTGTGTTTGTAAATACATATTGATATGAGTAGAAAAATAAAACTGATATGGGACTTTAAAGGTCCAGATGGCTTAGCAACCGCAAAGCACCATTGTATTCATTTAAAAGAATTTGCACAAATAGATAGTTTAACGTATTATGAGGTAAATCATACAGAGTTAAACCCAATGCATACCATTGCTTTTATTGTAGTAGATGAAAGTGATATGAAAATTTTTAGAGACGCTTTAAAGCCTCATAGAGGGGAATTAGCTTAATTAATTTAAATAAAATAAAATTATGTTTTTAATAAACGCTTTAGCAAAACCAAAAAAATCGTCAGAACATTATAATGAAGTTGTAGGAGCTTATGTAAGCTTATATATCGATTATAAAGATATCGAAGGAGCTCTTAAATTAGCAAAGCATTACATAAAAGATGAAGGTTGGAAAGTATCAGAAATAGAAGAAGAATATTTTACTTTAGATTCTGCAGATGATGTTGACGAAGATCAAAAAGAATTTTATGAAGAAGCAATTGAGTACGGTTACACAATTGTTTTTAATTGTTACGAAGAGGAATAATCTTTGTTTTTAAAAAACTGTTATAAAATTGACTATCTTTCAAACAAAAAATGTTATGAAAGGTAGTCTTCTTTTTTTTACGACACTTTTAATGTCTTTTGCTGGGTTTTCACAGCATAAATTCTCCACATATACAGCACATAAATCAATAACAGAAGCAATTCGAATAAACAACGAATTAATATCTGGTAGAACTTCTTTTTTTGAAAAACAGGCATTGGCAAAACCTTTAATGTTTCAGAATACAAAAATAAAAATTGCAGAGTTTAATAGATTATCAAACAATGTTTCAAAATATATAGAAGTAATTCAGAAAGAGGTAAATACCGAGCAAGTTTTGTACGATATGCTAACGCGTGATTTTTATAAAAACATCTTGTTTAAAAACGACAAAGATTTAAGTTTTAAAGGAATGAAGTTAAAAACTAAAATAGATAGTTTATATAATCATGCCGTTAAAATTAATGTGCATAAATTATCTCAGCTTGATAATTTTTATAATGGCCACTTTAAAACAAATGATGTTTTTTATGATTTTGATGAAAATGAATTAGATTATTTTGAATATCGTTTTTATGATAAATCTAATTATGGCATTATGATGGCAATGAACTGTTTGCTTTTAGATGTTAAGACATTTCAGTTATTGTATTTTGGTACCGTTATGAGCTATTAAATATTTTTTTGAAATTTAAGTAGCTTTCTGTCTCATATTCAGATATTTTAAGTAATTTCGCGGGCTAAATTATTTCATACAAATGAAACGTATTAAAGAATATAAAAAGCTTTTTAGTGTTGAAGGAGCTATCGATTTAAAGGACTTGAAAAAAACGTACCGAGGATTGGTAAAAGAATGGCACCCAGATAAATTTCAGGAAGAAGAAAAGAGGTTAGAGGCAGAAGATGTAAGTACTAAAATTATTGATGGTTATCATTTTTTAGTAAGTATTGCTCCTGAAACTAAAGAAGCAAATGCAGCAGCATATCACACCACTATTACTGAGTTTAAAGTAGCTGATTATCAACATAAAAGCATGTTGTTAGAAGTTACTTTTACTGATGGAAATACCTACGAGTATTTTGGAGTTACTAAAAAAATGTTCTTAAAATTTTTAAACGCTAAATCGATAAATAACTTCGGAAAAAGAAATATTTTTAATTCTTTTACCTACAGAAAATCAATGAAAGCGTCAGCTACAGTTTAATATAAAATTAAACGATATTATTAAAAAAGATCATTTACTATGTTTAGTAAATGGTCTTTTTTATGTGTGAAATAATGTTATTCAGCAATGCTTTTCGCACAAATATATCCGCCTGTCCACGCGTTTTGAAAATTAAATCCGCCAGTAACGGCATCAATATTTAAAACTTCACCTACAAAAAAGAGGTTTTTATGTAGCTTACTTTCAAATCGCTTAAAGTTTATTCCTTTTAAATCTACACCACCAGCTGTTACAAATTCATCTTTAAAAGTTGTACGACCGTTTGCATTAAATAAACCTTTTGTTAATTGAGTAGCTAAATTATTTAATTGTTTATTACTTAAATCGCCCCAATTCTGAGCCGTTTTAATTTCTGCAGCTGCAACAAAACGTTCCCATAAACGACGAGGAATATCTGCAAAAGGTGATTTTAAATTCACTTGTTTTCTGGCTTGTGCGTTTTTAAGATCAGATAATTCATCTAAAACACTATCAAAATCTTGTCCTAACCAATTTACTTCAACATTGTATTGATAGTTTTTATCAGCTAAAATTCGTGCACCAAAAGCAGAGAGTTTTAAAATTGCGGGTCCGCTTAATCCCCAATGCGTAATTAATAAAGGTCCTGAGTTTTCTAGATTTGTTCCCACTAATTTTACCCCGGCATTTGGCACTGATATTCCGCCTAAATCGATAATTCGTTTATCTTTTATATTAAAAGTAAACAAAGAAGGCACAGGTTCTATAATCGCATGGTCTAAGGTTTTACATAAATCCCAAACTTTCTTAGAACTACCCGCGGCGATAACTAAAGAATTAGCCTCAAATTGTTGTTCTTTTGTGTTGATAACCCACTTGTTTTCTTGTTGATAAACTGAATTTACACCGTGATTTTTTAACACCGTAATACCAAGGTTATCAACAGCATTCTGAAAACAATCTATAATGGCTTGTGAGGTGTTTGCTTCAGGAAAAACACGATTATCACTTTCAATTTTTAAAGGAATTCCTCTGTCGTCAAACCACTCAAAAGTATCACCAGTCATAAACTGATGAAAAGGTCCTAGTAATTCTTTTTCTCCTCTTGGATAAAACTTTACAAGTTCCTTAGGTTCAAAACAAGCATGAGTAACGTTACAACGACCACCACCAGAAATTTTTACTTTTTGCAAAACTTCTTTTCCTTTTTCGAGAATGGTAATGTCTAATTCAGGATTATTTTCTTTAGCGTTTATAGCCGTGAAAAAACCTGCTGCACCACCGCCAATTATAATTACTTTTTTCATTTGTAGAAAAACCTCTCGACTGCACTCGAGGAGACATTTTAAGATTAACTTGTCAGGTCGAGCGCAGTCGAGACTTGTTTTGATTTATAAAATCATTTCTTTGTAAGGAACAATTGTATTGTAGCCTTTTTCTTTAAAATATGTTGAGGTATTTTCATTACCCGCAGCTAAAACAAAATCGCCACCCCAAGCACCTAAACTTTTTATTTCACCGAAATAATCAGGAAAAAGACGTTTTTTAACTGGAGTTTGTTTAATAATTGAGCTAATTATTTGCTCATGCTCAATTATTATTTTAGCTAAACTCTTAGAAGAATTAGCCTTTAAAAACTCTTGAGTTAGCTCATTTATTTCCGGAATTAGCTTTTTAGCTTCTTCTCGATGTTCTTTATATTGTGCGATTCCTTCTCTGCTATTTTGCTTCTGATTTAAATACACAAAAAACAACTCATCTTTAAAATCGGGGTTGAATTTTACCTCACTAACAATAGGTGTCATCTCGAGCGCAGTCGAGAGGTTCTTTTTTAATTGATATAAGATAGGGTTGTTATTACTAGCGCAAGCAATATCATACCCACTACCAGAAAAGGCATTCCATAATAAGGTAAACGGATTCACATTTGCCCAATTAGCAATGTTGTTTATCAATGTAGATGAGCTTCCTAATCCCCAGTTTTGAGGGAAAGTTAAGTTCGTTTTTACCATAAATCCGCCATCAGAATTTAAAAAATTAGGGTTTAACTTTTTAGCCTCATGTAAAATATCAGATAAGGTTTCTGCAATAACTTCCGCATTTCCTTGTTTATCAGCATTAAAAGTAGCTGAGGTTAAACGCAACTTTGGTAAATCGAAAGTAGCTTCAAACCAGCATTCGCCTGTATTAGTAAAGCTAGCCCAAATAAGTTGTGATTCTTTTATCGGTTCGATAATTAAATCTTGACCAAACTTAGTAGGCACCGCTAAAGATGTTGCTCCGTCAAGAACTACATATTCACCTGTTAATAATAATTTTCCGTTAGAATAATATTTTCCCAATACAATTGTCAGGTCGAGCGCAGTCGAGACCTCTTTTAATGTTTGTAATCTGACCTCTCGACTGCGCTCGAGGAGACAATTAATACTATTTTCTTAACTCTTTAAATTTATCAACTACAGCGCTATGAGAAACGGTTCTTTTATCAAAATAAGCAGTTATAGTATCTCTTTCTTCAGCAGTTGCTTCTAATTGATTTAAAATATTTTGCAAGTGCATTTTCATGTGCCCATGCTGAATTCCTTTAGTTGTTAAAGCGCGTAATGCAGCGAAATTCTGAGCTAAACCAGCAGCAGCAATAATTTGCATTAATTCTCTTGCAGATGGTTTTTGCATCATATCTAACGATAATTTTGCCATCGGATGTAAAGCTGTTAAACCACCAACGGTTCCGAGTGCTAAAGGAATTTCAATCCAAAATTTAAAAATGCCTTCTTTAATTTCACAATGTGTTAAACTTTTATACTGTCCGTCTTTAGAAGCGTAGGCATGTGCACCAGCTTCAATCGCTCTAAAGTCATTACCGGTAGCTAAAACAACGGCGTCTATACCGTTCATAATTCCTTTGTTGTGCGTAACGGCTCGGTAAGGTTCTATTTCGGCTATTTTTACCGCTTGCTCGAATTTCTGTGCAAATTTATGAGGGTCTTTACCTCCTAAATCTTCTATTTTACAGCTCACTTCTGCTTTAACCACACAATCTGTAACGTAGTTAGAAAGGATGCTCATTACGATTTCAATATCATCACGTCTAAACTGATTAGCCATTGATTCTAAACACGAATTAATAAAATTCGCGCCCATGCTATCTTTTGTTTCAAAAGTAACATGTAACTGGTAGTAATTTGCAAGTTTATTAGTTTTATCAACTAATTGAATGTCTAAAATACCTCCACCGCGTTTTTCCATGTTTTTTGTAATGGAAGCTGTTGCGTCGTATAATTTAGATTTTTGTTGATCAAAATAGTTTTCTAATTCCGTCTTATCACCTTCATACATAAAATGTACTTGTCCGATTTTGGTGGTAGCAATAACTTCAGTTTTAAAACCACCGCGCGTACTCCAATATTTTGCAACTAACGAAGCTGCTGCAACAACCGAACTTTCTTCAATAACCATCGGTACTACATAATCGCGATTGTTTATTACAAAGTTAGGCGCAATACCATACGGCATGTAAAAATTAGAAAGCGTATTTTCTATAAAATCGTCATGTAGTTGTTGTAATTTTTCATCTACATTCCAATACTGTTTTAGTGTTTGTGTAATTTCTGGTTGGTTGTTAAAATAAGTTTTAGCCAACCAATTTATTTTTTCCTCTTTAGTAAGTTTAGAAAATCCAGTAATAATTTTAGACATTGTCTATAAAATTTAGGTGGCTCAAAGATAAATGAATCTTGTTAAAATAGCTTTCATATTTAGTATTTCTAACTTTTTTGATGTGTTTTATGGCGATTTTTCCGTAAACTTGGCAAACTTTTTAGATAAACAACAACTTAAGATGAAAAAAATATTACTGCTTTTCATAGGATTATCTTCGCTGTTACAAGCACAGAAAAAAGATATTTCTTTAGAAGATATTTGGAAAAAAGGCACATTTAGAGCCGATTACATGAATTCATTAAACTCAATGAATGGTGATTTTTATTCTTTATTAAATTACGAAAACGGAAATTCGTCGGTAGATAAATACAATTATAAAACTTTAGAAAAAGTTGAAACAATTGTTAATAGTAAAGATTTAAATGGCTTAAATACATTTAGATCATATAGTTTTAATAGTGATGAAACGAAGTTGATTTTAGGAACAAACTTCAAACCAATATTCCGTCGTTCTTTCTTAGGTACATTTTATGTATATGATATCGCTTCAAAAACATTAAAGTTAATTGGGGAAGATATTCAGCGACCAACTTTTTCGCCAGATAGCAAAAGAGTTGCCTATGCAAAAGACAATAACTTATTTATTAGAGATTTTTCTAGCAATACAATTGTTCAAATAACAAAAGACGGTGAGAAAAATAAAATTATAAATGGTATTACCGACTGGGTTTACGAAGAAGAGTTTGGATTTGTACGTGCTTTTGAATGGAGTGCTGACGGAAGCAATCTAGCTTTTTTACGTTTTGATGAAAGTGCTGTAAAAACATTTTCTATGGATGTTTATGGTAAAGGAAAATACCCAACTCAAGATGTTTTTAAATATCCAAAGGCAGGAGAAGATAACGCTAAAGTTACCTTACATGTGTATTCTTTAGATACTAACGGAACAGCTAAAATTATTTTCGGAGAGTATGAATACATCCCTAGAATTAATTGGACAAAAGATGGTAACATTTTAGCGGTACGTACTTTAAATCGTCATCAAAATGATTTGAAAATGTATTTTATTGATGCTAAAACATATGATACTACATTAATATTAACAGAAACGGATGAAGCTTATGTGGATGTAACGGACGATTTAACATTTTTAAATGATAATAGTTTTATCTGGACGAGTGAAAAAGACGGGTTTAATCATATCTATCACTACAATAATAAAGGTGAATTAATAAATCAGGTAACAAAAGGAAACTGGGAGGTAACTTCTTATTATGGTTTTGATGCTGATAAAAAAACAATTTACTATCAATCAGTAGAAAACGGATCTATAAATAGAGGTGTTTATAGTGTTTCTTTAACGGGTGAGAATAAAAATATAATAAGTAATCCTTCAGGAACAAATAGCGCATCGTTTAGTAAGAACATGCATTATTTTATAAATACATTTTCTGATGCGAATACGCCAAATGTATATTCTTTAAGAAACGATACGGGTAAAGTATTAAAAATAGTAAAAGACAATGCAGCTTTAAAAGAAGTTATTGCAGGATATAATTTAAGTAAAAAAGAGTTTTCTACCATTAATATAAACGGAAACGACTTAAATATGTATACAATAAAGCCTGTTAATTTCGATTCAAATAAAAAATATCCAGTATTAATGTATCAATATTCTGGGCCAGGATCTCAAAATGTGTCAAATACTTGGAACGGATCTAACGATTATTGGCACCAAATGTTAGCTCAAAACGGTTACATGATTGTTTGTGTTGATGGTAGAGGAACAGGTTTAAAGGGTAGAGATTTTAAAAAAATCACTCAAAAGCAATTAGGTAAATATGAAGTTGAAGATCAAATAGCAGTCGCTAAAGAATTAGCAAACTTATCATATGTAGATGCAAATAGAATAGGAATTTGGGGTTGGTCTTACGGTGGTTTTATGAGTACTAACTGTATTTTAAAAGGAAACGATGTATTTGCGGCAGCAATAGCGGTTGCTCCTGTAACTACTTGGCGTTTTTACGATAGTATTTATACTGAGCGTTACATGCAAACACCTGAAGAGAATCCTACAGGTTTTGATGAGAACTCTCCATTAAATTACCCAGAGTTATTAAAAGGAAAGTACTTGTTAATTCATGGTACAGCTGATGATAATGTACATGTACAAAATGCATTTAGAATGGCAGAAGCTTTAATACAAGCCAATAAGCAATTCGAATGGGGAATGTATCCTGATAAAAATCACGGAATTTACGGTGGTAATACACGTATACACTTGTATACGAAAATGACGAATTTTATTAAAAATAACTTATAAAATATAAAATATGAACACAGTTAAACAAGAAGATTTCTTGGGACATCCTAAAGGACTATATGTATTATTTTTTGTAGAAATGTGGGAGCGTTTTTCATATTACGGTATGAGAGCCATCTTAACATTGTATTTAGCGGCTCCTATATTATTAGGGAGTCCGCAGTCAGGTTTTGGATGGACAAACGCAGAAACAATATCTTTCTACGGTACATATACGATGCTTGTTTATTTAACATCAATACCTGGTGGTTGGATTGCAGATAAATACATTGGTCAGAAAAAAGCCGTAATGTTAGGAGGTATTCTATTATGTATAGGTCATGGTATTCTTGCAGTTGATGCTCAATGGGCATTCTTTACGGGGTTATTGTTTATTGTGATAGGTGTTGGGTTCTTAAAGCCAAATATTTCTACAATGGTTGGTGGATTATACTCAAAAGGAGATGATAGAAGAGATAAAGGTTTTTATGTGTTTTATATAGGAATTAACTTAGGAGCTTTTTTAGGAGCTTTAGCAGTTGGTATCGTTGCAGCAGAATATGGATGGCATTATGGTTTTGGTCTTGCTGGTATCGGTATGGCTTTAGGACAAGTTGTATACATGTACGGTTTAAAATATTTAGAAGGAGTTGGTGATTTTATTGGTCAACAAGACTCTCCTAATAAAGAATTAATGAACAAACCATTAAATGCAGTTGAAAAAGACAGAATGTTGGTAATGTTTTTATCATTCTTAATTATTATTGTTTTCTGGGGAGCTTTTGAGCAAGCTGGTGGATTAATGAGTTTATATACTGAGCAAAAAACAGATAGATTACTTGCTTTTATTGGTTATGAAGTTCCAGCAGCTACATTCCAATCAATTAATGCTTTTTTTATCATTGTATTTGGTACAGCAGTTGGAGCATTTTGGCATAAATGGGGGAGAAAAGGAAAAGAATCTTCATCATTATTTAAAATGGCTATCGGTGTAATTATTATGGCTTTTGGTTTTTTCTTTATGAGTAAAGCTAGTACAGAAGTTGTTATGGATGGAGATAAAGTAATTGAAAAATCAGCAATGATATGGTTAGTGTTGGCATATTTATTTCACACAATTGGTGAGTTATGTGCTTCGCCAGTAGCTTTATCATTTATTACAAAGTTAGCACCAGTAAAATATGCATCTTTTATGATGGGGGCTTACTTTGCAGCTACAGGATTAGGAAATAAAGTAGCAGGAATGGTTGGAGCCATGTCTGAAGGCGCAGGTGAATTTCAGGTGTTTACAGGAATTGCAGTTTTCTGTACTATTTTTGGAGCATTGATTATTTTAATATTAAAACCTCTAAAACGATTAACACATGGAGCTGAAGACATTAAAGATCACTCTAAGAATGAAGCTGAAGGATTTGAATTAGCGGAGAATAACTAAAAATAAAAACAAAACCTTGTAATATTTACTATTGCAAGGTTTTTTTATTCATAAATTATATAACAAAAATATGAGTACAAACACTGTTAGATTTGAAGGTTCAGAAATGAACCGTAAGTTACTGATGGGACACCCATCAGGTTTATTTGTTCTTTTCTTTACTGAAATGTGGGAACGTTTTTCTTATTACGGAATGAGAGCAATCTTAGTATTGTTTTTAACTTCTGCAGTTACAGGAGATAATCCTGGTTGGGGATGGTCAAGAGAAGATGCATTAGGTTTATACGGAACATATACAATGCTAGTTTACTTTTCTCCAATTATTGGAGGGTATTTAGCGGATAAGTTTTTAGGATATCGATTTTCGGTAGCAATCGGTGCATTTATAATGACATTTGGACACGCAGCTATGGCTTTAAATACACCTTGGAGTTTGTATTTAGGTATTGGTTTGTTAGTAGCAGGAAATGGTTTGTTTAAACCGAATATTACATCTATTATTAATGGTGTTTATAAAAATGCCCAAGATAAAAAAGATGGCGCTTTTACGATATTCTATATGGGAGTAAACGCGGGTGCTTTTGTTGGTATTTTACTTTGTGGTTATGTTGGTGAAACAGCAGGATGGCATTATGGATTCGGATTAGCAGGTATATTTATGTTTTTAGGAATGTTGCAGTTTTGGTTTGCTCAAGGAATTTTTGGTAGCATAGGATTGTCTCCATCTAAAACAATTGAATATAATGACGCCATTGAAAATGTTGATGAAAAGACAACAATTGTAGAAGAGAAAGTACCAGCAAATGTTCAGAGAGATCGTTATATTGTTGTAGGTATTCTTGCCTTTTTTACAATTTTCTTTTGGGCTGCTTTTGAACAAGCAGGTGGTTCTATGACTATTTTTGCAGGTGATTACACAAATAGGGTTTTACAAGGAAGTTCTGCTGATATCTTTAGAGTTGCAAATACATTATTAACAGTAATACCTTTATTAATAATAACATATGTTTTAATTCAATTATTTAAAATAACTTTTAAAAAATATGCATTATCTAATATTTTCTTAGGTACAAGTTTTGCTATTATTTGGTGTGTTGTTATTTGGATGTTGAAAAATCAATTTAGTGATGTTAAAACAGAAGTGCCAGCATCGTGGTTCTCTATTTTAAATTCATTTTATATCATTGCTTTTGCGCCATTAATTTCAAAAATATGGGAAAGTAAATTTAACCCACATGCAACTGTGAAATTCGGAATGGGATTAGTGCTTTTAGGGTTAGGTTTTGGAGTGTTAGCTTATGGTTCTGCAGAAATTCCACAAGGAGCGCAAACAGCTTCGGTAAGTATGATTTGGTTAATATTAGCTTATTTATTACATACTTTAGGTGAATTATGTTTGTCACCTGTCGGTTTATCATATGTTTCTAAACTGGTTCCAGCATCTACAATTGGTGTAATGTTCGGACTTTGGTATATTGCAATAGGTATGGGTAATAAAGCTGCAGGATTAATGGGGGGTATGATTGATAAAATTACTACAGCTTATGATATGAGTACATTCTTTTTAATATTTACGATTGTACCAGTTCTTGCCGGGTTTATTTTAATGAGCCTAACACCATTGGTTAAAAAATTAATGCACGGAGTTAAGTAGTATTAAACTCTTATAGAAAAGTTAAAAAAACTTTACAGCCTGTCAATTATTAATAATTGACAGGTTTTTTTGTAAATTTGGAATACTTATTGAGACCTAACAAACATGAAGAAATTAATTTTAGTAGCCGTATTCGCATTTATTTCAGTTGGTGTAAAAGCACAACAAGAAGTTAATTGGTTAACTTTTGAAGAAGCGATAGAAAAAAACAAAGAAACACCAAAACCTATTTTAGTCGATTTGTATACAGATTGGTGTGGTTGGTGTAAAAAAATGGATAAAACCACTTACAAAAATGATGTAATTGTAAAGTTTATAAATGACAACTTTTATGCTGTAAAAATGGATGGTGAAGGTAAAGAAGATATCAGTTTTAAAGGAAAAACATATAAGTTTGTTCAGCAAGGAAGAAGTAAATATCATGAATTAGCTGCAACAATTATGAAAGGGAAAATGAGTTACCCTTCTACCGCTTTTTTTAGCGCAGAAGAACAATTAATTCAAACAGTTCCTGGGTATTTAGATGAAAAGAAATTCGAAATGGTTTTAGCCTATTTTGCAAAAGATAATTACAAGAATACTAAATGGGCAAAGTTCTCAAAGAACTTTAAAGGTTCAATCTAAACAATAATAGTTTGTCATTGTGAGGAACGATGCAATCTGCTTATAGTTGTTCTAATAAATTATTTATTTTAATATATAAGCTCCGTTTTGCCCTGTGTGGTGAAACGGAGTTTTTTGTTTTTTACAAGTCAATTTCCATCTATTTATATAACTTCTGTAATTACTTCCATCAGCAATTATTTTCTTTGGTTTTAAGGTTTTTATCAATCGAGTTAAGTTAATTTTAGGGGAATGTTGTAGTAGTACAATAGGATTTTTAATCGCAATATTATAAACACCTAAACTATCAATTATTAAAATGTTATCAGAATTAAACTTAAAGTAATTAGGTGTTTTATTGATAAAATAACTATTTATATTCTCATTTATCCGATAATCTATAATTGCTTTATCAGTAGTTGTTTTAAGATTATCCAAGTTGTGAAAAACATGTAATTGTTTTCCGTTTCTTATTCCTAACATGTTTTTCCTACTTTTATTAAAAACTATAATTTCTTGCTTTTGATGTCGATTCTTTTTTTCGAAAATGAAAACAGTTTGTAGCACCACTATGGATGCAAGTAAAAATAATAATTGTGTTGTTTTTTTGATAATAACGAATTGATACGCAAATACGATTATAAAATACCAACCAAACATTTCGTAAAAAGACATCGATATTTCTTGCCATAGAAACCCTTCTTGATTTGAAACCCAATCAACTATTTTATTCATTAAAGAAATAACGAATCCGTAAATATCAACAAAAATCTGCGGAAGTAAATTTAACAACGCAAGCAGTATTACTAAGATTCCGCCAATTAAAATCCCACCTAAAAACGGAATAATTAAGATGTTTGATATTATAAAAAGCCCTGGAAATTGATGAAAATAATACAAGCTAATAGGTAATATTCCTACTTGAGCAGCAACAGAAACTGTAAGTAAACTCCATATTTTATCTAGCAACCAAATTTTAGGTTTCCATAATTTGTAGAGTAGGGGTTGTACCCAAATAATTCCGAAAACAGCGAGGTAGCTCAACTGAAATCCAACATCAAACAAAAATAAAGGTTTAATTAATAATAAGAAAAACATCGAACTGATTAGCGAATATTCTACGATTCTTTTCTTTTTAAAAGAGGCACCAACAGCAATAAAAGTAAACATAGTTACTGCTCTAACGACAGAAGCCGATAAACCTGCTATAAAAGCAAACATCCATAGTAAGATAACGATTAGAACAGCTTTTATGATTACGCCATGTTTTAATCGTTCTAAAGGTTTAAATAACGATGATAATACGAGTAAGATAATTCCTATATGCAAACCTGAAATTGCTAAAATATGAACGGCACCGGCATTGATATAGCTTTCCAAAAGGTTTTTAGAAATATCTTGTCGTTGCCCTAATAACAAGGCGTTAATCACCGAAAGTTCATCTTTACTAAAAGAATGTTTTTTTAAGGAAGTTTGAACCTTATTTCTGAACTGAGCTGATAATCCGTAAATAGAAACAGTTCCTTTTTCTAATTTTTTGTATTGTTTTACATCGATAAAAACTTGTTGATAGATGTATTGTTTTGCTAAATAATCTTTGTAATTAAATTGATGTGGGTTTAAAGGGTCCGTTAAGTTTTTAAATTCTGTTTTTATAAAAATACGATCATCAATATTTAAAGCTATTGATGCGGTATCTTTTCTTAGATTTAATAAAATGGTTCCGCTTGTTATTTTAGTATCAACCTGAATTACATCAGCAACAAATTTATGGTTGTAATTTCCTGATTTTAGAACTTTATGAATTTTTACGATTACTCCTGAGTTGCCATTAATATGACGTTGATAGTAGTTAGCATTATTTTTAGAGTTGTGTATAAATGAAGTTGAAATTCCAACAACAATAAAAAATAAAAGAGTAGCAATAGAAAATAATTTACGTTTGTTGTTTCTATTTAATAGATATAATAGAAGTAAAAAAATGAACATAAAAACGATTAAAAAGTTGAAATCATAGCGCCATATATTCGTGTAAAACTGTAAAATAATTCCGATTATTAAACAGCTTAAAAAATGGAAAGGAGAATATTGTAACAACTTTTTCATAACCCATTAAAGTTAATAAAAAATAATTAGCTATGTTTTTGACTTCTTTTCACACTTTTTTTACAATTCATTTTCAGTAACTTATAGATACAAGCGGATATTTGTGGTATAGCATCTTAAAATAGTAGATTATGAAAACAAGAATAACCGTTGCCGCAATTTTAGTAATGATAATAAGTTTTGTTGTTCTCGGATTTGTAAACAAAAAGGAAACAAAAAAAGAAATAACTTCAGTAGCATCTGCAGAAGCAATTTCTACTGGTTTTGAAAACACTATTTTAAAATCAGCACCTGTAAGAAAACTGACATACTATGTAAGAGGGGCGAATAACAAAACAATTACAGAAGGTGAATTAAGTAACGTAAAAACGTTAAAAGCAGTATTTGAACATTATCCTACTAGTTGGATTGAAGAATATGTATTCATAGAAATTACCCGAGTAACGAACAGCAAAGAGATTAAGGAAGTATGCAAGAGTATTGTTTTAAATACAAAACAACAAGCACTTTTAAGAAATGCAAAAGTTGGAGATGATATACGTATTAAAATTGTTTATAAAACCAAGAACGCGGCTAAGAATTCTTTAAATACAAGCGAAATAAAAAAGACCCTAACTATTGTTCCAGATATCTCGGCTTGTTTTAAAGGAGCAGAAAATGCTTTAGAATCTTATTTAACAAACAACAGTTCTACAGAAATTAAGAATTGGAAGTTTAATCAAACACAAAGTGCTACTGCTACTTTTATGATTGATGAAAATGGAGACGCAATTAATGTAAATATTGTAGAATCTTCAGGTATCATATCAATTGATAAAGCAATTAAGCAATTGCTAGAGCAAATGCCAAAATGGAAACCAGCGAAAAACAGTAAAGGAAAATCAGTACAACAAAAATTTGAATTAACAATTGGCGATACAGGTTGTTAATTAAGATATATTGTCATAATATATAATTTTAACTTATTTATGAATATCATAAACCAAAAAAGCAACCTAAATAAGGTTGCTTTTTTTAATATATTTAAAAAGGTATTATGCTATTTCAACAAATAAACCTTCGTCAGTTTTTTCAACTTTAGCTAATTTATTTTTGGTTAAACCTTTAATCGTTTTGTCCCATTTTTTATTAGATAAACCCGATTGTGTTTTTAAATCAGTCAAAGCCATCTTTTCAGCTTTTTCAATTAAAGCCAATACTGCTTTTTCATCTTCGTTTAATTCAACAGAAGGCGCTTTTTTCTCAGGTCTCATTTGAGGAAAAAACAACACTTCTTGTATCGATGCATTGTTAGTTAAATACATAATCAAACGGTCCATTCCAATTCCTAAACCAGACGTTGGAGGCATTCCGTATTCTAAAGCACGTAAAAAATCATGATCTATAAATTCACTTGCTTCATCATCACCACGTTCAGCTAATTTAAGCTGCGCTTCAAAACGCTCACGCTGATCAATAGGATCGTTTAATTCAGAATATGCATTTGCAATTTCTTTACCACAAACCATTAATTCAAAACGTTCTGTTAATTCAGGGTTGTCTCTGTGTTCTTTACATAAAGGAGACATTTCCTTCGGATAATCAGTAATAAAAGTTGGCTGAATGTAGTTTCCTTCACATTTTTCACCAAACATTTCATCAATTAATTTTCCTTTACCCATGGTTGCATCAACCTCAATTCCCATTCCTTTAGCAGCTTCAAAAAGCTCACTTTCAGATTTACCGATAATATCAAAACCAGTAAAGTGTTTTATAGAATCTGCCATGGTAACTCTTGCATACGGCGCTTTAAAATCAACTTTATGTTCTCCAAAAGTTGTTTCGGTTGTTCCGTTTACAGCAATAGCACAATGTTCTAATAACTTTTCAGTAAAATCCATCATCCAGTTGTAGTCTTTGTAGGCTACATAAATTTCCATTGCTGTAAATTCAGGATTATGAGTTCTGTCCATTCCTTCATTTCTAAAGTTTTTAGAAAACTCATACACACCATCAAAACCACCAACAATTAACCTTTTAAGATATAATTCGTTAGCAATTCGCATATATAACGGAATGTCTAATGCGTTGTGATGCGAAACAAATGGTCTTGCAGAAGCACCACCAGCAATTGGTTGTAAAATCGGAGTTTCAACTTCAAAATAACCTGAGTCGTTAAAGAAGTTACGCATCGCAGTAAATAACTTCGTACGCTTTACGAAAACTTCTTTTACGTGTGGGTTCACCACTAAATCGGCATAACGCTGACGGTAACGCATCTCAGGATCTGTAAATCCGTCAAATGTATTTCCTTCGGCATCAACCTTTGGTAAAGGCAATGGTTTTAAAGATTTACTTAATAATTTAAACCCTTTTACCATTACTGTTTTTTCACCAACTTGAGTTGTGAATAATTCACCCTCAATACCAATGAAATCACCAATATCTAATAATTTTTTATATACTTCGTTGTATAAAGTTTTGTCTTCTCCGGCACAAATTTCGTCGCGATTAAAATAAACTTGTATACGACCTTCGCTATCTTGTAATTCAGCAAACGATGCTTTACCTTGAATACGGCGACTCATTAATCTACCAGCAATTACCACCTTTTTTCCTTCTTCAAACTCGTTTTTAATAACTTTCGAATTCGAATCTAATGGAAATAAATCAGCAGGGTACGGATTAATACCTAATTCACGTAGTTTTCCTAACTTCTCTCTACGTACAACTTCTTGTTCTGATAACTGCATGGGTTGTATTTTATAATTTTTAATGAAGCCGCAAAGATACAATCAATTGCAGAATTAAACAACGCTAAACAAATTCGTGTTTTTTGTAAAAAAATCAAAAAAGTTTGGTGGAGTTAAAAAAGGTTGTATATTTGCAGGCTGCTTTTTTTTAAAGGTAGCATTTAGTTGTGTTGTTAGGCACTTTAAATAGTGTCATGGTTTTGTTAACCAATGGAAAGCTTCCCTGAGATGGGTTGCTTTTTTTTTGCCCTAAATTTAAGTTTTTACTTTTTTTTTGAAGCTATTTCCCGCTTTCCGCACTCGCTCTCTGCGAGGAGCTCAAACAAATACTACAATCGGGGCTAGGTATATTTATTAAGTATAAAGCATAAAGCATTATATAAATGAACTTTTATATTCCCAAAGTGTCGTAAAAAACAAGATAAAATAAACAAAAGCGATTGAGAATTTAATAGTAGCAGAGGTAAGAAAACCCAATAAGGCACCGACCGAAGCTTTAATAGCTCTGTTGATATCTTTGCTATCAAAAAGTAACTCACCAATAAGCGCACCGAAAAAAGCACCAATTATAATTCCGAAAGGAATAGGAGACAGCAAACCTATAATAAGTCCGATCGTAGTTCCGTACACTCCGTATTTAGTTCCTCCAAAGCGTTTTGTCCCCATGGCAGGAATAAAATAATCAAGAATAAAAATAATAATAGCAATCGCTAAGGTAATTCCAAGGAAAGGCCAGTTTTGCGGAACAGCATTTGTTAAATGTAATAACAACAAGCCAAGCCAACTTGTAATTGGCCCTGGCAATACCGGTAAAAAAGAACCTATAATTCCTAAACACACAAAACAGAAGCCGAGAATGGCTAGAAATATATCCATAGTTTAATTTTTTTCATTGTCTCTAATTAGTGCTAATTCAGCTTGTGTTAATTTAAACTTTTTTAGCTTCCTATTATAATACGCTATTTAGCGCATTATGTATTTTGATTTATAGCCGTTTTTAAAATGTCAGTTCGAGTGGTTTTATAAAGTGATAACGGTATAAAATTGTATCGAGAACAAGTTAGCGAAGTAAAATTGATATTCTCGATACAAATTTGACTCATTCCAATTGTAAAATTCACTCGAATTGACAGCATTTTATCATAATGCACAATGTGTGTCATTTATTATGAAAGTTCATTATAGAATAAACATCAACCCTTACTTACACACTATAAGACGAATACAATAATTGTTTGTTACATATATTTATAACTAAAAAATTAGTTTAAACTAATTTTTTAGTTATATTTGAAAAGTTAAACGTTGTAAAATGAAAATAATAGGGCAGCATAATGTAATTTTCTTAATGATTTTTTTAACAAGTTTTTGTTTTTCACAACAAAGAGCAGCTAATATTGATGTGCCGAAAATTAATAATCCAAGGTTTGTAAAATCAGCTGGCCCTACAATATATATAGATCAAACGCATCAGAATTTTCATCAAAAAGAAGGTAGATTCAAACCTTTTGCTGATTTATTAACTGCTGATGGTTATAAAGTAGATAGCATCATCAATTTAAAAATATTAAAGAGCAATGATATTTTGGTGATTTCCAATCCGATACATCAAAAAAATGTTAGGAATTGGAGACAGCCAATTCATACAGCGTTTGCGAAAAACGAAATTAAATATATACAAAGTTGGGTTCAAAAAGGAGGTAGCTTATTATTAATTGCAGATCACATGCCTTTTGCCGGAGCAGCAAACAATTTAGCAAATGCTTTTGGTTTTAATTTTTGCGATGGTTTTGCTTATTTACAAAAAGAAGAAAGAAACTTACCGGATGTTTTTTCGGAAGATAACGAGCGATTGGTCAGCTCAGAAATTACAAACGGAACTTTAGGTGAAAAAATAAATGCGATAACAACTTTTACAGGCTCGGCTTTTACAATTCCGAATTCAGCAAAAGGAATTCTAAAATTCAAAAAAGATGATTATTGTTTAGCGCCAGCAATTGCTTGGCAGTTTAATGATGAAACTCCAAGATACGGTTTAAAAGACAAATACCAAGGCGCAATTTTAACATACGGAAAAGGAAAAATAGCAGTTTTTGGCGAAGCAGCAATGTTTACGGCTCAGACAATAACAAATAATACGGGGACTTATAAGTTTGGATTCCATGCGGAAAGTGCACCCAATAATTTAGAATTTATCAGAAATTTAGTATTCTGGTTAAGTAAAAACTAACAGATGAAACAATTAACAAAAGCAGAAGAACAGATAATGCAAGTTTTATGGCAATTGCAAGAAGCATCCGTAAAAAGTGTGATAGAAGAATTACCGATGCCGAAACCGGCATACAATACGGTTTCTACAATTATAAGAATTTTAGAAACCAAAGAGTTTGTAGGGCATAAAACAAAAGGTAGAGGGTATGTGTATTATCCGTTAATAGAAAAATCGTCTTATAGCAACCAAAGTTTACATAAGTTAATGGACGGTTATTTTGGAGGGTCATTTAAAAGTATGGTGTCGTTTTTTATGAAAGAAAACGAAATGAACATTAACGAGCTTGAAAGTATTTTAAAAGAAGCTAATAAAAACAAAAAATAACTGTCAGTTCGAGTAAATTTTGAAACATAAAAAATTTGTATCGAGAACATTTTACAAGTTTATTTCTATCAATAAAACTCGAAGTTATAACATAAAACAAAAAGCCATGATAAATTATATAATTCAAGTCATCTTATTTCAGACATTGTTTGTTGCCGTTTATGATTTCTTTTTAAGTAAAGAAACTTTTTTTACCAAAAACAGGTGGTATTTATTAAGTACATCGGTTATTTCATTTTTATTACCGCTTTTTAAAATACCAACCATACAAAAAGTAGTTCAGTTAGAATACACCATTTTATTACCCGAAGTAGTTTTGTCTCCACAAAGTGTATTAGAAAAAGCAGCTTGGTATCAAGCTATAAATTATTTAGATGTTTTATTTATAGCGGGGAGTTTACTTTTTTTAACAATTTTTATTATAAAACTACAGCGAATAGTCCGTTTAATTTTTAAATACGGAAGTGAAAACAGACAGGCATACAAATTAGTGTTGTTGCCTAAAAACGCCAAAGCATTTTCGTTTTTTAATTATATCTTTTTGGGAAAAGGAATTCCGGCAGCGAAACAAGAAAAGATCATTGAACACGAATTAGTGCATAGTTCGCAAAAACACACCTTAGATTTATTGTTTTTCGAGTTTTTAAGAATATTCATGTGGTTTAATCCGATGGTGTATGTGTATCAAAACCGTATATCGTTGGTACACGAATATATTTCAGACGATGTAGTAACGAAATCAACCGAAAAAGAAAACTACATCAACAATTTATTATCTGATATTTTTCAGGTAGAAAACATCTCATTCGTAAATCAATTTTACAAACATTCATTAATTAAAAAAAGAGTTATTATGATGACAAAAGGAAAATCAAAACAAGTAAAGCAATTAAAGTATTTATTATTAATTCCGTTATTGGCAAGTATGTTGTTGTATACGGCGTGCAGTGAGAATGAGACTACTGAAGAGGAAGTTATAGTCAAAGGAAAATCAACTTTATATTTACAGTCTAAGGATGGGGTAAAAGAGTTTAAAACCTTAGAAAAAGAATCTTATTTTGATATGATGATGGCTTTTGAAACTCCTAATTGGGAAGAAGTGAAATATAAAAATTTAAAATCGTACGAAAAAGAAGAATACGATGCATATTTATCTAAGATTGAAAATATGGATAGTAAGTTTTCTGATGTAACAACAACGAAAATATTCATCAACGAAAAAGGAAGAAAAACAATTGTTAATATAACAGATATATATAAAGTTAAGAAAATAACAGAAACTAAAGAATACGGCGAAGACGTTCCGTTTTCAATCATCGAAAAAGCACCAACTTTTCCTGGTTGTGAAGAAGGAGATAAAAGTTGTTTGAATAAAAGCATGATGAAATTTGTAAGAGAAAATTTTGATGTCAAATTAGCAAATACCTTAGGGTTGAAATCAGGAAAAAAAAGAATTTATGTACAGTTTAAAATAGATAAAGACGGGAGTATTACAGATGTAAATGCACGTGCACCACATCCGAAGTTAAAAGAAGCTGCAATGGAAATGATTAAAAAGCTACCACAAATGAAGCCAGGAGAACAAAGAGGTGAAAAAGTAAGAGTTGGTTATACATTGCCAATAACATTTGTGATAGAATAATTTTAACTATGAAAAAGAAAATTTTAACTATTATTCTTGTTATTTCATTTTTAAAAGTCGGGGCGCAAACCTCGACTTTTATTGCTGTAGATAGTTTGGTGAATATTGGGCGTTATCAAAAAGCATTAGTGCAGCTTAAAAGATTGCCAGAGAGTTATCAATCAAACAAAAAAATTGCAAATATTTATAGTTCTATTGATAACTATAAACAAGCGTCGAAATATTACGAAAAAGCATTATCACTAAATAATGGGTATTCGGTTAAAGTAGCTTTAGGAAAAAGCTATCAGAAAGAGAAAAAGTTGCAAAAAGCAATTACATTTTTTGAAGAAATTACAACTACCGATTCAGATAATTTATTAATAAATTATCAATTAGGAAAACTGTATTTACAAACAAAACAGCCTACGAAAGCAAAGCTTATTTTTGAGGAACTCCTAAAAAAGGATGAGAGCAATGCAAATTATCATTACCAATTGGCAATTGTATATGCGTTATTAAAAAAGAGAGATTTAAAAATTAATAGTTTTTTAGCAACTTATAAAAACGACAACGAACATATAAAAGCAATTCATCAATTAGCGGTTGCTTACACGCTTTTAAGAGATAAAGATTCGGCCAGTATTTTTATAGATAGAGGCTTAAAAGTAAATACGGAACATATTGCTTTAAATAAATTAAAAATTAATAAATTATATACAAGCAAAAAATATGAAGATGCAATTGCTTTGTTAGTGAAAATTGATTCTTTAGAACCAAACGAACATTATACGAAAAAGATGTTAGGACGCAGTTTTTTTAAGTTGAAAGACTATGAAAAAGCAAGAAATAATTTTAAGAAAGCACTAAAAATTGATAGAGCTGATTTTAAATCGTACACGTATTTAGGTGATATTGATTTTGCTGAAAAAGACTATAAAAGTGCTCGTTTTAATTATTGGTTTGCAACATACGTAGGTAAAGAAGCCCGAGATACAGAATATTATCAGTTAGCAAGAGCTTATAAAGAATTAGGCAAGCCAAAAGAAGAAATGAATGCTTACCGAGATGCTTACGGAGAAAACTTTAAGAATTACAGAGCATTATTTCAGTTAGCAAACACTTCAGAATACTTTTATAGGGATAAGAAAATAGGATACAAGCATTATAAAAATTACCTGAAGAGGTTTGAAACTAAGGATTCTTTATTAACGAGTCAGGTAAAAACACGTTTAAAAGAAATTAAAAAGTTTTATTTCTTAAAAGGAGAACTGCTAGAGTAAATCATTTTTTGTATTTTCATCTCAAAATCAGTGAGATGCGATTTTTTTATGTGATTTTTTTTATAGTAATTTTTACAAGTTTGAGTTGTGGTTTTTTATCAGAAGATGATAAAGACCACAACTTAAATGCTGTTATTGATTACACGAAAGTAGATGTTTCTCCGACTTTTAAAAACTGTAAAAATTTATCGATTAAAAAAAATAGCGTTTGTTTTAGTGAAGAGATACATAAAAGAATGCAAGCTTCTTTAACAACGTATAACTTCGTAACCGAACAAACTATTAATGAAACTGTTTTAATCGATTTATTAATTGATAACAAAGGGAAGTTTAGGCTTAAAAAAATTACAGCATCGATAGCTATTAAAAATCAACTACCTAAATTAGATAGTGTTTTAAGAAGTGCTATTAAGAAATTACCAAGAATTACTCCTGCTTTTAAAAGAGGTATTCCGGTAACAACACAATATCAATTACCTTTAAAAGTTGAGGTTTATTAAACTTATAAGTTTAACAGTTCCTCTACAAAATCACGTTTGTTAGATAAACGAGGTACTTTATGTTGGCCACCAAGTTTTCCTTTTTCTCGTAGCCAATCGTAAAATAAATTTTCACGGGCTTCACGTATAATCGGCATTGCCAATGTTAAATTGTTGTAGCGTTTGGCTTCATAATCTGAATTGATAGTTTTTAAAGAGTTATCTAATAATTCGGTAAAGTATTTAATGTTTTTAGGCGGTTTACTAAATTCGATAATCCACTCATGACCGCCACTTTTTTTACCATCCATAAAAATAGGACCAACAGTGTAATCTTTAATGTTTGCATCGGTTTTTTCACTAGCCGCTTTTAATGCTTTTTCAGCATTTTCGATAATTAGTTCTTCACCAAAAACATTAATATGATGTTTGGTTCGGCCGGTAATTTTAATGCGATAAGGGTCTGTTGAAGTAAACTTAACAGTGTCACCAATTAAGTAACGCCATAAGCCACCATTTGTAGTAATTACAATGGCATAATTCACGCCTTTTTTAACTTCGGAAAGTGAAATTGCAGTTGAGTTTTCTCCGTCATAAGTATTCATCGGAATAAACTCATAAAAAATACCATAATCTAACATTAGTAGCATTTCATCAGAATTATTTCTGTCCTGAATTCCAAAAAAACCTTCTGAAGCGTTATAGGTTTCATAGTATTTGAAATCCTTTTTCGGAATCAGTTTTTTATATTGTTCACGGTATGGACTAAAGTTTACGCCACCATGAAAATACACTTCTAGGTTTGGCCAAACTTCTAAAATATTGTCTTTTCCTGTTTTTTCTAAAACACGATTTAATAAAACCAACATCCAGCTAGGAACCCCAACTAAACTCGTAATGTTTTCATCGATAGTTTCATCAATAATAGCTTCCATTTTAGTTTCCCATTCAGCCATTAAAGAAACTTCCTGGCTAGGAGCAGAGCTGAAATCTGCCCAAAAAGGTAAGTTTTCGGTTATAATTGCAGATAAATCGCCGAAATAAGAATTATTGTCTTCGTAAATAGCTGTACTCCCTCCTAATTTTAATCCTTTACCTTTAAACATTTGTGTGTCTTCATTATTATTAATGTATAAACACAGCATGTCTTTTCCTGCTTTTAGATGACAGCCTTCTAGCGCTTCATCACTAACAGGTATAAATTTACTTTTGGCATTGGTAGTTCCGCTACTTTTTGCAAACCAATGAATAGGCGTAGGCCAAAATAAATTTTGTTCTCCTTTTCTACAACGCTCAATAAGAGGTTCTATACTTTCGTATTTCTGAATAGGAACATTGTTAGAAAAATCAGTGTAATTATGTATGGATGCAAAAGAATGTTGTTTTCCAAATTCGGTATTCTTGGCAGTATTTAGTAATTTTTGTAGTAGTTCATCTTGTACATCAACAGGATATTTTAAAAATAATTCTACTTGATGTTTACGCTTTTTTAAAAACCAAGAAATGATAGAATTTATAAATGGAAACGACATATATTACCTCTTAATTTAATTATTTACTGTAAGTTTGTGAAGCTAAAAGTAATAAAATTTAAGACATGCAATACCAAGGAGTTTTAAAAAAAATGACAACTGAAAATTTAGATACAGTTCAGTATTATTTAGATATGAAATCTGATTTTATAAATGTGAATCAGTTACTAAATAAAAGCATCACATTAAGTTTTGTAACCTATGAGTGTTTAAACTGTCATTTAGAAAAAGAGGTATACCGTCAAGGGTTTTGTAAAAGTTGCTTTTTTGAAACACCAAATGCTGGAGATTGGATTATGCGACCTGAATTAAGTAAAGCGCATTTAGGAATTGAAGATCGCGATTTAGAGTATGAGAAAAAAGTGCAATTAAAACCGCATATTGTTTATTTAGCAAATTCTAGTAATGTAAAAGTTGGTGTTACCAGAAAACAACAGGTGCCAACACGTTGGATAGATCAAGGTGCGCATGAAGCAATTGAAATTGTTGAGGTTCCTAATCGTTATTTAGCAGGAATTACAGAAGTAGCTTTAAAAGAGCATGTAGCTGATAAAACCAATTGGCGAAAAATGCTTAAGAATGATGTTGTAGATGAAAGCCTAGTGTCTTGGCAAGAGAAATTAAGAGAGTTTATACCTGCAGAGGCGCAAGAGTACATTATAGAAAATAATAAAGAGACTATTATTAATTTTCCTGTTGCTAAATATCCATTAAAACCTAAAAGTTTAAATATTGTAAAAGAACAAACTTATACGGGTGTTTTGGTTGGTGTTAAAGGGCAATATTTAATTTTTGAAGATGAAACTGTTTTTAACGTTAGAGCTAACGAAGGTTTGGTGGTTAAATTAGAGTTGGTTTAGTAAGTAATTATTATTATTATTATGAGTTTCGGAATCAGTTTCAGAATGACGTTAGATTATAATTTGAAACAGCTATAATAAAAAAAGCAGCCCGTAGGCTGCTTTTTTTATTGTTTTACAATGGTATAATTTTTATTCATTTTTAATTCACTCAGCACATTAAGCGCTTCGTTTAAATAAATATCTTTTTTTAAGTTCTTATGCCATACAACACGTTTTTCTTTTAAAACAGTATCTTTTGTAAATAAGTTTAGCTCGTATTTTGGAGAGTTAAAAGTTAAGTTAGAATCAAATTTATAAAGGTCTTTAAACTGTTCAGCTTCTTTTGTTTTGTTCTCACTTTCTTTTTTGTAAGTGCTATATTTTAAAGAATAGAGTCTTTCTTCTTGATTTTTCTTCAACCATTTAGCATACTCATTAATTTTCTTGAATTTTTCATCGTTAAGAACACGTTGTTGACTCTTATAAATAGCATCTGCAAAATTACTATAGGTATTTGTTGTGCTATATTTGGCTTGTTCTACCTTATCCCAAGGTAAAGCGCCGTCTAAATCACGCTCACCAAATTTCATGTAGCTATATCTTGTAGGTAATGATATATCAGAATACACACCTTCAATTTGAGTAGATCCACCGTTTATTCTATAAAATTTTTGAATAGTCATTTTCAATGCACCTAAATCACTCGGGTATTTTTCATAAAATCGGTTAATAGGCAACACATTTTGTACGGTTCCTTTACCATAAGTTTGTTTACCACCTATAATTACACCACGCTTATAATCTTGCATTGCAGCAGCAAAAATTTCAGAAGCCGAAGCAGAAAATTCATTCACCATTACAACTAAAGGACCATTCCATTGAATTTTAGCATCAGTATCATTCTTTACTAAAGGAGCTTCATCTCTATACTTTACTTGTACAATTGGTCCTTTTTCAATAAATAATCCACCTATTTCAATAGCTGTTTTTAAAGAACCACCACCATTATCACGTAAATCAACAATTAATCCTTTTACGTTTTCGCTTTTTAATCGCTCAATTTCTTGCTCCATGTCTTTTGCGGCATCTCTACGGCTTAAGTCATTAAAATCAATATAAAATCTTGGTAGATCTATAATTCCGTATTTCTCACCATTTTTTTCAACAATACTCGATTTTACAAAAGTCTCATCCAATTCAACAACATCTCTAATAATAGGAATTACTTTAGTTGAACCATCAATTTTTTTCTTAACAGTTAAGCGAACCTCTGTACCTTTTTTTCCTTTGATAAATTTAATAGCATCATCTAAACGCATACCAACAATATCTAAAGGTTCTGCATCTCCTTGTGCTACCTTTAAAATAATATCTTCAGGTTCTAAATCGCCTTGTTTCCATGCTGGTCCTCCAGAAATTAGTTCAACAATATGTGTGTACATTCCTTTTTTCTGTAAACGTGCACCAATACCTTCTAATTTACCTGACATTTCTTGATCGAAACGAGATTTCGTACGAGGAGACATATAAGTTGTATGTGGATCAAAACCACTAACGACACTGTTTAAGAAAGTAGAATACCAATCCGAATTTTCAAGTTCATCAATGCGTTGGTATAATTCATTCATGCTTTTTAAGACTTCTTTTCTTGCTTCTTTTTCAAGTTCAGAAAATGTTTTCTTTTTAAAAGTAGTGTCTTTTTTAGCTTTATCATTTTGTAAGTCTTCCGCATCTTCAATTCTACTTAAAATAGAAAGTTTTAACTGTTTTCTCCAATAATCAATTAATTCACTTTCATTTTTAGCAAATGGTATTTCGTCGTAATCAACATCAATAGCTTCATTTTTTTTGTAATTAAAAGGTTGTGCTAATAATGCACGGTAATTACCCTTTGCAGCACCTAGTTTTGCTAAAAATCGATTGTATACTAATTTGTAAAAATCAATTTTAGTGTCTTTTAATTGGTTATCTATTTGATATTTAAATTGAGAAAACTCTTTTAAATCTTCTTGTGTAAAATACCTTTTATTAGGATCTAAACCATCAATAAATGTATTGTAAACATGTTCAGAAAAATCATCATTTAGTTCTTTTTGAACATAATGATATCTGCTTAAAATATTTTTTAAAACATATACAATTACTCTGTCTTTATCAGGATCTGGTTCAGAAGCCGTATTCGAATAAGTTGCGTTTGAAAATAATAACGTAATAGCTAAAAAAGGAATTATAAATTTCGTCTTCATATATCTTCTGTCTTTTAATTATGTGCTTGGCGATACTAAACTACTAAAATAATGCCACTTTTTAAGTGAGGCATTTTTTTTAAAATGATTTAATAGGTATCGTTAATGTTTTTGTTAATTTAAAATTATGAATAAAAAAGGGCACTATTATAACTAATATCTGTTTTTTAAGTGATTATTATCGAAAAAAATATAGAAATAATAAAAACAGTTAAATAAACAATAAAACGTACCATGTTGTTTGTGTTTGATTACTACAATTTTACGCATAAAATAAAGGATTCTGTCTTTAAAAAATGTTAAATAATAGTGCTTTTTTTATGTTACATTTGTTGTAAAACTAACACACTATGCAAGAAAGACCCTTAATCTTGGTAACAAACGACGACGGAATTACCGCACCTGGTATTCGTATGTTGATAGAAATAATGAATAAAATTGGTGACGTAGTTGTTGTGGCACCCGATAGTCCGCAAAGCGGAATGGGACATGCAATTACGGTAGACAATGTTTTGCGCTGTAATCCTATTACAATTGATGACGGACCACAAATAGAATACAGTTGCTCTGGTACACCGGCTGATTGTGTGAAAATGGCAAAAAACGAAATTTTAAATCGTACGCCAGATTTATGTGTTTCAGGAATTAATCATGGTGCAAATTCATCAATTAATGTTCTTTACTCTGGTACGATGAGTGCTGCCGTAGAAGCAGGTATTGAAGGAATTCCTGCGATAGGTTTTTCGTTATTAGATTTTGATTGGCATGCCGATTTTAGAGCCGCTAAAAAATATATAGAAAAAATAGTACTGAATGTTCTATTAAACGGCTTGCCAGATGGCGTGGTGTTAAATGTAAATATTCCGAAGTTAAAAGAAGATGATATTAAAGGAATACGTGTTTGCCGCCAAGCAAATGGTTTTTGGAAAGAAAATTTCGATAAGCGCAAGAGTCCGTATGGTAAAGAATATTACTGGTTGTCGGGAGAGTTTGTAAACAGAGATAAAGGACAGGATACAGATATTTGGGCGTTAGAAAACGGATTTATTTCAATGGTTCCTGTGCATTTTGATATGACGGCACATCATGCAATTCAAAAATTAAACTCATGGGACATATAAGTAAAGAAGTTATAATAGGCGTTTTAACATCTGTAGGAGCAACTTTGTGTGGTCTTTTTATTTATTTAGAATTTATATCGGACGATACAATGGCTGAAACATTTAAAAAAGTAATAGAAGGTGGTGTTTTAGGACCTGTTTTGGCATTGGCTGCAATTCCTAATTTATTTGTTTTTTGGGTGTTTTTAAAAAAGAATCAAGATTATAGAGCAAGAGGGGTTTTAATGACAACAATCGTTGTTGCCTTAATAACTCTTGTTTTAAAATTTATATAACAATTACTATTCATGAAATATTACATTCTTGTAGGTGAAGCTTCGGGTGATTTACACGGCGCTAACTTGATGAAAGCTTTATTAAAAGAAGATCCATCCGCAGAAATTCGTTTTTGGGGTGGTGATTTAATGCAAGAAGTAGGAGGTACGCTTGTAAAGCACTATAAAGAACGAGCTTTTATGGGGTTTTTAGAAGTGTTAATGAATTTACGAAAGATATTAGGCATGATGTCTTTCTGTAAAAAAGATATTGCTAATTTTAAGCCAGATGTGTTAATTTTAATAGATAATTCAGGTTTTAATCTTCGGATAGCAAAATGGGCAAAAGAACAGGGTTTTAAAACCAATTATTACATTTCTCCACAAGTTTGGGCAAGTAGAGCAGGCAGGGTAAAAGATATAAAACGTGATGTTGATGCTATGTTTGTTATCCTTCCGTTTGAAAAAGAATTTTATCAAAAATATAACTACGATGTGTATTTTGTAGGGCATCCGTTAATAGACGGAATTGCAGGAAGAAAGCAAGTAAACGTAAAAGATTTTAGATCGGAACATAATTTAGGTAATAAAGATATTGTTGTTTTGTTACCTGGAAGTAGAAAGCAAGAAATAACAAAGATGTTATCCGTAATGCTTTCTTTAGTGGACGATTTTTCTAATTACCAATTTGTGGTTGCCGGAGCGCCGAGTCAGCCTTATGAGTTTTACAAAGAATTTATTAGAGATTCTAACGTTAAATTTATCAACAATAAAACATACGATTTATTAAGTATTTCGCATGCAGCTTTAGTCGCATCAGGAACGGCAACTTTAGAAACAGCATTGTTTAAAGTGCCGCAAGTAGTTTGTTATAAAGGAAGTAATATTTCATATCAAATAGCAAAACGAATTATTACTTTAAAGTATATTTCGTTGGTGAATTTAATTATGGATAAAGAGGTGGTAACTGAATTAATTCAGAATGATTTTACAAAAAAGAATCTTAAAAAGGAGCTAAAACATATTTTAGAACCTAAACACCGGGAGGAATTGTTTTTGTCGTATTTCGATTTAGAACAAAAGTTAGGTGGTAAAGGAGCCTCTGAAAAAACAGCAAAATTAATTGTAAGCGGATTGCAATAATGTATGTCTTCTCGAGCGTAGTCGAGAGATATAAAAATAGGTAGAATTAACTCTCGACTGCGCTCGATTTGATAATAATATGATAAAAAAATCAATCTATATAATACTACTTTCTTTTTTAATGGTTTCCTGTGGATCATCAAAAAACATAAGTACTTACAAAAAACCTAAAAAAGTAAAGAATAAATCAGCTAGTTCACTAAAAAATCCAACAATTGCAGATAAAGTTGTTTGGACAGCGGTAACTTATAAAGGTGTTCCATACAGGTATGGAGGAATGACCAGAAAAGGCATGGATTGTTCTGGTTTAATTTATACATCTTTTAAACAACGTAATGTTACTGTTCCAAGAACATCTGGAGAGTTGTACAGTAAAAGTCGTGATATTTCTTTGCGTAAAGTGAAACGAGGAGATTTATTATTCTTTAAAACTTCTAGAAAAAGAGGTAAAGTTAATCACGTTGGTTTGGTAACATCTATAGATAACGGTAATATTAAGTTTATACACTCAACAACTTCTCGCGGAGTTCTTGTTACTTCGTTGTATAATGATTACTGGAAAAAAGCATTTATAAAGGCAAAAAGAATTTTATAAGAAATGAACAAAAACCTGCTTTTATTTATTGTGATTATGGTGTTTATTTTTTTTAGGTTTTCGATTCAAGAAAACGATAAAATAGCAAATACTAAAATTAATAAATTACTAGAAATAGCCAATTCGTATACGGGTGTTTCTTACAAAGCAGGTGGAACAACTAAAAACGGAATGGATTGTTCTGGTCTTGTAAATACATCGTTTAAACAAGTAGGTATTCAATTACCACGTTCATCAAAAGCGATGAGTGTTAAAGGGAAAGAGATTGCTTTAATTGATGTGAGAGTAGGGGATTTGCTTTTTTTTGATATTGCACGTTTAAAAGGCGAAATAAACCATGTTGGCTTGATAACTTTAATAGAGAATGATGAAATATTTTTTATGCATTCTACCACATCAAAAGGCGTAATCACTTCTTCAATGAAGGAAACTTATTGGGAAAATGAGTTTGTAAAAGCGACACGAGTATTGTAGTTTATATTATTTAGAAATTGTTAGTTATTTTTATTATAAAAGTCTTTGTAATAAGCTAAGCCTACAATGATTCTTTTCACTTCCCAAGGTAATGTTTTTTCAAATTTAACTTCAATGTGATGCAAATTTTTATATACCTCATCATAACATTTTGCAGCTAATATTACTAACAATTCTAATTCATTCCAATATACGTCTTTAAGTACCTTGTTTGGTTGATTATGAGCATATACCTTGTCCCTTAAGTCTACCACTTTAGCTATAGTTGCTTCTGATTTTTGTATTTCTTTTTCTAAAAAATTAATAGATTTTATAATATCTTGTTTATGCTTATATCCATTGTTAGAATTCAAATTTTTTAAAAGTAGATTGTTTAAATCTGTATCATATCCTTCGTTTTTCAGTTTATTTAAAAGTTTGTTTATGTTGGTTTTATGATTTTTACTCTTCCCCAAAAATTTAGAAAGTTGAATAATAGCTATAAATTTTAATTGATAAGTATAGTGCTTAAAAAAGCTGAGCTCTTTAATCGATTCTACAGTTTTAGTGTCTTCTTCCTTAATTAAATATTTAGAGCTATTAATTGAGATGTTTAAATCAATTATTATAAATTTTAGTTCTTTCAACCAATTATTTAATTCTTGTAGTTTCATTTATTAGCTTGTGAAAAATCATTTAGGACATGGATAGTATAATTATCGAAAACCAGCCTAAAGCCAAAACAAAAAAGCAACCTCATTTGAGGTTGCTTTTTTTAAAATTTATTATTGAAAGAATATTAATTTAATATATCCCACAATTTATCCTTCAGTTCTTGTAGTCCTAATTGTGCTACAGACGAAATAAACAAAGCATCAATACCTTCTGGTAAATCTTGTTTAATTTCTTCTTTTAATTCGTCATCTAACATATCTGATTTAGAAATAGCTAACAAACGATCTTTGTCTAACAATTCAGGATTGTGTTTACGTAATTCGTTTAAAAGAATTTCATATTCCTTTTTGATGTCATTGCTATCCGCAGGAATTAAGAAAAGCAAGGTTGAGTTACGCTCAATATGACGTAAAAAATAATGCCCTAAACCTTTTCCTTCAGCCGCTCCTTCTATAATTCCAGGAATATCTGCTACCACAAAACTTTTATGATTACGGTGTTCTACAATACCTAAATTTGGTTTAAGGGTTGTAAAAGCATAATCTGCAATTTTTGGCTTTGCTGCTGTAATTACTGATAATAAAGTAGATTTACCTGCATTAGGAAAACCAACTAAACCAACATCAGCTAATAATTTAAGTTCTATTCGAAACCATCCATCTACACCATCAATACCAGGTTGTGCATAACGCGGAGCTTGGTTTGTAGATGATTTAAAGTGCCAGTTTCCACGACCACCTTTACCACCTTCTAATAAGGTAATATCTTGATCATGGTGCGTAACTTCGTATAAAATTTCGTCAGTATCGGCATCGCGAATAATAGTTCCTAATGGTACAGGAACAATAATGTCTTTTGCATCATGCCCAGTACTTCGACTCGCACTACCATCACCACCCGGTTCTGCTCTAAAATGACGTTTAAATTTTAAGTGAAAAAGTGTCCACATACTTTTATCGCCACGTAAAATAATGTGACCTCCACGACCACCGTCACCTCCATCAGGTCCACCTTTAGTAATAAATTTCTCACGATGTAAGTGTACTGATCCTCGACCTCCTTTACCAGAAGATGCGTAGATTTTTATATAGTCAACAAAATTTCCTTCAGTCATTGTTTCTAAGTTGTTTTCTGTTTTTATTTAAACAGAACTAAGTTAATTGACGTCTATCCTATAAATGTTAATTTTGAAGCAATCTATTTAAAGATTCCTTCATTTCATTCGGAATGACGTGAGTCTTATAATGTATCAAACACGGTTGATAAACGTTGTGTAATCTCCTCAATAGAACCTACACCGTTTACCCCGTAATAATTACCTTGTTCTTGGTAATAGTCTTTTAAAATAGCTGTTTTTGTATTGTATTCGTTAAAACGATTTCTAATTTTACTTTCATCAGTATCATCAGTTCTACCACTTGTTTTACCTCTTTCTAATAAGCGATCAACTAATAAATCTTCAGAAACTTCTAAAGCAACCATACCGTTAATTCTTTCGTTCTTTTCACCTAAAAAAGTGTCTAAAGCCTCTGCTTGTGATTCTGTTCTAGGAAAACCATCAAAGATAAATCCGTTAGCATCTGCATTTCTTTCTACTTCCGCTTTTAACATATTAATGGTTACTTCATCCGGAACTAAATTTCCGTCATCCATATACGTTTTAGCAAGTAAGCCTAGTTCCGTTTTATTTTTGATATTGAAACGGAAAACATCACCAGTAGAAATATGAACTAAATTATATTTTTCTTTTAATAAATCGGCTTGTGTTCCTTTTCCGGCACCTGGAGGGCCAAATAATACGATGTTTTTCATTTTAGGTTGTGTTGTTAATTGGTAAATAGCAGGCAAGTTTCTACCATAGCCTTTGTAATCTAATCCGTAACCTACAATAAATTTATCTTCAATACTCTTTCCGATATAATTTATAGGCAACTCTTTTCGATATACATCTGGCTTGTAAAAAAGTGTTACTATTTTTAATTCTTTTATGTTTTTTGTTTTGAAGATTTCGTAAATCTCCTGTAATGTTGCGCCAGTATCAATAATATCTTCTAATATAATAACCGTACGGTTCGTTATATCTTCATTAATACCGATTAGTTTTTTTACATCATCTGTTGATGTTGTTCCTGCATAAGAAGCTAATTTTACAAAACTAATTTCACAATCGCCTTTGTATGCACGTAAAAAATCGGCAGTAAAAACAAAGCATCCGTTTAAAATACCAATAAATAGTGGCACTTCATCTTCAGGTAAATCTGCCCTTACTTGTTGTGCTAATTTTTTAGCAATCGTTGAGATTTCATTTGAAGAAATGAATTCTTTAAAGTATAAATCGTGGAGTTTTGTAATTTTCATCAGACTGCAAAGATAGTTGCTTGATTGTAAATGAAAAAACCGTTTTGAATAATATTCAAAACGGTTTTTGTAATCTATATAAGAATGTTACTCTTTGTCTTCTTTTTTAGAAGCATCAAACATAATTGGTGTTGCTACGAATAATGATGAATACGTACCTACAACTACACCTACTATTAATGCGAACATAAATCCTTTAATAGAATCTCCTCCGAAGAAAAAGATAGCTAACATTACTAATAATGTAGTTAAAGAGGTATTTATTGTTCTTCCTAAAGTGCTACTTAATGCTTTGTCTACTAAACCAGCAGTAAATGTTTTGCTTTCGCCTGCATATTCTCTAATTCTATCGAAAATTACCACGGTATCATTTAATGAGTATCCAACAACTGTTAAGATAGCTGCGATAAAAGATTGTCCGATTTCCATATCAAAAGGCATGAATTTGTAACAGATAGAAAATACTCCTAATACCACTAATACATCGTGAAATACTGCTGCTACTGCACCAATAGAGTAAGACATTTTTCTAAAACGTAATAAGATATATAAGAATACTACAAGTAATGAACCGATTACCGCCCATAATGCAGATTTTTTAATATCATCAGCAATGGTTGGCTCTACTTTCATGTAGCTCATAATTCCGCTACCAGCTTTTTCGAATCCAGGTTTAAAGTCTTCGTAAGAAGTTGTACCTAAATAAGATTTTAATCCGCTGTATAAAGCATTCTGAACTTGTTCATCAACCTCAGTACCTTCTTCATCAATTTTAAAAGCTGTAGTTATTTTTAATTGATTATCTGAACCGTAAGTTTTAACCTCAGGAGCAGCTTCAAAAGCACCTTGTAAAGAAGCAGCAACTTCAGTAGCGTTCATTGGCTGATCGAAACGAACAACATAAGAACGACCTCCTTTAAAATCTACTCCTTGTTTTAATCCTAAAGTAAAAATAGAAACTAAACCAGCAAGAATAAAGAATCCAGAAATGATGTAAGCTAACTTACGTTTCTTTAAGAATTCGATATTGATATTGTTAAACCAGTTTTTAGAAATATTTGTATTAAAAGTTAAGTTAGCTTTTTTATTTACTGATCCGTCTATTAATAAACGAGTAATAAAAATTGCAGTAAATAATGAAGTTGCAATACCTAACATTAAAGTATAAGCAAAACCTTTAATTGGTCCTGTACCAAATATAAATAAGATAAGACCTGTTAAGAAAGTGGTAATGTTTGCATCGATAATTGCAGATAAAGCTCCTTTAAAACTAAATCCTTCACTAACTGCTGTATCTAAACTTTTACCACCTCTTAAGGCTTCTTTAATTCTTTCGAAAATAATTACGTTTGCATCTACCGACATACCTATGGTTAATATAATACCAGCAATACCAGGTAATGTTAATACCGCGTTAAACGATACCAACCATCCGAAGATAAATAAGATGTTTACTAATAAAGCAATGTTTGCATATAAACCAGCTTTACCATAATATAAAATCATCCATATTAAGATTAATAAGATTGCTAATCCGAATGACCAGATACTTGCATCAATAGATTCTTGACCTAATGATGGACCAACAACTTCCATTTGAATAATTCTTGCAGGAGCAGGTAATTTACCAGCTTTTAATACTGTAGAAATATCTTGTGCTTCTGTAACACTCATTGTCCCTCCAGAAATCTGAGTACTTCCTCCAGTAATTGCGCCGTTTACAACAGGTGCAGTATAAACGTAATCATCTAAAACAACAGCAACAAATTTACCAACGTTTTCGCTAGTCATTTTTGCCCATTTTTTAGTTCCTGTACCATTCATTAACATAGAAACAACTGGCTTACTTAGCTCATCATAATCTTGTTTTGCGTCAGCTATTACATCTCCATCAATTGCAGGTTTGTCGTTTCTGTTAGATTTTATGGCATATAAACCTATAATTTCTGCAGAACCATCAGTACTAGGTTGTGCTTTGTAGTCCCATAAGAATTTAACGTACTTTAAATTAGTAGGTAATAAAGCTCTTACGCTTTTATCTGCTAATAAGCTGTTAACTTTAGCAGTGTCTTGTACTCTAGCTTGTGCAACTAAAGAGCTCATTTGTTGTTGGTTTTGAGCTACATTAGGAAACAAGTAAGTAAATAAGTTTTTTTGATTGTCAACTTTAGTTGAATCAGCAGATGCACCTAATAAATCATCGATGTCATCAGTTTTTGTAGAATCTTTAACTTTTTCAGTAGTTGAATCATCTTTTAAGATTTCAGCAACCTTTGCATTTGCAGCAAAGAAAAAGTTTTGAACTTCAGCATTGGTATATACTTCCCAAAACTGTAATTCAGCAGTACTTGTAATTAATTTAGTAACACGTTCTATATCTTTAGCTCCTGCTAATTCAATTTGAATTCTACCAGAGTTACCAATACGTTGTATGTTTGGTTGTGTTACCCCAAATTTATCAATACGACTACGTAGTACTTCAAAAGAAGTATTGATAGATGTATTAATTTCTTCTTGAAGAACAACTTTTACTTCAGCATTCGTTTTATTAAAGTCGATTTTTTCACGTAAAGACTTTGTTCCGAATATTGCAGGGTCACTTAATTTAACGGTTCCGTTACTTAATGTTTCGAATTCGCTAAAAAATAAATCTAAGTAATTATCTTGACTTGCTTTTTGAGCTTCGTTAGCTTTCTCTAAAGCTTCTCTAAAAACGCTGTTATTAGAGTTGTTTGCTAAAGCAACTAAAATATCTTTTACAGATACTTGTAAAATAGCATTTATACCTCCTTTTAAGTCTAAACCAAGGTTCATTTCACGCTCCTTAATGTCGTTATAAGAGTACTCAGCAACGCCTAAATTTACTATTTTATCGTTAGCAACACTGTCAAGATATTTTCTCTCAAATCTAGCTAACTCTCTACCGTTGTTATCTTTAACGTTTTCCTTTGCATATACTTTAGCGCTATCTTCTACTTTATTAGCAAAAAATGTAAACGACAGTTGGTACAAGCTTACTAATCCGAAAAGGACAGCAAATAATTTAATAAGACCTTTGTTCTGCATCTATAATAGTTTAATTCGAGTTCTTTTTTAAAACGTGCAAATATAGTATTTCAAAAAAGATTTGCCAATTCTTTTATCATATTTATCTGAATCCACTAAGTTTAGTTATATAAAGCTAATAAATGTCAGTTTTTGTAGGGATTATATTATGTACATTTACTTTCTCGTTTTATAATAATCAATAACTAAAAATAAAAAAATAAGCTATGGCACATTTAAGCGATATAGAGATAGCGCAAGCAAAAGATTTACAACATATTAAGTATATAGCCAATAAGCTAAAAGTAGAAGAAGATGATTTAGAAATGTATGGTAAATATAAAGCTAAATTGCCTTTGCATTTAATTGATGAAGATAGAATAAAAGAGAATAATTTAGTTTTAGTAACTGCCTTAACGCCTACACCTGCAGGAGAAGGTAAAACCACAGTTTCTATCGGGTTAACCGAAGGATTGAATAAGATAGGTAAACAAGCTACTGTAGTTTTAAGAGAGCCTTCGTTAGGGCCGGTATTCGGAATTAAAGGTGGTGCTGCCGGAGGTGGTTATTCACAAGTAGTGCCAATGGAAGATATCAATTTGCATTTTACGGGTGATTTTAACGCCATTGAAAAAGCAAATAATTTATTATCGGCTTTGATAGATAATAATTTACAAAGCCAAACGAATAATTTAAATATAGATCCGCGTACTATTTTATGGAAACGTGTTATTGATATGAATGATCGTGCATTGCGTCAAATTACGATTGGTTTAGGCGGAACAGCAAACGGTATTCCTCGTGAAGATGGTTTTAATATTACGCCAGCATCCGAAGTAATGGCAATACTTTGTATGGCGATGAATTTTGATGATTTAAAAAAGCGATTAGGTAATATATTTATCGGATTTACTTTTGATAAAAAGCCTGTTTTTGCTGCTGATTTAAATGCACAAGACGCCATGGCTATTTTACTAAAAGATGCTATTAAACCAAACCTAGTACAAACGCTAGAAGAGAACCCTGCAATTATTCATGGAGGGCCTTTTGCAAACATAGCACAAGGAACAAATACAATTATTGCTACTAAAATGGGATTGTCATTGTCTAATTATGTGGTTACCGAAGCGGGTTTTGGAGCCGATTTAGGAGCAGAGAAGTTTTTAAATATTAAATCTGCATACGCAGGATTAAATCCGAAGTGTGTTGTGTTGGTTGCAACTATTAGAGCATTGCGCCATCATGGTGGAGCTAAGAAAGAAGAATATAATACTTTTAACTTGGAGAAAGTTAAAGACGGGTTTAAAAATCTTGAAAAACATATAGAAAATATTCGCAAGTTCAATATCGAGCCAGTAGTTGCAATCAATTCATTTATTTCTGACTCTGATGAAGAGGTTAGTTTTGTAATTGCTGCTTGTAAAATACTAGGTGTTGAAGCTGTAGTTTCAGAAGGTTGGGAAAAAGGAGGAGAAGGAACTAAAAACTTAGCAAAAGCAGTGGTTAATGTGGTTGAAAATAGAGCAACACAATTTAAACCTTTATATGATTGGAAAGGTCCTGTAAAAGATAAAATAGAAAAGATTTCAAAAGAAATTTATGGTGCCGATGGTGTTACTTATGATAAAAAAGCAGAATTAAATTTAAGAAGAATTGATAGATTAGGGTTTAATGATTTTGCGGTTTGTATGGCAAAAACCCAAAAATCTTTTTCTGATGATGATAAGTTGATAGGAAGACCAAAGGGTTTTACCATTAATGTTCGTGAAATAGAGATTGCAGCAGGGGCACAATTTGTAATTCCTATTTTAGGTAAAATGATGCGTATGCCTGGTTTACCGGTAACACCAGCTTCCGAGAATATGAGTATCGATAGTAATGGTGTAATTTCAGGGTTGTCATAAATAAGCGTCAATTAAAAACAACAAACCCCGAGTTATTTAACTCGGGGTTTGTTGTTTTATATCGGGTTAAAAAATTAATTCACACCACGTTGTTTGTTAATTTCATCTTGTAACTGACGTCTTAATTTTTGTTCTTTACTAATAGAGCTTCTTTTGTACTGTTCAAATTCATGCTCAACATCAACTAATAAATCTTTTGTTTCTTTTGTAATAGAGTAGCTTCCGTTAAACTTAAAAATAAAAAAAGCCAATCCAATAAGTAAACCACCAATAATACTCCAAAGAATAGTATTATAGGTTGCTTTGTTTAAAGGTATTCCTAAAAAAGAAATAGCATCTTCTTTTTCAAGAGATACAGATAAATTACCTTTTAATGTTGTGATTTCTTCTTTTAAAGAATTAGAGTTTTTTAATTGTTCGTTTATTTTAAGCTGCTTTGTAATTACATCTTTCTTTATAGCAGAAACACTATCAAGTATGTTTTTTTGAAAACTCATAAATTGAGTTCTTTTAATCATTTTGTACTCTTGCCAATTGTTAGATAATCTGTAAATTTTTGTAAACTGATTTTCTATAGTATTAGGCAAAGAATCTACTTGACTTTTAGATAAACGACCTTGTGCCGCAATGTTTTGTGTTATGATAATTAAAAATAGAATTCTTAAAGTTTTCATAGATGAGAATTTTATGTACATATTGAATATAATAGGTTTAAAAAAACCCAAACGTTTAAGTTTGGGTTTTTAGTATAAGCAAGTATATGAAACTTATTTTACTTTTTCTACAATGGCCTTAAAAGCTTCTGGGTTGTTCATAGCTAAATCGGCTAAAACCTTACGGTTTAATTCGATACTATTAGCTTTAACTTTTCCCATAAACTGAGAGTAAGACATTCCATACTGACGGGCTCCTGCGTTAATACGTTGAATCCATAATGAACGGAAGTTTCTCTTATTGTTTTTACGGTCACGATAAGCATATGTCATCGCTTTTTCTACCGCATTCTTTGCTACTGTGTAAACGTTTTTACGTCTTCCAAAGTAACCTTTTGCTGCCTTCAAGATTTTTTTTCTTCTTTTTCTTGAGGCTACTGAATTTACTGATCTTGGCATAATTCAAATGGTTTTTTGTAGTAGGCGATCGAATATCGATACTTAATTGGGCCTAACTCCATGGTTAATAATTAAATTCCCTGGCTAACAGACTAGTTTAAAATATTATTTTAAAACTAATTGTTGCTTAATGTTTGCTACATCAGACTTGTGTACTAATGTTGCGTGTCTTAAAGCAAGCTTACGTTTTTTAGACTTCTTTGTTAAGATATGACTTTTAAACGCGTGCTTTCTTTTGATCTTTCCAGAACCAGTTATCTTGAAACGTTTCTTGGCACTAGACTTTGTTTTAATTTTAGGCATCTTTGTTTTTTAGTTTATCTTGCTTATATATTATGAACGATTTTTAGTTTACTTACTCTTTTTAGGAGCTATAAACATAATCATACGTTTTCCTTCTAACTTAGGCATTTGCTCTACCTTACCGTAATCTTCTAATTCTTGAGCTAATTTTAATAATAAAATTTGCCCTTGTTCTTTAAAAACAATCGAACGTCCTTTGAAGAAAACAAATGCTTTCAACTTTGCACCGTCTTGTAAAAACTTAATTGCATGTTTCTTTTTAAACTCATAATCATGCTCATCAGTTTGAGGTCCGAAACGAATCTCTTTTACAATAACTTTAGTTGCTTTTGATTTTAAAGCTTTATCACGTTTTTTCTGTTCGTATAAAAACTTTTTATAATCAATAACTTTACAAACAGGAGGTACGGCTTTAGGTGAAATTTCAACTAAATCTAACTCTTGCTCACGTGCTATTTCTTTGGCTTTTTCCAAAGCATAAACACCAACTTCGATGTTTTCGCCAACAAGACGAACTTCCTCAACATATTTAATTTTATCATTAATTCTATGTTGATCTTCTTTGATTACTCTGAGCGGTCTACGTCCGCCTCTTCTTCTAATTGCTATGACCTATATATTTAAATTATTATTTATTTTTTAGTTTCCAAAAGGAACCAATACTTCACTAACTTCTTTTTGTATTAGAGATATAAATTCTTCTATTGTAAATGTTCCTATATCTCCTTCTCCGTGTTTTCTTACAGATACCGTGCCATCTTGTTCTTCCTTTTCACCAACAATTACCATAAACGGAATTTTGCTTACTTCAGCGTCACGAATCTTTCTTCCAGTTTTCTCACTTCGGTTATCTACCAGGGCGCGAATTTCGGAATTTTCTAACAAAGTTAAAACTTTTTTAGTATATTTTTGATATTTCTCACTGATTGGCAGTATAATAACCTGCTCTGGCGTTAACCAAAGAGGAAAATTACCCCCTGTATGCTCTAATAACACAGCAATAAATCGTTCCATCGAGCCAAAAGGTGCGCGGTGAATCATCACCGGACGATGTAATTCGTTGTCACTTCCTTTGTAGTTTAAGTCAAAACGTTCTGGTAAATTATAATCAACCTGAATAGTTCCAAGTTGCCAACTTCTACCTAAAGCATCTTTTACCATAAAGTCTAATTTCGGACCGTAAAAGGCAGCTTCACCTTCTTCAATAACAAAATCTAAACCTTTATCTGTTGCTGCATTTATAATTGCTTGTTCAGCTAGTTCCCATGTTTTAACATCACCTATATATTTATCAGGATTCGACATGTCTCTTATAGAAACCTGCGCGGTAAAGTCCTCAAAACCTAAAGATTTAAATACATAAAGTACTAAATCAATTACATCTTTAAATTCTTGATCTAATTGATCTGGTGTACAAAAAATATGAGCATCATCCTGTGTAAAACCTCTTACACGGGTTAATCCATGTAATTCTCCACTTTGTTCGTACCTGTAAACAGTTCCGAATTCAGCAAAACGTTTTGGTAAATCTTTATAAGAATGAGGTTTAAAGTTGTAAACTTCACAGTGATGTGGGCAATTCATAGGCTTTAATAAAAACTCTTCATCCATTTTAGGAGTTTTTATGGGTTGAAAACTATCTTCACCATATTTAGCATAATGACCAGAAGTAACATATAGCTCCTTTTGTCCGATATGCGGAGTCATTACCATTTCGTAACCAGCTTTCTTTTGAGCCTTCTTTAAAAACTCTTCTAAGCGATTTCGTAAAGCAGCTCCTTTAGGTAACCATAAAGGTAAACCAGCTCCTACTTTCTGAGAGAACGTAAATAACTCTAATTCTTTACCTAGTTTTCTATGATCACGTTTTTTAGCCTCTTCCAATAACTCTAAATACTCCGTAAGCATTTTTTGTTTCGGAAAAGAGATCCCATATATACGAGTTAATTGCTTGTTTTTTTCATCACCTCTCCAATAAGCACCAGCAACACTCATCACTTTAATGGCTTTTAGTATTCCTGTGTTAGGAACATGTCCACCTCTACATAAATCAGTGAAATCACTATGGTCACAAAAAGTAATGTCACCGTCAGTTAAATTTTCAATTAATTCAACTTTATATTCATTTCCTTCTTCTTTATAGTAGGCTAGGGCATCTGCTTTAGAAATAGAACGTAATTTAAACTCATGCTTTCCTCTAGCAAATTCTAAAAACTTTTTTTCAATAGCAGAGAAATCCTTATCAGAAATAGTTCCCTCTCCTAAATCAACGTCATAATAAAAACCATTATCAATTGCTGGTCCTATTGTTAATTTAGCATTTGGGTGAAACTCTAGGATAGCCTGAGCTAACACGTGCGCAGAAGAATGCCAAAAAGCCTTCTTACCACCTTCGTCATTAAAGGTATATAGTATTAAAGAACCATCTGTCGTAAGCGGAGTGGAGGTTTCGATAGTGGTACCATTAAAATTTGCAGAAATAACATTTCTAGCAAACCCTTCACTTATACTTTTAGCAACATCCATTGATGTGCTGTTTGTTTCAAATTCTTTGACGCTTCCGTCAGGTAAAGTAATTTTAATCATTATATATAGGTTATGTTTAATTCCCTTACAAGTGAGAATTTTCAAAAGACAAAGATATTGCAAAACCATTTTTAATACAATATATATGAGTGCTATTTTTAGGGCGTGTCAATTTCTATAAAATTGTCGGGCTTTCACTACTCGCTTTTTTACCAAAAAAGGTAAAAAGAGCTCAAACACGTCGTTCAATCCCTCACGCGAAGCACAATCTAATAGCAAAAAAATAAAAGATAAGATTAATATTAGAGTTAAGTAACTAGAAAACAGTGGTAAAAATAATACTTTAAAAAAAGGTACATAAGGGTAGTTGTTATGTAAGAAAAGGAATCTATATTTGCACCCGCTAAGGGAAAAACGAGTACTACAGAGCATGAGTGAGATGCTTTAAAAGGTCATAAAAAATACTGGTTAAGATAGTTTTAATAAAGTGTAAAAAATAAGTTAAATATTACTTGTTTAGTACAGATTAAAGAGAGTATCTTTGCAGTCCGATTTAAGGTAAGTAGTTCATTAAAATGTTGTAAAAATAAACTTAAAAAAAGCTTCAAAAAGTTTTGTCAGTTTTAGAAAAGTTTATAGATTTGCAACCGCTTTAAGAAAGCGAAACGATCAGAGAAATTTTGGAATGATTTGGTAATAAAAATCAGTTAGTTCGAATCTAGCGTTTCTACAAAATTAGGATTTATAACGAGTGTTTTACAGCATGAGTGCGATACCCTAAAAGTTCATTGAAAATATTGAAATTGACAGCGTAAACAAAGAGTAGAATAACCACGTT
>NZ_JAQJCU010000013.1:0-62781 GCF_029125915.1 Tenacibaculum bernardetii
TAGAGCAAAGGACTGAAAATCCTTGTGTCCCTGGTTCGATTCCTGGAGGCACCACTATAATTTTCTCAATCTAATTGTGAATTTTATTTTGTTACTTAAATAAGCATTCAACGGTGCCTTAGCTCAGTTGGTAGAGCAAAGGACTGAAAATCCTTGTGTCCCTGGTTCGATTCCTGGAGGCACCACCGAAAAAACCCGAACATTTGTTCGGGTTTTTTGTTTTTACAACATAAAAAACTCATTGTTTTAGCAATGATTTTTTAAGTTTTATTTTAATCTGAATTGCATTTCTACGGGTAAATGATCTGAGGCTTGCTCAAAATCATTCAATACTTTTCCACTTACATATTCAATAGAGTTTTCTGTATAAAAAATATAATCTATTCGCTCGAAAGGGTTTTTACTATTAAATGTGTTTGAAGGATTTACAGCGTTAAAAGCAGCGTTTCCTATTCCGCTCATTTTAAATATTTTTTGAACTGCTGCATTCTCATCTCTCGCGCTTGAATTAAAATCACCCAATAATATTGTTGGGTATTTATCCTTATATTGATTAAAAAGTTCTAAAACATACTCAAACTGACGCACTCGTGTTGACTTATCAAAAGCCTCTAAATGAATATTTATTAACACCACTTCTTTTCCTTCTAGAACAACTTTTACAACTTGCGCCAATCTTTCTAGATACAAAGCATCTCTATAAAAAGGATTGTCTGGTACACGTTCTAAAACAATGCGCTCGTACTCTTTTAATTTATATTTACTGATAATTGATTGACCCGAGATTACTTTTCCGAAATGCATGCTTGGTGGCCAATACGGAAAAGGCACATAGCGCTCATCCCAATTTACACCTCTTGCCGCATAATTATATCCTAAATTCATAAACGCTTCTTCCTGATCTACGTTATAAGATCTTGAAGCCTTATAATCAATTTCCTGAAAAGCAATAATATCCGGATTTACTTTTTTAAGTTCACTTTCTACCTTTTGCTGATTTTTCTGAAACAACTCTTTTGGTTTTGCTACCGGTAAATTATTTGTCATTCCACTTAAATAACCAACATTATAAGTTACAATACTATATGTTGAATCATTTTTTACAACAACGGGGTTTTCTTTTTCTATTAATTTAGTATACTCTTTTTCATCAATTGATGGTGATGATGCCCAGAAAAAAAAGAGCACAAAGCCTACAAACATTAATAAAAGCAGCTTCAATAAAAATCTGACTGTATTTTTCATAAAAATTAAAGAAATGTTAAAGTTACTTTCAAATTTAAACTTTTTTAAAGAAGCATAGTCATAGATGTATAAATAATTAAAAAACTTAAATTTTTTAAATATGAAAAAATTAGTAACAGTATTGGTTTTAGCAATTGGGTTTACATTAACAACTCAAGCTCAAAAAGGAAAAAGAAATAATTTAGCGCAATTAACTGTGCAACAACAAACTGAGTTAGCAGTTAAGAAAATGACATTAAAGTTGGATTTAACAGCTTCTCAGCAGCGAGATATTGCTCCTTTATTAACTGAAAAGATTGCAAAACGTAAAGAAATGCATCAGAAAAGAAAGGCAATGAAGGAAAGTGGTAAAAAAAGAGCTAAACTATCTGCCGATGAACGTTTTGAAAAACAAAACAAAATGCTTGATTCCAAAATTGCTTTTAAAGCTGAAATGAAACGTATTTTAAACAAACAACAATACGAACGTTTCGAAAAAATGAGCGCAAAGAAAAAGCATAAAGCTAAAAAGAAAATGAAGCACAGAAAAGGTTTAAAAAAAGAACATAGTGATAACCAAGAAAAATAGTATTGATTGATAGTAGGTTAGTTTTGATTAAAAGCTCAGTTTTGGAAACAAAACTGAGCTTTTTTTATGAATTTTTGTGAGGTTTGCGTTAGGGATTGAAGTGACATCCTTTTTTGAGGCACGAAAAAAAGATACAACGTAAAGCCCGACCTTTAGGTAACGCCCAACGACTACTCCTTAAACCAACTTGAATATTTTACGTAATTATTAGCAATTCTATCAATTTCTCCTGAAATTAATTCTTTAGAAACATCTTTAATTTTTTTGGCTGGCACACCGGCATAAACGCTTCCGCTTTTTACAATCGTATTTTTAGAAACCACTGCTCCGGCTGCTATTATCGAGTTCGACTCCACAATGCAATCATCCATAATTATACTTCCCATACCTATTAAAACATTGTCGTGAATGGTACAACCGTGCACGATTGCATTATGCCCAACAGAAACATTATTACCAATTGTTGTAGGCGATTTTTGATAGGTTGCGTGGATTATTGCGCCATCTTGAATATTTACTTTATTACCCATTTTTATATAGTGTACATCGCCTCTTATTACGGCGTTAAACCAAACACTGCACTCTTTTCCCATTTGCACATCGCCTACAATCGTGGCGTTTTCTGCTATGTAACAATCTTCAGGTATTTGAGGAGATTTACCATTTACTGCTTTTATAATTTTCATTCTTTTTTATTTAAAATATGATAATAAATTTGCTTTTTTTGATGCGGATACCATTACTTCTTTTCCATTAGATAAAAGTACGCTTCCGCCCTTACCTTTTTTATATTTTACAATTTCGTTTACGTTTACCAAATACGATTTATGCACACGTGCAAAACCACTTTCCTTTAAAAGATCATCAAAGTGTTTTAAGGTTTTACTAACTACTTTTTTGGTGTTTTCGAAATAGATTTCGGTATAATTATCGTCTGCCTTGCAAAACAAAATATCTGTAACTGAAATAACTTCAAAACCATCTTGTTGCGGAATCGTTATCTTATTTAAATTAGCAATGCTTTTAGTCGTTAAAACCGTATTTTCTAACGTTTGTTCTTTTGTTTTAATTTCTTCAACTAAGTTTACCGCTTTAATCAATTCATCTATCGAAATAGGTTTTAATAAATAATACGTTGCTTGATTATTTAATGCTTCTATTGCATAATGATCGTAGGCAGTTACAAAAATTGTTTCGAAGGTTTGATTTTCTATTTTTTCTAATAAGTCAAATCCGTTTCCGTAAGGCATTTCTACATCTAAAAACACCAAATCTAATTCGTGTTCTTCTATTAATGTTTGTCCGTCTTTTATATTATCCGCTTCTCCTAATAACTGAATATTTGGGCAATATTTTGTTATATAATTCCGCAAAATATCTCTACCAATAGCTTCATCTTCAATAATGACTGCTTTTAACTTCATCTTTAATTTTTCTTTAAAATCAGTTCGACTTTTGTTCCGCTACCATCTTCAAAAACATTCGAAACTGTAACATCAATTTTATCTTTGTACATACTATTTAAAATAGCAATTCTGTTTTCGATAGTACTTATTCCTTTCGATTTTTGCTTTAGCTGATGTTTTGTTTTCATTTCCATCGATCTCTTTCTACCAACTCCGTCATCTTGCACTGTTATTAAAATCGTATTCGCTGTTTGCTGACGCATAGAAATCTTTAAATCCCCCTTTTCTTTTTTATAACGGAGTCCGTGCCAAATAGCGTTTTCGATATAAGGTTGCAATAACATTGGCGGAATAGAAAAGTTTTCTTTTTTGATTTTTTCATCAACAAACATTTTATAATCAAACTTTTCTTTAAATCGATTATGCTCTAATTTCACATACAATTCTAACAGTTCTATTTCTTTTGCTAACGGAATAAAATCTTCATCAGAATTTTCTAAAACCGAACGCATTAATACTGAAAATTCAGATAAATAACGATTCGCACTTCTCTCATCATTTACAGCTATAAAATTATTAACCGAGTTTAGTGCGTTGAATATAAAGTGCGGATTCATTTGAGATCGCATCGATTTTAATGCCAATAAATTATTCGCTAATTTTTGTTGCTTATTGGTTCGAAACATAAAATACGCCAACAAACTCATTAAAAAGAAACCTCCAATTAATGAATAAATAATCAGTTTTTGCTGTTTATTACTTTCTTGTATTAATTGCTGATCTTTATATGCCAAGCTAATTTTACTATCGCTTAATTGCTTGTCTTTTTCTAGACTTCGGATTCGGTTTTGATTGTTTGCAATTTTTTTTCCGAACCTTTTTACTTGTTGAATTTCTTGTTCTTTTTTTGAATATAAAGTATCCACCAACTTCACATAATCTTGATAACTCTCTAACGCTTTTGTATAATCTCCTACAGTTGCATACACTTCTGATAGTTTACGCGTTGCATCTTTTTCGATAATTAAATCTTCTTTACTATTGGCGTCTTTTATACTTTTCTTTAAAAAAGGAATAGCTTCGTTATAAGATTCTTTTTGAATATAAGCGTTTCCTATTTTGTAATTTATTTTTTGAGAGGTAATAGAATCTACCAACGATTCTTTTTCTTCTGTTTCTATAACAATATCATCTGCGGCTACTAAACTTTGCTTTCGTAATTGAATTTCATCATCATACCTTCGGGATTCATTATAAAAATCAGCTACTTTTTGCTGTTCTTTTAAAGCTCTTTTTTTATTTTCTTTGGATGCTAATTTTAAAGAGTTCTGAAAATAACCATCTGCTTTCTTTGTTTTACCCTGAGCGGCAAAAACTTCTGCCAACTTAGAGTTTAAATCTGTTATTTTAGGTGTTACATAATCGTTTTTTGCAATTTTTAAAGCTTTGGTATAATTAGTAGTAGCTTTAGCATAATTTTTCTTTGCCATAAACACATCACCCAAACCTTCATAGCCTTTTAACTTTTCGTAATTGGTTAATTCGTCTTGTAAACTTTCTTGATAATTCTTTTCACTATCATCAAATTTATTAACTAAAAACTGTGTTTTAGCTAATAACAACCGAACACTTGCTTTGTTATTTTCTTTTAAAGACACGCTATAATTCTCAACTGCTAAATCATATTGTTTCCAGTAAAAATAAACATCACCTAACTCTTTATAAGTAGTTGCTTTTCGGCTTTTAGAAGATGAATTTAAAAGCATTTTCTCTACAGCTGTTAAACTTTTATCTATATCTTTTTTCTTGTAAAAATTTACAGAATCTAAATATTTCGGATATAGGTCTACTATTTTTCGACTATAAGGATTTCTTTTTGATTTTTTCTTCTCATTAAAATCTTCAACCAACACCTTAACATCTTCATTATCTATAATTGTATAATAAACAGTTTCGAAACCAACATGTGACACTTCTAATTCACTTCCCTTTTTAGCTTCTACAAGATACCTGCCTTTTGTATTTGAAAACTTAAAAACACGTCCGTTTATCGTAACTCTCGCATCTTTAATTTGCGCTCTCGTATTTTTATCTACCACCTGAACTTCTACTATAAACTCCTGTTCGCTTTCTTTAATTTCTTGAGAAAAAACAGAAGATAACGTAAATAAAAATCCTATAAATACTATTTTAAAAAATCTATTCATCTTTTATATATTACTGTAAACATACACACAAAAACTGAGTTCAAAAAATGAGGCTCCTTAAATAACAGCATAGAAAAACACTAAATAATTGCTTTTACTCATTTTAAAAACCACTTCACTCATTCATTTTACAAACATACTCATTCGCTGTTTTTTAAGAAGGAAGTTGCTTGTAGATTTGACAGTGTAAAACGACAAGCTACTATTTTTTATACCTGTTGTTTTGAAATTAAATAAACAATTTAAAACATAAAATCATGAAAAATTACATCTTAAAAACAATCTGCTTTTTTACTTTTTTTATATCAATAGCAAGTTATGCTGTTAATCCTAAGAAAAACATCAAAAAACAAACAACCAAAGTTGCTTTACTACTAGATACAAGTAGTAGTATGGACGGACTAATAAACCAAGCAAAAGCACAATTATGGGAAATTATAAACGAATTATCGCATGCTAAATGCGAAGGAATAACTCCTATATTAGAAATCGCTTTGTATGAATATGGCAACAGCAAACTTTCTTCTAGCGAAGGTTATATTCGACAGGTTTTACAATTCACAAGTGATTTAGATGATATATCTGAGCATTTATTTTCTTTAACTACCAATGGTGGTAGCGAGTTTTGCGGACAAGTAATTCAGACTTCTTTAAATGAATTAGAATGGGGAAACAATAAACGTGATTTAAAAATGATTTTTATCGCAGGAAACGAACCTTTTACACAAGGAAAATTAAATTATAAAGATGCCATTACCAGCGCTAAAGAGAATGACATTACGGTGAATACTATTTTTTGCGGTGATTACAACCAAGGTGTTTCTGGCATGTGGCAAGACGGAGCAGTTTACGGTGGTGGAGATTATATGACTATTAATCATACAAAGAATATTGTACACATTGTAACACCATACGATAACGATATTATTATTTTAAATAAGCGATTAAATAAAACGTACATCCATTATGGTAGTGCTGGGTATTCTAAATACACAAATCAGGCTAAACAAGATGCTAATGCCGAAACTTTAGATGAAGTTGTTGTTGTAAAACGTGCCGTTAGTAAAAGTTCTAAATTATATAATAATGCCGAATGGGATTTGGTTGATGCTTCTGAAGAAAAAGAAATGGATTATAGTAAATTAAAGAAAAAGCAATTGCCAAAAAACCTACAAGAAAAATCAGCTAAAGAAATAAAAAATTATGTTGATAGTAAACGTAAAGAACGTAATGATATTCAACAAGAAATTCAGTTATTAGATAAAAAAAGAAAACAATATGTTGCTAAAAAACAACGAGAAAAGAACACTAAAAACGAATTGGAAAGTGTAATGATTAAAGCAATAAAAAAACAAGCTAAAAAGAAAAAATACTCTTGGTAAACGCCAACAAAATAAAAAAGCATCATTCTTAGCAAAGCGCTAAAAATGATGCTTTTTTTATTATAATAACACAAAGATTTATTTCACTAATAAGTCTTGCCCAATACTAATTTCATTCGTATTTAGTTCATTAATTTTTTTCAACTCACTTACCGATAAATCATATCTTCTTGATATCGAATACAAAGTATCACCTTTTTTTACTTTATGATAACCGTTTTCTATTCTCGTTTTGGTTATAGTAGTATTCTTAAGCTTAATTCTGTCGTATTTTGTTAAATTATATTTTTTAATAATCGATATTAATTTTTGTGGATACCGTTTATCTGTCGCATAACCTGCTTTTCTTAATCCGTAAGCCCAACCTTTATAATTAGTGTGCCCTAATTTAAATAAACTTGCATAACGACTTCTTGTGATTAAAAACTGCGAATGATCTTCGTATGATGTTTGCGGGTATTTATATTTTCTAAAACACTCTCCTTTTTCATCATCATCATGAGTTACACTTTTTCCTTGCCAACCTTTATGGCATTTTATACCAAAATGATTATTAGATCTAATTGCCAAAGCACTTCTTCCACTACCCGATTCTAAAACTCCCTGCGCTAAGGTAATACTGGCAGGAATATTGTGCTCATACATTTTCTTTACTGCAATTGGTGCAAATTTTTCAATGTATGCAACTGTGTGATTAGAGCTTGTTTTTAAAGGTTTATTTACTTGCTCTAGCTGAGGTATTACAGGATATACTTCTTCTCTTTCTTGCAACACCACTTTTTTTCGGTTTTTAGTAACCATATTTTTGTTAGAACCACAACTCACTAAAAAAAGAGTACTTATTGCTATGTATAAAACTGATTTTATTTTCATTAAATTTTTATTAATGCTTGATTTTTATTTTTCAACTTCTGATTAAATCCTGTAATTCCCTGTAAACCTCCTGTATGAATTGCTACAATTTTACTATTTTCTGGAAACTCATTTTTTTTAATCATTTCTATAATTCCGAACAGCATTTTACTCGTGTAAATAGGATCTAACTGAACTTTTGTTAGCTCATTAAACTCGTTTATAAAACGAATTAAATCTGTATTATATTTTCCATAACCTCCAAAATGATATTCGGTTTGTAAACTCCAATTAACTTTATTTATTGTTAATTGTTCAATTTCTTTTTGTAGGAAATCACCTTTTAATGCAGGAAAACCAATTACTTCTTGATGCTTTTTTGCTGCATTTATCAATCCAGAAATTGTTCCTCCAGTTCCAATTGCAGCACAAATATAATCGAAATTCTTATCTTCTTCTGTTAAGATCTCTTCACATCCTTTAATTGCCAGCTCATTTGTTCCGCCTTCAGGAATTAAATAAAAATCACCAAACTCATTTTTTAAGTCATTTACAAATTCTTCGGATGTTTTATTTCGATATGCTTCTCTCGAAACAAACTTAAAATGCATTCCGTTTTTATAGGCTTCTTTTAAGGTTGAATTTCCTGCCAACGTTTTTTCGAGGTTCTTACCCAATTCATCTCCGCGAATTATCCCGATAGTTTTAAAACCTGATAAATTCCCGGCTATTGCCGTTGCTACAATATGATTAGAAAAAGCGCCTCCAAAAGTTAACAACACTTTTTTATGTTGATTTTTTGCAGCCTCAATATTATATTTCAATTTACGAAACTTATTTCCTGAAACAAATGGATGTATTTTATCTTCTCGTTTTATAAACAACGCCACTTTTTTCTCTTCTAAAATAGGAAGAAAAATTTGTTGATTTTCAGTTTTAAAAACCTGATTAAATAAAAGATTATTAATATCGTTCAATACAGAAATTTTAATGGTGTAAAAATAAGAGAAAGGTTTATTAATAAACAACTAATTTAAAGTTGATTTCACAACAGAAAAACACATTATAGTTAATAATATCTCTAAACTCTTTTCAAAAATTAGTTGCTTTAGCTGTATACAAAATAAGTTATTTTGAGCTCTATAATAATTTTAAATAGTAACAGCGGTTTTGTTTAAAAAACAAAACCGCTGTTACTATTAGAATAAAAAATGAATAAACTGCTAAAAATCAGAAATCTGTTCTTCTATTTTTTCCCAATCAGTCATTAATTTTTCTAAACTTGCTTTTTTTGCTTTATATTTCTCAAAGAAATTAGGACGAGCAGAAACTTCATCATAATTATTTGCTAATTCTAAATCTATTTTTTCAATATCTTTTTCTAAATCAGCAATATCTCTTTCTGTTTTAGAAAGTTTATTCTTCAATTTTTTTAACTCTTTTTCTTGCTCTCTAGATAACTCTTGTGCTTCTTTTTTGGCTGTTGGTTTTTCAACTTTAACAACTGTTCTTTTTTCAGCTTCTCTAAGGTTTTCCATTTTATGCTGATCTAAGAAATAATCAATATCTCCTAAATACTCTTTAATAACCTTGTCTTTAAATCCGTAAACAGTTGATGTTAATCCTTGTAAGAAATCTCTATCATGAGAAACTACAATTAAAGTTCCGTCAAAGTTTTTTAAAGCTGTTTTTAATACTGTTTTAGAGGCGATATCTAAGTGGTTTGTTGGCTCATCCATTATTAACACGTTAAAAGGTGATAATAATAATTTACATAAAGCTAAACGGTTACGTTCTCCACCCGATAATACTTTTGCTTTTTTGTCTACAGCATCTCCACCGAATAAAAACGACCCTAACATATCTCTAACACGCATTCGGTTTGTATCCGAAGCAGCATCTTCCATGATTTCTAAAACTGTTTTCTCCGGCGGTAATTCTTCTGATTGATTTTGTGCGAAATATCCTATTTCTACATTATGTCCTAGTTTTAGATTTCCTATAAACGGAATTTCACCAACCATCATTTTTGCTAAAGTAGATTTCCCTTGTCCGTTTTGACCAACAAAAGCAATTTTACTGTTACGCTCAATCATTAAATCTACATCCTCTAAAACATGCTTATCTCCGTAACTTTTACTTAAACCATCAGCTTCAACAATAATTTTACCTGGTTCTTTAGAAATATTAAAACGAACATTCATTGCCGCATTATCATCTCCATCAACCTCAATAAGTTCTACTTTATCTAGCTGCTTCATTAACGATTGCGCCATCGAAGCTTTACTTGCTTTCGCTTTAAACTTATTGATTAAGTGTTGTTTTTGCTTAATTTCTTTCTCTTGATTTTTCTGCGCTTGTAATTGTTTTTCTTTAATTTCGGCTCTTAAAACCAAAAATTCAGAATAGGGTTTTTTATAGTCATAAATCTGCCCTAAAGAAATTTCAATCGTACGATTGGTTACATTATCTAAAAACATCTTATCATGCGAAACCAATACAATAGCGCCAGAATATGATTTTAAAAAGTTCTCTAACCAAATAATTGATTCGATATCTAAATGATTTGTTGGCTCATCTAAAAGCAGAATATCATTATCTTGCAATAACAATTTTGCCAATTCTATACGCATTCTCCATCCACCAGAAAAAGTATTGGTTAACTTATCAAAATCTTCACGCTGAAAACCTAAACCTTGTAAAATTTTCTCGGTATCTCCTTGATAATTATATCCTCCTAAAAGCTCATATCGCTCTGTAAGATCCGTTAAATCGATAATTAGCTGACTATACTCTTCACTTTCATAATCGGTTCTTGTAGCTAGCTGATTGTTAATATCATCTAACTTTAACTCAATTTCTTTAATTTCTTCAAACGCTTGGTATGCTTCTTCTAAAATGGTTCTTCCTTCTACAAAATCAATATCCTGACGTAAAAACCCCATTCGAATATCTTTATCAAAAGCCATCGTACCACCACTGGTTTCTATGTCTTTAGAAAGTACTTTTAAAAGTGTAGATTTCCCGGCTCCATTCTTACCAATCAATCCGATTCTATCACCTTTATTTAATTTAAAAGTAATTCCAGAAAACAAATCAGTTCCCATAAAAGAGACTGATAAATTGTGTACGTTTAACATATTTTTTGCGTAATTTTGAAAAGCGCAAAGCTACTTAAATTATGATTAGAAAAGGAACAAAGTTATACAGTGTTTTAAAAGGTAAATGTCCACGTTGTAACGAAGGGGAGTTCTTTAAGTATAACATTACAATTAACCCTAAAAAAATAACACAATTGCATGATAACTGCCCGAGTTGCAATTTAAAATATATGATGGAACCTTCTTTTTTCTTTGGTGCCATGTATGTAAACTACGGCCTATCAGTTGCCTTATTTGTAGCTGTTTTTATTATTTCTAAAATGATTTTTGGGCTAACAATACTGCAAAGCTTTATCTCTATCATTATAGTTTCTTTATTATTGATACCTTTTACATTACGTTTATCTAGAATTATTTGGATAAATATGTTTATTAGTTACAATAAAAAAGCAAAAGAATTACAGTCTGAAAGGTAATTAATCAACAAATCTTTTAATATCTGTTTCTTTATCTAACTCTTCTGCGCTTTCTAAGTGATTAAATAAGTTCTTAGCGATTGTTGGACCAATCATAACACCTCGTGTTCCCAAACCATTTAAAACAACTAATTGGTTATGTTTTGGATGAACACCTATCATTGGTCTTCTATCACTTACAGTTGGTCTAATTCCTGCTGTATGATCTTTTATGGTATAAGGCACTGTAATTATTTTCTTTAATTTTTCTTCTAATTCATGCCTAGCTTCTGCTGTCGGATCACATGTTTTATCTGTCCAATTAAAAGTAGCGCCAACTTTATAGTTATCATTGCCTATTGGCATTACAAAGAAACCTGATTTTAACAAAAAATCAATTTTTAAGGTTGGTGCATGTATTACTATCGATTCTCCTTTTACCTCACTTAACGGTAAGTAATTAAAAAACGGGTTCTTTTTTATTCCAAATCCCTCACAAAAAACAATTTTATTTGCATTGATATGCTGATATTGAACCTTTCCTTTTGACGTATCTAACTGATTATATTCAAAGGACTGCTCAATCAATCTATTTGATTTTTTTATATAATCTCTATATGAATTAACGAGTGTTTCTGTGTCTATTCTCCCTGTTCCTGTTAATTCTCCAAAACCAAAATCACCTACAACACCTTCTATTTTATCTTTCTTAACTGTTGGGTTCATATAATGTGATAGCGTTGGTTTATCCATAGCTGCAAACCAATTATTCTCATCTCCAATACTAGAGAAAGCTTTTTTAATCGCGAATTTGTAATCTAATTTTACTTTTAACTTATGCTCTAAATCTTTATAGAATGGTAAAGCCGTTTGTATCATATTATGAGCGTTCCAAGCTGCATTAAAACGTTTTAATATAACAGGATTATATACTCCACCAGCTACTAAAGAAGAAGTTTGCGAATTATCTTCAAAAATCACAAATGATTTATTAGCTTTCTGTAATTCTTCTGCAAAAGCGATTCCTGCCAAGCCTAAACCAACAATAATATAATCTACATCAATATTCATACTTCAAAAATACTATTTATTACCACAAAAAAGAGCTTGCAATGCAAGCTCTTTTTAAATTTTATAAGAAGTATGAAATTAGTAATTCCACATATCCATTTCACGGTCACGAATACTTTCTTTAACTCTATCCGCTTCTAATAATTGAAATAAAGAATTACCTCTAACATAATCTTTAATAGATCTGTCTCCGTAAATATTCTCTTCTTTCATTATTGTAGAAGTAAATCTTCTAGCGTTTAACAAGTTGTCATACGATAATGGATGTGCTGAGTTTTTTGGATTGAAAACTTTAGAATCATGTAATGTTTCTCTAGCATCAGGGAAAAACACCCAGAATAATTCATATACATTTTCTCTATCATCAATTTCCTCAACACCTAATACTTGTACATCTGGTCCCATAGGAGCTAATGCAAGCATACGATACTTTAACTCTCCTCCTCGTTTATCGAAATACCAAAGACCTTTAATTAAGTATCCTTTAATATCAGCAGATTGTATTGAATAAGGATCCATATTTCCGTAACCATCGTCACGTTCCATATAGGTTTTATCTTTAATTTCATTGATACCAATTTTCATGGTGAAATAAGAATCATTATATACTTCAGTGATTTCCCCGTTACTAATACCTTTTAATAAGGTATCAAATAATGAACGTCTCGTTAAACCAGCACTTGTAGTATCAATTGGGTAATAATAAGGTAAATTAATTTTTTGATTTAAATCTACATATTCCCACACCACTTTAGACCATAACACATCTCTATCGCTTATATAGCCATAAGGAAGTGGTTTGTCATCTTCTGAAGCAATTTGGGCTTCAGATTTAAATCCAATCTCTTCAACCTTTTGAGAATTTAAGAGGTTAGCTTGTGCACTTGCAAAACCTGTTGTTGCAAGAGCAAATAAAACCATATAAAAACGCTTCCAATTCATACTTTAAATTTTTACTTATTAATTAGTAATCTCAATACTTACAGGTAATACTTTCTTAATCTTGTAGTTAGAACCTGAAACTGATGCTTTAATATCATAAATAGTAATTACATCATTTCTTCTAGCTTTAGCCAGTGCCTGTTTTGCTCTAGCTGTTAAAGTCCTACCGTTAACTGGAATAGTTAACTGCCCTGGAACTTTAATTTTAAAACTAGATACATTTAATTTTAAATCGAATAAGAAATCTGGCAAACCAGCTGCAACGCTAATTCTAGCAACACTTGCTTTAGGCATTTTTACTGTACCATACTGACCTCTTACCATACCTACCGCTGGTGGTATGTCTTTAATTCTGTATTTCTTAGGAGTACTAATTTTCCCTCCTCCTGGTAATGTTGCAGAAACTCTAATAGTTACTTCTGTTCCTTTACCTGGGTTCATAACATATTTATCTCCTTTAACTCTTCTTAAACCTGGTGCAGATGCAGAAACTTTATTTCCTGAAACTCCTGGTACCGATATTGTTAATGGATTAGATAACCCACGGTATACAACATTCATTTTATCAGCAGAAACAACTGCTTCATTTGGCTTAGGAATTACTGAATAACCTCCTAAAATAGGAATGGTTACTAAAGAATCGTTTTCCATAAACTGAAACTCTCCTTTTAATTCCTTATCACCTACAGAACCTGCTGGCCCATCTAAGATAACTTGACCTGCTTGAATTTTATCAGCTGGCATTTCTTCACCGTTAACGATAACTTTTTCTGCCGTTAAGTTAGGATCATTTTTTCCTAAAACAATTCTACCTGATAATTTTTCACCAGGGTAGTAAGCGTTTTTATCAAAAATAACCATGGCATCATAGTTTGTCATTGATACTGCACTTTCTAACTCACCTTGTAACAATGCTGTTAAAGCATCAGCTTCAGTAGTTTTAATATCTGCCTGAATCTGTGTTAATTTGGTTAATGATGCTATTAAAGGAAAACCTTCATAGTTATACTTTAACCAATTTTTTGTTACTCCTTGCGTTTTCACATCATCAGTTTTAAAGCGAGCTGCAACTACGCTAGATAATTCAGACTCACCTAAAACAACTAAAGATTGCTCTCTAAACTGATTCATTTTATCTACAAATTCTTTTCCTTTTGCGGTGATTTTTCCACCTGCGAAAAAGTATTGATCTAAGAAACCAGACTTATCCATAGATTCATAAGCTTTCTTATCCTCTATCTCTGTAGTCATTTGAGTTTTCAAATCTCCTATATAGACAAAAAACTCATCAGCCATAGCTCTAAGCTTATCTGTTTTCTCTTTAGCTTCACCATATTGCTTTGCTTGTTCAGCTGCTTTAAGTGCTAAAAGATCGTACGATGCTTTATTTTTCTCGGTTGCTCTAATATTAGATTCCGATAATTTCTCATTCATTAATCCAAATGCTGATAGAACTTCTTTACTCATGTTCATTGCTAACATTGCAATAAATACAAGGTACATTAAGTTTACCATCCTTTGCCTTGGTGACTGTTTTCCTCCTGCCATCTTTAATTAGTTTGTTTAGTTAATAAAAAAATTAGATAAACTAATTAATTATTTAGTTGACATTGCAGTTAACATTCCACCATATACTCCGTTTAAAGAAGATAAGTTAGTTGCTAATGATTGCATTTGTTCTTGTAAACGTTGAGAATTTTCAACTAAAGCAGAATTTAAATCAGCTTGTTTACCTGCATTTTCTACCTGTGTAGTATACAACCCGTTTAAAGATTCTAATTTTGCAGCTGCCATAGACATTTGCTCATTATATTGATTCGTAGAAGATACTGTTTTAGAAGTAGCTGTTAATCCTTCTGCTGCTCCTTGGAAGTTTTTAATACTATCTCCTAAACTAGAAATTAAAGTTGCATCTAATTTTGCTTCTTTTAAAATACCATCTAATTTTTGAGACAACATACTTTGTGCTTCTTCAGGAGAAGACTCTTTACCTTTCTTACCTAAAGATTGTCCATCTGATAATTCTGGATAAACTTTTGTCCAATCTAATTCGTCTTCAACAGGCTCAAATGCAGAAATAGCAAAAACTAATGCTTCTACAACAAGACCTAAGGTAAGAATCATACCTCCTGTAATTGGACCAAATGAAAAGTGCTGAATTTTACATAAAGCTCCTATAATTACTACAGCTGCTCCCAGACCGTAGACCATGTTAAAAATTTTCTTAGTTGATTTTGATTGTGACATAATTTTTTGATTTTTTTTTTGGGGATTATTATATTTATTGTTGTTTGATTACTTGCTCTTATTTGTACCTAAATAATCTTGTACAGTTCTAAAACCGATATAACTTCTAGCAGTATCAGCATATTCCCAATCACGAGAACTTACTTCTAAAAAGTATGCCACATCTTTCCAAGAACCACCACGAATAATTTTTCTTCGATTTTCTTTAATCTCTACATTAGGGTTCATTGTTGACCCCATGTAATAAGACATTTGATTATATGCTGTGTTTGTCCATTCGGCAACATTACCAGCCATATTATACAATCCATATTCATTCGGATTAAAAGAAACAGCTTCTACAGTATATAAAGCTCCATCTGCAGCATAATCTCCTCTAACGGGTTTAAAGTTAGCTAAAAAACAACCTCTATCACTTGTTGTACTTGGCCCACCCCAAGGGTATTTACCATAGTTTAATCCACCACGAGCAGCATATTCCCATTCTGCTTCAGTTGGTAATCTAAAAGAAGGAACTAATCCTAATTTCTTTCTAGAACGTTGAAAGTTATTTTTTGTTTGTGTTCTCCAGTGACAAAATGCTTTTGCTTGGTTCCAAGTTACACCAACTACAGGATAATTTTCATAAGCTTTGTGAGCAAAATATTCTTGGTGCATTGGATCGTTGTATGAATAATTAAAATCTTTAATCCACACTGTAGTGTCCGGGTATACATTAATAACTTCATCTTTCATGAAGTCTTTTCTATTTTTACCTGTTTTAGCAGCTTGTTCGTTATCGAACCAGTAATATCTATAGTTTAATAGTTTTGTGTTAAATGTTCTTATTCCGTTTAAAGCTTCATCTTTTTTAAGGTATAAAGAATCCATCACTTCTACATAATCAACATCAGGATATTCTTGCTGTTCCCATATAAGTTCTTCTTGCCAATTTAATGGCTTTAAAGAATCCATTCCTTCTCCTAATTCATAATAGTTTTCACGCATATATTTTGCATATGGTGATTCGTTAATGGTATCCGCAGAAGCAAATGCATATAATTGAATCCCTTCTGCATTTTTACCTGCGTTAGCAGGGTCTATGTCTCCTCCTGATGCAAATTCAGCTTGGTACGCTAACTTTGTTCTTGTGATAGAATCTCTTACCCAAAACACAAATTGCTTGTATTCACTATTAGTAATTTCAGACTCATCCATATAAAAAGGCTGCACTGTAACTGTTTTAGTTGGTGCATTCATAGCTCCCAACGGGTCTTCATCTTGCTTACCCATCGTAAAAGAACCTCCAGGGATCTTAGCCATTCCGAAAGGTTTTTCTGCAAACCATTTTCTTTTCGACTTCTCTCCCACTAACTCTCCTCTGTCTCCACTTGAACCACAAGCGTAAATCAGAGATACTAACAATGCAAATATTACTATTTTTTTCATATTATTCCTTTCTTATAAAAGAGGTCGTAAACCTATTATTTTTTTTATTAAAAAACAATTACGTGTTATAATTTTTTCAAAAACAAATATAAATAGGTTTTAAACAAGCTTTTGCTGTGCTTTAAACCATCTATCAGGCATCTTTCTTTTTAACGCCTGCTCGTAATCTTTATAGTTACATGGTATTAACGCATGTCTTTTGTGTTTATTATTCGAAATTAAATTTATTTCCATCCACCAACGACCACTTTTATCACTTTTATAAAAGTTTATAGGATCATCATCACTTAAAAGTACCGTGAATTTTTGATAATTTTCTTTTGTTACAAACGGATAATCTTTTGCTCTGGCATTAACTCCTTCAATAAAATACCAAATCATTTGAGCAATTAAGCTTGCTGTTTGATTGTTTGAATCTAACCTATGATTATACTCATAAATTCCAAATGAAGTTACTTTATCACTAATCCCTGCATATCTTGCGATTGCACAGATTTCTTCTCCATAAAAACCGTTTGGTGATGCGTTATTATTTGCTGGCGCTTCACTTTGACGAACGCAGCCAATATCTACACTAACAATATCTGCATCTCTCATTATAGGCTCCACTAAAGTTACATCTTTTACTTCACCTAACCTAAAAGCATCAAAATATAATTTATCAAGTAGTTGTATTTCGTCTTGTGAATTAAAATACGTTTGATAGCCTATGTTACTATAGTTAAACAAATTATTTGGCTGCTCCATAATCACTTTACTTAAAAATGATTTAGAAGATAACTCCTCATCTATAGAACCAATATCAAATCGACTATCTACAGACACTAAGTTTACGGTTTGTTCTAAAGAATCGTAAGATCTATAGTTTGCGTACGTTATATCTTGACTCCCACCAATTAATATCGGGATTATATTTTTCTTTAATAAAGCTTCTATAGATGATGCTACGGCAAAACAAGTATCTTTTGGCGTGCTACCTTGTTCTATATTTCCTAAATCGGCTATTTTAGTATGCCAATTACCAGGAAATAATTCATATAGTTTTTCACGAATATATTGTAACTCCTCTCCACAACCTTCATTCTCATTAGCTCCTCTACCATCTTTAACACCTATGACAGCAATATTGACACCCGATAAATCAGGAAATCCATTTTCTAAAGTGTAGGCCTCAATTTTATGCCCTAAAGATGCTGCTGATTGCGACATTAGATGTGCAACCACGGTACTTTTAATAGGTGTAAAAAAATTAAAACTCATCTTTTTTGGGGACTAGGGAATTGGCAATATACTAAACTTTATTTCTTTTTCGCTACTTTCTTTTTAACGACCTTCTTTTTCGCAGTTTTCTTTTTAGGTGTTTTAGCCTCTATTAACTTAACTGCTTCTTCTTTCTTCATCTTCTCGATCTCTGTAGTTTTCGGTAATTCAACTTTAATTTTACCTTTAATCACATTAAAACGACCCCAACGAGCTTTTTCTACTCGAATACCAACATCTTCCCAGTTATGAAGAACTTTATCTATTTCCTTTTGCTTTTTAACCTCAATCAACTCAATAATATCTTCATCTGAAAGATTATCGAAATCGTATTTTTTACTTACGTTGATAAAAATTGAGTTCCATTTTAGGAATGGACCAAAACGACCTACTCCTTTTTGAACTGGTAAATCTTCGTAATGATAAATTGGCGCATCTGCTTTTTGCTTTGCAACAATCAATTCTTCAGCTCTTGGCAAATCTACTTCCATCGGATTTTCGCCTTTATCTAAAGACACGAACATTGCGCCGAATTTAATATACGGTCCAAAACGACCATTAGAAACAATTACTTCTTCATCCTGAAAAGCTCCTAAGTTTTTCGGAAGCAAAAACAATTCTAATGCCTCTTCCATGGTTATTGTACCAAGGTTTTGATCTTTGTTTAAACTTGCAAATTGCTTCTCTTCATCTTCGGGAGCTCCAATTTGTGCTATTGGCCCAAACTTACCTAAACGTACTAAAACTGTTTTTCCTGATTCTGGATGCTTTCCTAAAATACGCTCTCCACTTTCTCTTTCTGCATTTTCCTTAACATCTTCTACGTTTTCATGAAATTTAGTATAGAAACCTTTTATCATTTCTATCCAGTCTTCATCTCCTTCTGAAATATCATCAAAAGAATTTTCAACTCTTGCTGTAAATCCGAAGTCAAGAATATTTGAAAAATTTGCAACTAAGAAATCATTCACAATATTTCCTATATCTGTAGGTACTAATTTGTTTTTATTTGAACCTGTTTTTTCCGTCAACATTTCACTTTCTACAGTTCCGTTAGACAAAATCATTTGTTCGTAATTTCTCTCTACCCCTTCATTATCACCTTTTTCTACATAACCTCTTCGTTGAACGGTAGAAATTGTTGGTGCATATGTTGATGGTCTACCAATACCTAACTCTTCTAATTGTTTTACTAAAGATGCCTCTGTAAAACGGTAAGGTGCGCTTGTAAAACGCTGTGTTGCGTTTATATATATATATTCTAAGCTTTCACCTGTCTTTAAATTTGGTAGCATTCCTGCCTGCTCTTCTTCTTCGTTATCTGTTCCTTCTAAATATACTTTTAAGAAACCATCAAACTTTATCATTTCACCGTTTGCAGTGAATATCTTTTTATTTCCTGAGTTCTCTATTTTAACATTGGTGCGCTCTAATTGTGCATCACTCATTTGAGAAGCCAATGTTCTTTTCCATATTAAGTCATACAACCTTGTTTGATCGTACTCACTATTTATAGAGTGTTTTTTCATCTCAGTAGGACGAATTGCTTCATGGGCTTCTTGAGCTCCTTTTGCCTTCGACTTAAAGACACGTTGCTTACTATATTCCTTTCCGTAATAGTTACTAATTTCTTCTTCAGCAGCATTTCTTGCGTCTACAGATAAGTTTACACTATCTGTTCTCATATAAGTAATTAAACCGGCTTCATATAAACGCTGTGCTACTTGCATTGTTTTCGCTACAGGAAAACCTAATTTTCTAGAAGCTTCTTGCTGTAGTGTTGATGTTGTAAATGGTGCTGCTGGAGATTTTTTTGCTGGTTTTTTAGTTAAATCAGCAATAGAGAAGTCTGCTTTTGCGCAAGACTTCAAGAAATCTTCTGCTGATTTTTTTGAATCGAAATTCTTCGGAATTGTAGCCTTAAAAGTTTTACCTTCTGTGTTAGAAAACTGAGCAACTACTTTATAATGAGTTTCTGATTTAAAATCAAGAATACTTCGTTCTCTTTCTACAATTAAACGAACTGCTACAGATTGTACCCTCCCTGCAGACAAACCTCCTTTTACTTTACGCCATAAAACAGGCGATAATTCATACCCAACAAGCCTATCTAAAACTCTACGCGCTTGTTGTGCGTTTACCATATTATAGTCTATATCTCTTGGATTTTCGACTGCTTTTAAAATGGCATTTTTTGTTATCTCGTGAAAAACAATACGTTTTGTATTGTCATCATTTAATTTTAATTGTTCTTTTAAATGCCAAGCAATTGCTTCACCCTCTCGATCCTCATCACTCGCTAACCAAACAGTTTCTGCTTTTTTTGCTAAAGCTTTTAACTTCTTAACAACGGGCTTCTTATCATCAGAAACAATGTATTTCGGACTAAAATCGCCATCAACATCAATTCCTAATTCTTTCGATGGTAAATCTGCGATATGACCATAGCTAGATTCTACTTGAAAATCTTTACCTAAAAATTTCTCAATTGTTTTTGCCTTTGCAGGTGACTCAACTATAACTAAATTCTTTGCCATATCTCTTTTCAATTATCTCTTTTTACATCAGATATATAATGATGCTTGGAATTTGCAAAAGTAGAATGTTTTTTTTAAAAAAAAACTTTTTGTTGCACTTAAGGTTTAAAATCGATTCTAAATTAACAATAAATTTCTGCCAATTTGTCATAATTTTTATATTTTGGTTGTATCTTTGCCTCCATTTTTAATATGAATATGGAGCACACTGAGAAGGTTATAGATGAAAAAGTACAAGGGCAAGCTCTTGTTACTGAGACGAAAAAAGAGAACACTAAAAAATTATTTATAGAGAGTTACGGTTGTCAAATGAACATGAACGACAGCGAAATTGTAGCTTCTATTTTAGCAGAACAAGGTTTTAACACCACACAAGTTCTAGAAGAAGCCGATTTAGTTTTAGTAAATACATGTTCTATTAGAGAGAAAGCCGAAACTACAATTCGTAAACGTTTACAAAAATACAACGCTGTTAAAAAAACAAATCCGACGATGAAAGTTGGTGTTCTTGGTTGTATGGCCGAACGTTTAAAAGAAAAATTTTTAGAAGAAGAAAAAATCGTTGATTTGGTTGTAGGACCAGATGCATATAGAGATTTACCAAACCTATTAGAGGAGATTGATGCTGGTAGAGATGCTATAAACGTAATTTTATCTAAAGAAGAAACTTATGGTGATGTTGCTCCGGTTCGTTTAAATTCTAACGGGGTTTCTGCCTTTGTATCTATTACTCGTGGTTGCGATAATATGTGTACTTTTTGTGTGGTTCCGTTTACACGTGGTCGCGAAAGAAGTAGAGATCCTAAAAGTGTTTTAGAGGAAATTAAATCGATGCATGATCAAAACTTTAAAGAAATTACTTTACTTGGTCAAAATGTAGATAGCTATTTATGGTATGGTGGTGGATTGAAAAAAGATTTTACTAAAGCTTCTGAAATAGCACAAGCTACTGCTGTAGATTTTGCTCAGTTACTAGACATGTGTGCTACTGAGTTTCCTAAAATGAGGTTCCGTTTTGCAACCTCAAATCCGCAAGACATGAGTTTAGACGTAATTCACACCATGGCAAAACATAAAAACATTTGTAAATACCTTCACCTACCTGTGCAAAGTGGAAGTAATGCAATGTTAAAAGCCATGAACCGTCAACACACTCGTGAAGAATACAAAGAATTGGTTGACAATATCTTTAAAATAATTCCAGAAATGTCTTTATCACAAGATATGATTGTTGGTTTTTGTGGTGAAACAGAAGAAGATCATCAAGATACTTTGGATTTAATGAGGTATGTAAAATACGACTTCGGTTTTATGTTTGCTTACTCTGAACGACCTGGAACATTGGCTGCCAAGAAAATGCCAGATGATGTACCATTTGCCACCAAGAAAAGACGTTTACAAGAAATTATCGATTTACAGCAAGAACACGCTTTATATAGAACACAACAACATTTAGGAAAAACTGAAGAATTCTTAATTGAAGGAACTTCTAAAAAGAACCCGAATGAATGGAAAGCTAGAAATACGCAGAACACCGTATGTGTTTTTCCTAAAGAAAATTATAAATTAGGTGAGTTTGTTATGATAAAAATAGAAGATTGTACTTCGGCTACCTTAAAAGGAACTGTGCTTGGGTATTCAGATAATAATTAATTTTTAGAAAAGAGCTGCAAGAGAAAACATCAACCCTTTTCTCTTATTCTTTTTTCTCTATTCTAAAGAAAAAATATGGAAAACCTACAAGCAATAAAACAACGATTTGGTATTATCGGTAACGATACACAATTAAACCGTGCTATAGAAAAATCTATCCGTGTAGCCCCAACTGATATTTCAGTTTTAGTTACTGGAGAAAGTGGCGTAGGTAAAGAAAGTATTCCTAGAATAATTCACCAATTATCACACAGAAAACACGCTAAATACATTGCTGTTAACTGTGGAGCAATTCCTGAAGGAACGATTGACAGTGAACTTTTCGGTCATGAAAAGGGCGCTTTTACAGGAGCCACTGCTGCTCGTAAAGGGTATTTTGAAGTTGCGGATGGCGGAACCATTTTTTTAGATGAAGTAGGTGAATTACCATTAACAACACAAGTACGTTTATTACGTGTTTTAGAAAATGGTGAGTTTATAAAAGTAGGATCATCACAAGTACAAAAAACTGACGTTCGTATTGTTGCAGCTACCAATGTAAACATGCAACAAGCTATTTCAAAAGAAAAATTTAGAGAAGATTTATATTATCGTTTAAGTACCATTGAAATCGACTTACCTGCTTTACGCGACCGTAATGAAGATATTCACTTGCTTTTTAGAAAATTTGCTTCTGATTTTGCTCAAAAGTACCGAATGCCAACAATTCGCTTAGATGATAATGCTACAAAAGTATTGTTAAACTATCGTTTTCCTGGTAACATTCGTCAGTTAAGAAACTTAGCCGAACAAATTTCTGTTGTAGAAGAAAGTCGTTTAATTACTGCCGAAAAACTAGTGCAATACCTTCCAAAGAACAATGGAAACCTTCCTGCAGTAATCGGTAAACAATCTAGCAATTCTGATTTTGCGAACGAACGAGACATCATGTATAAAATCTTGTTTGATATGCGTAACGACATTAACGATCTAAAAAAATTAACTTTAGATTTAATGCAAAACGGAGACGCTGAACAAGTGAAAGAAGAAAATCACGGATTAATAGAACGTATTTATCAAGAAACAGAAAAACCAGAAGATCATAACTTCGAGGTTGTTAAAATTCCGCAATCATCATCTACTCAAAATAATTACGAGTATGCTGAAACAATTGAGGAAGACGAAAACTTATCATTACAAGAAAAAGAAATTGAAATGATTCGAAAATCGTTAGAAAAAAACAGCAACAAACGTAAGTTAGCTGCAAAAGAATTAGGTATTTCTGAACGAACTTTATACCGAAAAATAAAACAATACGATTTATAAAATATTCGTTAAAATTATACTCTTTGAATTGTTTACTTTTGATTTTATGAAAAAACTTTTTTACAATATTCTTTTTATTACCACATCAATTATATTAATAAGTTGTGGCGCCTATTCATTTACCGGAGGAAATACCGGTAATGCTAAAACCATTCAGATTGATTTCTTTCCGAATCAGGCTCCTTTAATAGAACCAACGTTAAGTCAGGAATTTACACAAAATCTTCGCGATTTATTTACACGTCAAACAAATTTAACCTTAGTTAACTCTAACGGAGACTTGCATTTTTCTGGAGAAATAACCGATTATCGAATTACACCGATGAGTGCTACCGCAAATCAAACTGCAGCACAAAATCGATTAACAATTTCTGTAAATGTTATCTATGAAAACAAGTTAGAAGAAAAAGATAATTTCGAAAAACGTTTTTCTTTTTACTACGATTACGGAGCTACACAACAACTGTCTGGCGGTGTATTAGATACTGCTTTAAAAGAAATTTTAGAAAGAATCACACAAGATATTTTCAATGCATCTGTTGCTAAGTGGTAAATAATTGGATAAAAAAAAATACATACATGTTCTAAAGAAGCCAAGTGCTATTTCGCAAGAAATTAGTACTGAGCTTAAAAATGTTATCCAACAATATCCTTATTTTCAATCAGCAAGAACTTTAGAGTTAAAAACTTTAAAAAATAAAGACAGTTTTAAATACAATAACGAATTAAAAATAACAGCAGCTTACACCACAGATCGTAGTGTTTTATTTGATTTTATCACCTCTAAGTCTTTTAAAGAAATTTCGAATCTGAAAGAGAAAAAAGCGAGTTTAAAAGAAATCCTTCTTCCTAATAAAAAAGAAACTACAAATATTGAGAAAGATTTAGCTATAGGTAAACCTTTAGCTTTTACTAAAAGTGAATCATTTTCATTTAATCAATGGCTACAACTCTCTTCTAAAAATGTAATAACAAGAGATGCTATTTCAAGCAAAAAAGAGGTTATTACCCCTATAAACCTAGAAAAAAACGCAATTATTGATCGTTTTATTGAGAAATCACCTAAAATATCTCGTCCAAGTAAAACAAACCCATCGGAGATTAAAACCACTTTAAGTAAGCAAAATTCTCAATTAGCAACCGAAACACTAGCCAAGGTTTATCTAGAACAAAAAAAATATGAAAGCGCAATACAAGCTTATAAAATATTAAGTTTGAAATATCCAGAAAAAAGTGGTTTCTTTGCAGACCAAATTAAGAGAATACAAATTTTACAAAAAAATAAATAATGACTACGTATACTTTACTTTTAGTTTTAATATTGATTGTTGCAATAGCATTAATCTTAATCGTAATGGTTCAAAACCCTAAAGGTGGCGGATTATCTTCTTCTTTTGGAGGTGGTGGTGCTCAGAACATTGGTGGAGTACAAAACACTAATAGTTTTTTAGACAGAACTACATGGACTTTAGCAATTACAATGTTTGCTTTAATTTTACTAGCTAACTTCGCTATTCCTAGAGGAAATTCAGCAGATGCTCCTCAATTAGATAGTACTTTAGAAAATGTAGAAACTACAGCTCCTGTTGCAGCTCCTACAACAAACGATACTACAAAAGATAGTGTAAACTAATCTTAACAACATATAATATCAAATGCCAACGTAATGACACGTTGGCATTTTTTTTGCACATATTTTTCGTTGATTTAGAAAAAGTGGCATATAATTTTTAATGGCATAATTTCTGACTATTTTTAACCAATAATAACAACTACTTAATCATAACTTATATAAAAATGGGATTAAATATTAAACCTTTAGCAGATAGAGTTCTTATAGAACCAGCTGCTGCAGAAACCAAGACAGCATCAGGACTTATTATTCCTGATAACGCCAAGGAAAAACCACAAAAAGGTACTGTTGTTGCCATAGGAAATGGAACCAAAGATGAACCTTTAACGGTAAAAATTGGTGATACTGTTTTATACGGAAAGTATGCAGGTACAGAATTAAAACATGAAGGAAGTGATTATTTAATTATGAGAGAAAGCGACATTTTCGCTATCATATAATTTATTCACTCACCTAATAATTAATAAAAAATAGATCATAAAATGGCAAAAGATATAAAATTTGATGTAGACGCTCGTGACGGTTTAAAACGTGGAGTAGATGCATTAGCAAATGCAGTAAAAGTAACTCTAGGTCCTAAAGGAAGAAATGTAATTATTTCTAAATCTTTCGGTGCACCACATGTAACTAAAGATGGTGTTACTGTTGCAAAAGAAATTGAGTTAGAAGATTCTTTAGAGAATATGGGAGCTCAAATGGTAAAAGAAGTTGCTTCTAAAACTAACGATTTAGCTGGTGATGGAACTACAACCGCAACCGTATTAGCACAAGCTATTGTTAAAGAAGGTTTAAAAAACGTTGCTGCAGGTGCAAATCCTATGGATTTAAAACGTGGTATTGACAAAGCTGTTACTGCAATTACTGAGGATTTAGCAAAGCAATCTCAAGAAGTTGGTAACTCATCAGAAAAAATACAACAAGTTGCTTCAATCTCGGCAAACAACGATAAAGTTATTGGTGATTTAATCGCTACCGCTTTCGGTAAAGTTGGTAAAGAAGGTGTTATTACTGTTGAAGAAGCTAAAGGAATGGAGACTTATGTTGACGTTGTGGAAGGAATGCAATTCGACCGTGGATATTTATCTCCATACTTTGTAACTGATGCTGATAAAATGGTGGCTACTTTAGAGAATCCTTACATCTTATTATTTGATAAAAAGATCTCTAACTTACAAGAAATTCTACCAATATTAGAACCTGTTTCTCAATCTGGAAGACCTTTATTAATTATTGCTGAAGATGTTGACGGACAAGCATTGGCTACTTTAGTTGTTAATAAATTACGTGGTGGTTTAAAAATTGCTGCTGTAAAAGCTCCTGGATTTGGTGATCGTAGAAAAGCAATGTTAGAAGATATTTCTATATTAACTGGTGGAACTGTTATTTCTGAAGAAAGAGGTTTTTCTTTAGAAAACGCTACTTTAGATCTATTAGGAACTGCTGAAACAGTAACTATCGATAAAGACAATACTACTATTGTTAACGGTGCCGGTAATGAAGAGCTAATTAAAGGTCGTGTAAACCAAATTAAAGCACAAATTGAAACTACTACTTCTGATTACGATCGTGAGAAATTACAAGAGCGCTTAGCGAAGTTAGCTGGTGGAGTTGCTGTTTTATATGTTGGAGCTGCTTCTGAAGTAGAAATGAAAGAAAAGAAAGATCGTGTCGATGATGCTTTACATGCAACTCGTGCTGCTGTAGAAGAAGGTATTGTTGCTGGTGGTGGTGTTGCTTTAGTACGTGCTAAAAAAGTACTAGAATCATTAGTTACTGAAAACTTAGACGAAACTACAGGTGTACAAATCGTTAATAAAGCTATTGAAGCGCCTTTAAGAACAATTGTTGAAAACGCTGGTGGCGAAGGATCTGTTGTTATTAATAAAGTGCTAGAGGGTAAAAAAGATTTTGGTTACGATGCTAAAGCTGAAGTATATGTTGATATGCTAGAAGCTGGAATTATTGATCCTAAAAAAGTTACTCGTGTAGCGTTAGAAAATGCAGCTTCTGTTGCTGGTATGATTTTAACGACCGAATGTGCTTTAATAGATATTAAAGAAGATGCTCCTGCAATGCCTCCAATGGGTGGTGGGATGCCAGGAATGATGTAGTAGCGAGTCGCCACAGACAATTATAAAAAAGCCTCGAAGCGTTAATGCTTCGAGGTTTTTTCTTTTTTATATTTTTTTTATGATTATTGAGACTTAATATTTAAAGGCTCTCATTTTTCATTAAATAAGAGTACCTATAACTTTATAAAAAAACCTCGAGAAACTTCTCGAGGTTTTTTTTATTTAAGATAACAACTTCTATTCTAGTAAATTAAGTGAACTTCTTTTAAAAAAAAACAATTAAATTAAGAAATAATTAACTTTTCGGTACAATACTTGTTAAATATTCATTAATTATATAAAAAAATATTGATATGAAAACAAAAACCCTAAAAATCTATATAAAAAAACATAACTAAGAACCAACTTCCAACAAAACCATTAAACACAATTTTGATGGGTTTACTTAAAAAAAATCAAAACAAAAATTGCTAAAAAACATGAAAAAAATTACAATACTAATACTACTATTAAGTTCGTTTAATATTCTTAGTCAGAATATTCATAAAATTGATTCAGCTTATGTAAGCTACTTTGAAAACACGAGAGAAACACCTTATTTACATTTAAATAAAACCTCTTTTTTAAAAGGCGAAGAAATATGGTTTCAAGCCTATGTAATAGAACAAAACTCCAAAAAATTACACAAAACGACCTCAAACCTCTATGTTTCAATATTTAATGATCAAAAACAAATAAAAGATCAGTTTCTAATTCATATTAAAAAGGGAATAGGAAAAGGTAGCATTACTTTAGATTCAACATTTACAGAAGGAAATTACTATATAAAAGCATCTACTAATTGGATGAAAAACTTTAAGGAAAGTAATTCATATAATCAAAAAATTAAAATTATTTCATCCTCTAAAAAAGATAAAAAATTAATTAATGAAGAAAATTTTTACGAATTTAAAATATTCCCTGAAGGCGGGCATGTTCTTGAAAATACTATTAATAATCTTGGTATATTAATTAAAGATAAAAATGGTAATGGTATAAAAATTAAGAGCGGAAACATTAAGAATAAGTCAAAAAAAATAATTACTACTTTTAAAACAAATTCATTTGGTTTAGGTAATGTTAATTTCTTTTTTAAGAAAAATGAAAGTTATGAATTTGAAGCTATGCTTGAAAACGGAATAATTATAAAAGCTGCACCTCCAGAATCTAAAAAAAATGGATTAAACTTAAGAGTTGTTAACTCTAACCCTAAATTTTTATCAATTAACTTAAAAACAAATAAAAATAGCGTTCCTAAACTTATTCAGTCTGATGTTACTGTTTTTATTCACAACACAAATAAATACAAGAAATTCAAGATAAAAATTAATGAAAAAAGTCATAAATATGCTTTACTTATTAATAAAAACGAATTACCATTTGGTCTTAATACAATAACTGTATTTAACAACAACAAACCTATACTAGAAAGATTAATTTTTATTAATAATGAATCTTTATTTTCTAAAATAGAAACAAAAAACACCACTATTAATTCAGACTCTTTAGAGATAAATTTAAAAAACACTACAAATGAAACAACCCATTTAAGCACATCTTTTTTACCATTAATTACAAAAGCTTATGCCCCACAAAACAGTATTGTTACTAGTACATTTTTTAAACCTTTTATTAAAGGTGACATTCAAAATTATAAATATTACTTAACTAATATTAATCAAAAAAAACTTAGAGACCTCGATTTACTGTTAATCACACAAGGATGGACAAAATATAACTGGAATGATATTTTTAATAACACCCCTAAAACAAAATTTAATTTCGAAAACGGAATTAACATTATTTTGAAATCAAATACAAAAAGTAACAACCCTGTTTTAATGTATTCTCCAGAAAATAAAATTGTAAGAGAAATTAAATCTCTTAAAACACCTTATGTTTTAAAAAATACTTTTATTAAAAAGAATAGCGTTATCAAATTCGGTATAAAAAGTCAAGACAATATTTTTGAAACTACTCCTATTTTATCTTACTCTAAAAACTCTTTAAAAGAGTCTTTAAATTACAATTACAAGACCGAAAACTCTGAATTAGACTATTCTTCATTTAAATATTTACCTAATGATTTTGAATTCTTAAACGAAGTTATGGTTAAGGCTAATAAAAGAAAAACCAATAGTAATGTTTATTTAGCAAACTCATTATTTAACAGTTTTAAAATGAAAGATATTATGATTGGATCGGGAGAAACGGTAATGGATTTCATCACTTATAAAACTGGAAAAAGGCTAAATACCATTAATGACATAGCGGGAACTCTCACTACTAAAACAGAGGAAAACATCAGCAAAGGGCAAATAGTAGAAAAGAGCTCAAGAACTAGACACTTAGAAGCTCGTGCCAAAGAAAGAGCAAACGCAATGCCTGGAAGCTTATTAGATTTAGCAGTAATAATAAATGGTAATAACAGGAGTCATGATCCTTCAATACTTGAAGGAATGCTCTTAGAAGATGTAGAAGAAATTTCATTTGGTAACAGCTCTCCTAGTGCTGCTACCGAAGTACATATTAAAACACTTACTCCTTTGCAGCTTAAAACTAAGAAAACAAAAATGAGTACCGTAAAATTACCTTATGGCTTTAGTAATGACAAAGAATATTACAACCCGAAATACCCTTCTTATTCTAACAAAACATATCAGCATTTTGGCGCTGTATATTGGAAATCAAACATAAAAATACCAGCTAATTCTAGTATCAGTTTTAAGATACCTAAAAATCAACAAAAGAAAATAAAAATGTTTATCGAAGGAATGTCTGAAAAAGGAAAAGTAATCTCTGAAGAAATAATATTAAAATAATTTTACACTATGTAGAACGTAGGATTTTAAATCTTACGTTCTACAACATAATCAATCATTTGTTGTAGTGAGCTTTTGTATGCTGATTCCGGAAAGTTATTTAATATTGCTAATGCCTTATTTTTATAACTATGCATTTTAGTTGTTGCATACTCTAAGCCGCCATTCGTGTTTACAAAAGTTATAACTTCTTTTACACGTTTTTTATTAGTGTTATGCTTTTTTACAGAGTTTATCAACCAAGATTTTTCTTTTTTAGAACAGTTGTTTAAAGTGTAAATTAAAGGAAGGGTCATCTTCTGCTCCTTTATATCAATACCTGTAGGTTTTCCTATTTTATCTTCAGTATAATCAAATAAATCATCTTTAATTTGAAAAGCAATTCCAATATACTCTCCAAACTTTCGCATTTGCTGCACAACATCATTACTTGCTCCTACTGATGCCGCTCCAATACCACAACAAGCAGCAATTAAAGTTGCTGTTTTCTGTCTGATAATTTCAAAATAAATTTCCTCGGTAATATTTAGTTTTCGTGCTTTTTCTATCTGTAGTAATTCACCTTCACTCATTTCACGCACTGCGATAGAAATCAGTTTAAGAATATCAAAATCTTCATTATCAATAGACAATAACAATCCTTTTGACAATAAAAAATCACCTACTAAAACAGCTATTTTATTTTTCCAAAGTGCATTTACAGAGAAGAATCCACGGCGACGATTACTATCATCCACCACATCATCATGTACCAAAGTTGCAGTATGAATTAATTCTACTACTGAAGCTCCTCGATAAGTTCGTTCGTCAAAACCACCATCAGAAACCATTTTGGCTACTAAAAAAACAAACATCGGTCGCATTTGTTTTCCTTTTCGACGAACAATATAATACGTAATTCTATTTAATAAGGGAACTTTTGATAACATCGAATCTTTGAACTTAGTTTCAAAGAGTTCCATTTCATTTTTAATAGGAAGTTTAATTTGTTCTACTGGCTTCATTGTTTATCAAAAGTAAGATTTTTTTTAGTTTTCAATAGCTCTAATTCTTTTTAATCTAGCCCAAGCTAATTTATGCCTTCTTTTGTAAAAAGACATAGTTCCTCTGTCTAATCCGTAATAAAATAAACAAATTCCCGAAGGCGGGTTTCCACTTGGCAAAAACTCAAAAGTATTAAACGCAATTTTTGGCCAAGACCAAGTATTTAATGAGGTTCCTATAAGTTCTGCATACACAACTACAACATACATTGTTAAATAAAACAATTTTTCTTTAGGATACTTTCGTAATGAATAGAAAACCAGAAGTGTCATAACAAAGCCAAAGACATCTTTTTTAAATACTAAAAAAACGAATGCATATACAGCTATGAAGATGGTTAGAAAAAGGTTTATTTTTTTTGCATTTAATTTTACTTTAGATTTTTTTGAAAAGTTATATACTCCTAAAAACACTAACGCATGTCCAAAAGGAATATAATGTGGTACATTATACAACCTGTATGAATACATCCCTAAAATTAATGAAAAAAAGTATTCTCCAATTACGCCAATAAATAATGCATAAATAAGTTGTTCTCTAGTTCTTGATGTGCCTTTATAATAACAATAAATAAAAACTAAAATTACACAGACAGTATTAATCCATTGAGAGTGTTCAAAATAATTTTTTGAAAAATAACCACTATCAAAAAACAGCCCTAAGAAAAGGATAAAAAGAATCCAGCCTAAAGACTGGAACGTTTGACCTAATAGGGTTTTTGAATTCATTACGATTTATTAGCTAATTGTCCACAAGCTGCATCGATATCTTTTCCGCGAGAGCGACGAACGTTTACGGTAATATCATGCATTTCTAAGTTCGATATATAATTGTTGATTGCTTCTGGGCTAGCTTGTTGAAACTCTCCATCGTCAATAGGATTATATTCTATTAAATTAACCTTACAAGGAACGTATTTGCAAAACTGAATTAAGGCATTAATATCCTCTCTTTTATCGTTAATTCCTCCCCAAACTACATATTCGTACGTAATCATTCTCTCGGTTTTCTCGTACCAATACTCTAACGCTTCTTTTAAGTCTTTTAAAGGAAAAGTAGCATTAAACGGCATGATAGACGTACGAACTTCATCAATAGCTGAATGCAATGAAACAGCTAAGTTAAACTTCACCTCATCATCTGCCATTTTTTTAATTATTTTAGGAACGCCTGATGTAGAAACTGTAATACGTTTAGGAGACATTCCTAAACCTTCTGGAGACGTAATTTTATCGATTGATTTAATTACATTATTGTAATTCATCAATGGCTCTCCCATTCCCATAAAAACAATATTAGATAGTTTTCTATCATAATACAATAGGCTTTCTTTGTTAATGGCTGCTACTTGATCGTAAATTTCATCTGGATTTAAGTTTCGCATTCTTTTTAAACGCGATGTTGCGCAGAAACGACAATCTAAACTACAACCAACTTGGCTAGAAACACAAGCAGTTGTTCGTGTTTTTGTTGGTATTAAAACAGATTCGACCACTAAACCATCGTGTAAACGAACTGCATTTTTTACAGTACCGTCTTTACTACGTTGCATATTATCAACCTGAATATGGTTGATAACAAAATTTTCGTCTAGCATTTTACGAGTGTCTTTCGATAAATTGGTCATATCATCAAACGAATGTGCCGATTTGCTCCATAACCATTCATATATCTGATTACCCCGAAATGCTTTATCTCCGTTTGCTACAAAAAAATCACGTAATTGTTCTTTTGATAATGCGCGTATGTCTTTTTTCTTAACTTCCATTGGGTGCAAAAATACATAAAACCTCACAAGTAATCTTGTGAGGTTTTATAATTCATTTAAATCTATACTATTATAAAATCAACATCGCATCTCCGTACGAGTGAAATTTATATTTTTCTTTAATTGCTTCTTGGTATGCTTCCATCATAAAATCGTGTCCTGCAAAGGCAGAAACAGTCATCATTAATGTTGATTTTGGTGTATGAAAGTTTGTAATCATACAGTTTGCAACACTAAAATCAAATGGAGGAAAAATAAATTTATTTGTCCAACCGTCAAATTCCTTTAACTTACGCTTAGATGTAATTGCAGATTCTGTTGCTCTCATTACAGTTGTACCAACAGCACAAACTCTTTTCTTTTTATCTAAAGCACTGTTAACCATATCTGCAGTGGCTTGCGTTACATTAATCTTTTCAGAGTCCATTTTATGCTTCGATAAATCTTCTACCTCAACAGGATTAAAAGTACCTAAACCTACATGTAACGTAGTTTCTGCAAAATCTACTCCTTTAATTTCTAAACGCTTCATTAAATGTTTAGAAAAATGTAAACCTGCTGCTGGTGCTGCCACAGCTCCTTCATGCTTTGCGTAGATTGTTTGGTAACGATCTTCATCTGTCGCCTCTACCTCACGCTTTATATATTTAGGCAATGGTGTTTCCCCTAACTTTACTAATTTTTCTCTAAACTCTTCGTAAGGTCCGTCGTATAAGAAACGTAAAGTTCTACCTCTTGATGTTGTATTATCAATAACCTCAGCTACTAAACTTTCGTCATCACCAAAAAACAATTTGTTTCCGATTCTTATTTTTCTTGCTGGATCTACTAATACATCCCACAAACGGTTTTCAGCATTTAACTCACGTAATAAAAACACTTCAATACGAGCTCCAGTTTTTTCTTTATTCCCGTACATACGAGCAGGAAAAACCTTTGTATTGTTTAGCATCATTACATCTCCTTCATCAAAATAATTGATTAAATCTTTAAATAATTTATGTTCAATTTTTTGAGTATCTCTGTGTAACACCATTAAACGTGCTTCATCTCTATGCTCTGATGGATATTCTGCTAATAATTCATCTGGTAATTCAAAACTAAAATTCGATAACTTCATAAATCTTTTTTTCGTATGTGCAAATATACGATTTGGACATAGGCCTTGTCAAGTGATTCTCCTTTTATTTTCCTTTAATCGTTTCTATTCCTACTTGTTGCATATCTTTCCAAAAATTACGATACGATTTCGTTACCACTTCGGCTTCTAAAATAACAATTGATATCTTTAATGCTAACGGTGCAAATGCCATTGCCATTCTATGATCGTTATAAGTAGCAATCTCAATATTTTTTTTAATTTCTTCGGATGTTTTTAAGTGCAAACTTTCGTTGGTTACAGATATATCTCCACCTAACTTCGTTAATTCTTCTTTTAAAGCCTCTAGCCTATCGGTTTCTTTTATTTTTAAGGTGTGTAAGCCCGATAAATCACAAGCAACACCTAATCCAAAACAAGTTACTGCAATTGTTTGAGCAATATCTGGCGCATTTTTCAAATTCTCCGTTAAAATGGCTGTATTATGTAGTGCTTCTTTCGTTAAAACAATGGTATTTTCTTGAAACGTAGTTACAACTCCAAAATGATTATAAATTCTTGCTAAGCAATTATCTCCTTGTAAACTATCTTTTTTATAGGCTGATAATTTTACAGACGATCCTATTTCACTCAATGCAATTAACGAATAAAAATAAGAAGCTGAACTCCAATCTGACTCTACTACGATATCTTGAGTAGACACTTCAATTTGACTCTTAATAGTAATAATATTCCCTTCAAAACTTGCAGAAACACCTATTTGATGCAACAAGGTTAATGTCATTTTTATATACGGAACAGAAGTAATATTTCCTTTCAATTCAATTGTTAATCCGTTTTTTAAACTCGGTGCAATTAACATTAAAGCAGAAATATACTGACTACTTACATTGCCATCAATAGCAACTTTAGCTATCAATAATTCTTTCCCTGTAATTTTTATTGGTGGATAGCCGTCTTTTTCTAAATACTCAATATCAGCTCCTAAATCGCGCAGCGCATCTACCAAAATTTTGATTGGTCGATTATGCATTCTCTCGGATCCTTGTAAAACTTTCACAGCATCTTTTTTACTTGCAAAAAAAGCAGTTAAAAAACGCATTGCAGTACCTGCATGACCAATATCTGCAATTTCATTTTCTGACGACAACGCTTCTTGTAAATGATGTGTATCATCAGAATCTGATAAATTATGAATTGTAATATTCGGATATAATTGTTGTAAAATTAATAACCTGTTAGATTCACTTTTTGAACCCGAAATAGTTATTTCGGTATTAATTTTAGTACCTTTTTTTGTTGCTAATTGTAAGTTCATTTATTTAGACTTCCTTATTTTATATCGATTGAAAATGACTTTTGATATTGAATTTAACATTCATACTATTTATTTTCCCAAGCATTATTCCAGCCTTTTCTTACAGCATGAAAAATTCTAAAAAAGAAACCAAAAACGAAAGCTTGAATTAAAATTCTTCTCCAATCGAAAGCTATTCCTTCAAATAGCAAACTTGCTATAAAATTGGTAACAGCAAACATTAAAAACAATACAGGAACGTAAATTAACACATATTTAATTAATGATACTTTGTGAATCAATTCCGTTTCTTCGTTAATATTTTTATTTAATTTATCTTCTAGTTTTTCAAAACTCATTATCTATTTTGTTCTTTTATTTACCACATATATGGCATAAAAAATACTAACAGTTACTTTGGTTAACCAAAAACGTTTCCATTTTCCTTCTGAAAAATTAATAGTAAGTACAGTTTCAAAATCCGCAGAAAACAAAGCGCCTCCACTATTTACTAATAATGAAAATATTGCGACAACAACTAAAAAAGGAATACCCACTTTAAGTACATTAATCCAAAAAGATCCTTTTTGTATATTTTTAATAAGACTCATCTATTTTAATTTTTCGTTGTTGTGATGACGATCGTGATCACGTTTTGTTTTTATATCTAATTTTTTATCGAAAGCTTCCTGAAGGTTTATGCCTGTTTGATTTGCCAAACACAAAACTACAAACATCACATCTGCTAACTCTTCTCCTAAATCTTTATTTTTATCGCTATCTTTTTCACTTTGTTCTCCGTAACGGCGCGCAATAATTCTTGCTACTTCTCCTACTTCTTCTGTTAATTGTGCCATGTTTGTTAATTCATTAAAATAACGAACTCCATGATTTTTAATCCAATTATCAACTTCTTTTTGAGCGTCTTGTATATTCATTTTTACTTCAGAGTTTAAAATTCAAATATAAATATTTCTTTTGGGCTAATTAATTCGCCAAGGCGGATTTTTTCTATTCTTTCCTGCTTTAACTTAATTTAATCCTTCTAACTTTTCTTTTTTAACAACGCTGCTTAACATCAACAAGAAAAACAACCCTATTACCGACATAAAAGTAATAATCCACCATGTTTTATCAAATCCCAAAGCAGCTACTAATTGCATTCCTGAATTATGTCCAAAAATATGTGCCAAAGAAAAAGCAATACTATAATATGCCATATATTCTCCTTGATTTCCCTTTTTTGCACGCTCCATTACAAAAGCATTAGAAAACGGGAAAGCAATCATTTCGCCAATAGTCATAAATAACATTCCTATTACTAAAATACCAATCCAACCTGTTAAGTTTAGTACTAAAAAACTTATCCCTGTTAAAAATAAACCCACAAACATTAAGCGTTCTTTTGAATACTTACTTTCTTCTAACCACTTAATTAATGGCATTTCCAATAAAAAGATTAAAAAACCATTCATTCCCATTAACAAACCAATCTCTAACTCAGATAAATCATGAACGTTTTCATAATACAATGGCATTGTTGAAAAGTATTGTAAAAACACAAATCCGAAGATAAACATCGCTACAAAAAACACCCAAAAAGCCTTGTCAGAAAATACCGAAACCGGATTATCAACTTTCACCTCGTCTAAAACTTTTGCCTTTTTAGGATTCAACACTTTTATAAGTAATAACGTTGCTAGAATACACGTAATACCATCAACCCAAAACAAACCACTATAACTTAAAGTAGTAATTATAATTCCGCCAACTGCTGGCCCAGCAGAAAAACCTAAGTTAATTGCCAAACGGATTAAAGTTACCGAACGTGTTTTATTTTCTGGCTTACTGTAAGCACTTAAAGCTACAAACATTGCGGGCCTAAAAGCATCAGCTACTAACATCACCAAAAAGATACCAATACAAAAACCGTAAAATGTAGTTACAAACTGCAAGGCTAAAAACATTAAACCGGTTAAAAACAAACTTGTTTTCATTACTTTGTACGAACCTATTTTATCAGTTAGCTTTCCTCCTAACCAAGATCCTAATACAGAACCTAAACCAAAACAACTCATAATCCAAGCTACATCTTTTAGTGTGAAGTCTAAATCTTTGGTTAAATACAATGATAAAAACGGAATTACCATCGTACCTGCTCTATTTATTAGTGTAATTAGAGCAAGCCACCAAACTTCGGTTGAAAGCCCTTTAAACGTCTCTAAATAATTAAAATATAGTTTTTTCATACTGTTTGGTTTAGTAGTTATTGGTGCTCTTAAAAACAAAAAAATCCGACTGTGAAGTCGGACTTTTTATAATTGATATATTTTATATTTGAATAATCATAATACATAAGTAGCCCGACATGTTCCGTATCTCACGGTCCATTTACATTGCTTATATGTATTAAAAATTGCCATTTTAGTATTAATTGAAACGTAAAACTATAAAAAAAAGAAATAGGTTTTACAAAATACTATTTTAAAACCTTATTTCATATCGATTCTAAATAAATTACTCTTAATTACTTGTTCGTTTCAAAGTAGTTCTCGACTCCACTCGAACTGACAACTATTATAAATTTATTCTTATTGAATTTTATACAAAATAGGTTTACTTGGAGTTGCATCATTTTCAAAAGGGGCAATCATTAAATTTAAAAAATATGCTCCGTCTTTTATTGATTCTTTTACATAGATAAATTCTGTAATAGTTGCATCAAAACGAATTTCATTTGCGGTATTCCAAAAAGCATTGTGCGCTAATAATTTACCTTCATCTTTTTCTTTATCTACCGAAGGTAAATCTATTAATAAATGCTTCACTCCTATTTCTTTTAAATAAGCAGCGGCTGCTTCTAATAAGTAAGGCGGGTTTGTATTTGAATAACGAGTGCTTGTTTTTTTATCAGAATTTGGGAATGTTCTAATAACAATGGCTTCTCTTACTTTATTTTTTAAAATTGCTTGTAATTGTTCTTTTGTAATTACAAAATCTCCATCCTCTAACTCCTTTGGTGTAACTGTAATAACCTCAGCTAAAAAAAAGAATTTATTTAGGTTTTTATTTACTGAATGTACTTTTTCTGTAATATGCCCAACACACTCGGTATGTGTTATGTGCGCATGCGGATTAAAAGAAATATTGTTAAAATTAACATCTGCTCCTTTAGAAACACTACCTATCCAATCACCTTCTTTTACTGGCTTAATTTCTGGTTCACCAACATACCATGCATTTATATTTTCTTTTAAAACATCTATTGAAATAGAAATATCTAAAGGTTTTGATAAATCTATTTTATGTTTTTCTGAATTGTAAATTATCTCTGCAATCATGTTTTTATTATTTAATTATAAATAATTCTGAAGCTAAACCGTCTGCCAAAAACTTTCCTTTTGGTGTTGTTTTTAATACCCTTTCGTCATTACGAGGAGATAACGACGAAGTAATCTGATTAAAACCTAAAGATTGCTCCGTTTCTCTCGCAATGACGAGTAAACCTTCATCTATAAACTTTTTTGACGAGATTAATAATTGCTCTTTAAAATCTTCATCAATTTTATTTAACGATACGCCCCAAATAGTTCGTAAGCCTGTCATTAAATATTCGTTAAACTGATCTTCTTTTGATAATTCTTCTACTTCATTCGGAAGATTACCTTGCTGAAGTTCCTTTATATATTTTGCATTGTTGGCAACATTCCAACTACGATGCGTTTTACTAAACGAATGCGCAGACGGACCGATACCAATATATTTTTTACCCAACCAATAACTTGTGTTGTGTTTCGAAAAGTAATCCGCTTTTCCGAAATTTGAAATTTCGTAATGTATAAATCCGTTTTTAGCTGTTTCTGCTACTAAAATATCAAAATGTTCTTTTGCTACCGTTTCATCAGGTGCTGGATATTTCCCATTTTTAACAAAGCTATCCAACACTGTTTTTGGCTCAACTGTTAATGCGTAGCTTGAGATATGATTTACGCCAAAACCGAACGCTATTTGTAAATTCTCTTTCCATCGTTCGTTACTCATATTCGGAACACCGTAAATTAAATCGACAGTAATATTATCAAAATGGCGGGTCGCCATAGATAAACATTCTTTTGCCTCTTTAGCCTTATGCGCACGATTCATACTTTTTAAATCTTCTTCAAAAAAAGATTGCACGCCAATACTTAATCTGTTTATAGGTGATTCTGCTAATTCTAAAATTTTTTCTTCGGATAAATCATCCGGATTGGCCTCTAAAGTAATCTCAGGGTTTTCAATTACCTTATAATTCTGATGAATTGCTTTTAATAAGGTTTCTATTTCTTCTTTCGATAATAACGACGGAGTTCCGCCACCAAAATAAATAGTTTCTATCGTTTCGTTTGCTAATTCTTCTTTTCTGATTTCAAGCTCTTTTACCATAAACGAAACTAGTTCGTCTTTCTTTTGTAAAGAAGTAGAGAAATGAAAATCGCAATAAAAACATGCTTGCTTGCAAAACGGTATATGTATATAAATTCCTGCCAAATTAAATTACTTTTTAACTCGTTTTTCGTTTTGCTTCACAAAACTTGCCCAACCAGTATAATTTTTACCACCTACAACCCTTCCTGAATTATAATGATGACAAACCGCTGCGGCTAAACCATCAGTTGCATCTAAATTTTTAGGTAAGGTCTTTAAATTCAATAAGGATTTTAGCATTAAAGCAACTTGCTCTTTACTAGATTTTCCGTTACCTGTAATTGCCATTTTAATTTTTAGTGGTGCATATTCTGTTACTGGTATTTCACGTGACAATGCTGCTGCCATCGCAACTCCTTGTGCGCGTCCAAGCTTTAACATCGATTGTACATTTTTACCAAAAAAAGGTGCTTCTAAAGCTACTTCATCAGGTTTATACGTATCTATCAATTCAATTGTACGTTCAAAAATTAATTTTAGTTTTAAATAATGATCATCGTATTTTTTTAAAATCAATTCATTCATTTGAACGAATTCCATTTTTTTTCCCACCACTTTTATAATTCCGAATCCCATGATAGAAGTTCCGGGGTCAATTCCTAAAATAATTTTCTCTGTCTTCAAATTTTAATTTCTATAAAGCTAAACTAATCAATTAAATAATGATTTTATTAAGTATGGTATAATTCATAAAACTACTAATTTTTCAATAGTTAAAAACCTAAACACATATTTTTACCTATGCTGTTTACTCTTGTCATTCCCGAGAAATCGGTTTTCTATCAATTCCACTTTCCAATTTCGATTCCATTTTTTTAGTTGTTTCTCTCTTGATATCGCTTCTTCTATGTTTTGAAACATTTCAAAATACATCAGTTTATTTACATTATATTTTTGTGTAAAACCTTTTTTAGCACCATCTTTATGTTCAAATACTCTTCGTTGTAAATCATTTGTTACACCAATATATAAAGTACCTCTTATCTTACTTGCTAAAATATAGACATAATATTGATGATTTGTTTTCATTTATTTACACGCTATAGATTCCCGATTTCTCGGGAATGATAAATAAAAAATGTTTTTAGTGCTATTAATTACTAAGATAGTATTTAAAAAAAACTATCAATATTAATTTACCCCAAGAATTCTATTAAACAGGAATATTTATATAATGATCAACATTAAAAAACAGCATTAAAACTTCTTTAATAGATTACTAAACTTCTAAAGAAGTAAACTTAAATGTATTTCCGTCAAACAATCCTTTATCAGATAGTTTTAACGCTGGTATTACCAACAATGCCATAAAAGATAAACTCATATATGGTGCTCGTAATTTACTTCCCATTTGTTTTGCCATTGCATCTAATTCTGCATACGCTTTACCTATTTCTTCTGCGGGTTTATCAGACATGATTCCCGCTACAGGTAATGAAACTATTTTTTCTTCGGATGCCGTTACTGCACAAACTCCACCTTTATTAGCTATCAATAAATTTACAGCCTTACAAATAGCTTCATCTGAAACACCAACTGCTATAATGTTATGAGAATCGTGCCCAACTGAACTAGCTATTGCTCCTTCTTTTAATCCGAAGTTTTTTATAAATGCGATTGATGGCTCAGCATTTTTATAACGATTTACAACCGTCATTTTTAATACATCAGTTTCTGTGTTAGAAACTAAATTACCCTCTTTTATCAAAGCATCAGCTTCAACTTCATTCGTTACTAGTTCACCATCTAAAGCTTCAATAACTCTAATTTTTGTTGCGGTAGATTTAAATTCAAAATCAACTACTTCCTTTTTATCTGTATTAAAATTATTCAACACTTCGAAAGGAACTGACTTTACAAACGACTTTCCGTTTTCAGCAATCAACTCTCCGTTAATATAGGTTTGTAAAACATTAAAACTCTTTAAATCTTTAACTACAATAAAATCCGCATCATCCCCTTGTTCTAACAAACCAACATCTAAATTATAGTGTTTTACAGGATTTATACAAGCTGCCTGTAAAACTTTAAAAACATCAATGCCTTTTGCTACCGCACGCTCACATAACTCATTCAAATGACCTACTAATAAATCATCTGGATGTTTATCATCAGAGCAAAACATCATATTTTCGAAATGCTCAGGTAATAAATCAATCAATGCTTCGAAATTTTTCGCAGCACTTCCTTCACGAATAATTACTTTCATTCCTTTCTGAAGCTTCTCTAAAGCTTCATCATAACTAAAACATTCGTGGTCGGTAGAAATTCCTGCCGATATATATTTTGTAACATCATCACCTCTTAAACCTGGCGCATGACCGTCAATAGGTTTATTATTATTTTTTGCATGCTGAATCTTTTTTAAAACCTCTTCATCATCAAACAAAACCCCAGGATAATTCATCATTTCTGCTAAATATTTGATATCAGGATTTTCTAGCATCAATTTAATATCCTCAGAATCGATAATTGCGCCTGCACTTTCAAAAGATGTTGCGGGTACACAACTTGGTGCACCAAAATTAAATTTTAACGGAACTTTCTTTCCGTTTTCAATCATAAAATCGACTCCTTTTACCCCTAAAACATTTGCTATTTCATGCGGATCAGAAACAGTGGCAACCGTACCATGAACAACTGCTATTTTAGCAAATTCTGAAGGTACTAACATTGAACTCTCAATATGAATATGTGCATCTACAAAACCAGGAATAATATAATTCTCTACAGCGTTATTTTTTTCCCTTACTGCTGTTATTTTTCCGTTTTCAACCTCAACTTCTCCTTTGTAGATTCGTTTGTTTTGTATGTCAACTATATTTCCTTGTACAATCATGCTATTAGTTTTAAAGCTACAAAAATAGGTAGTATTTGCGCATAAAAAAAGCATCCTTTCGGATGCTTTTAATTATTTATTTTTTAACATTTGGTGGTCCTCCTGCTAAAATTTCAGCGTTTGCATTTTCTTCAAACTTCTTAAAGTTTTCTCTAAATGAATCTGCTAATTTGTGTGCTGTTTTATAATACTCTTCATCATTATCCCAAGCTTTTCTTTGGCTTAACATTTCAGAAGGCACTCCTGGACATTGTCTTGGTTGTGCTAAACCAAATACTGAATGTGTGTGGTAATTTTCTTCGTTTACATCTCCTAAAGCTCCGCTTAATGCTGCATTAATCATAGCACGCGTGTACTTTAATTTCATTCTGTGACCAATACCGTAAGGACCTGCTGTCCATCCAGTATTTACCAACCAAACATTTACATCTGACTCCTTCATTTTTTCGCTTAACATTTCTGCATAACGAGTTGGGTGTAACGGCATAAATGGTGCGCCGAAACAAGCTGAAAAACTTGGTAATGGCTCTGTAACACCTGCTTCTGTACCTGCAACTTTAGCTGTATAACCAGAAATAAAGTGATATGCTGCTTGACCTGGTGTTAACCTAGATATTGGAGGCAATACTCCGAAAGCATCTGCAGTTAAGAAAAATATATTTTTAGGATTTTTTCCTGTTGATGGCGTTTGAATATTTTCGATATGATGTATCGGATAACTTACACGTGTATTTTGTGTAATTGACGTGTCATGAAAATCTACATTTCCTTCAGCATCCATTACAACGTTTTCTAAGATCGCTCCTCTTTTAATCGCTGCGTGAATTTCTGGCTCTTTATCTTTAGATAAGTCGATTACTTTTGCGTAACAACCACCTTCAAAATTAAAAACAGTGTTTTCAGAAGTCCAACCATGTTCGTCATCACCAATCAAACTACGTTTTGGATCTGTAGATAAAGTTGTTTTCCCTGTACCTGACAATCCAAAGAAAATAGCTGTATCACCTTTTTCACCAACGTTTGCAGAGCAGTGCATTGGTAACGTATTTTTAAATACCGGTAAGATAAAGTTTAATGCAGAAAAAATTCCTTTTTTAATTTCACCAGTATAACCGGTTCCACCTATTAAAGCAACCTTTCTTTCGAAGTTTAAAATAGCAAAATTGTGTTGACGAGTTCCATCAACTGCTGGATCTGCCATAAAACCTGGTGCATTAATTACAGTCCACTCAGGAGAAAAATCTTTTAATTCTTCCTCAGTTGGACGTAAAAACATGTTGTGAGCAAACATGTTACTCCAAGGATATTCGTTTACAACTCTAATATTTAGCTTATAATCCTCATCTGCACATGCATAGCTATCACGCACAAAAACCTCTTTATTAGAAAGGTAGTTCGTTACTTTATCGTAAAGTTTATCGAATTTTGCAGAATCGAAAGGTATGTTTATATCTCCCCACCAAATTTCATCTTTTGTAATATCGTCTTTAACGATAAAACGATCCATTGGTGAACGACCTGTAAACTCTCCTGTTTTAACTGCTAATGCACCAAAACTAGTATTTACACCTTGTTCTTTTTTTATAGTAGTATCTTGTAATTCGTCTGAAGTTAATTGATAACGAATCGTAGCGTCCTTAATACCTAAGTTATCTAATGATATCGTTTTCTTATCAATATTTGTCATCTTAAATTAATTTAGTTGTGTTTAATTTCTCACAAAAATAGAACTTTTTGATTAAAATCATTCCTCATTGAAAAGTTTTATCAACTATTATTGATTAATAACTTTTTTTTAAGAAATGAAAAACCATCAAAGACCAACCTATAATTAGCATAACTCCTCCTAACGGAGTTACAAACCAAATTGATTTTGCAGGCACCTCTAACAAGTGTATTGCGTAAATTGAGCCTGAAAAAAGCAATATTCCACCAATTACAAATAAACTAATAGCGTTTTTCTGTTTCAATGTAAACTCCTTAAACGTATTTATAAACAGTAATAATAAAACATGAATAAACTGATATCTTACTGCTGTTTCAAAGCTTTGTATTGCTTCTTCGCTTAATGTTGCTTTTAATGCGTGCGCACCAAAAGCTCCTAAAATTACTGCGATGCCTCCTAATACGGATGCTATTGTTAAATTTTTATACATTTACGTTCTTTTTGTTTAAAATTAAACTTTTTTAGCGATATTGTGCTTTTAAATTTTTAAGACAACAAAAGTACATTATAAATGAGAAAAATATTAATTATTGGCGCTGGTAGATCTTGTTCATCTCTTATAAAATATTTATTAGATAAATCTGCACAAGAAAACCTACATATAACTATTGGTGATGTTTCTATAGAAAATGCTAAAAACCAAATTAACAACCATAAAAATGCAACGGCTGTTGTATTAGATGTTTTTAATGCAGCACAACGTGTTGATGCTATTAAAAATGCCGACATCGTTATCTCGATGCTTCCTGCTCGTTTTCATATCGAAGTAGCAAAAGATTGTGTTACTCACAACAAACATATGGTTACAGCTTCGTATGTTTCTGATGAAATGAAAGCTTTAGATACTGAAGTTAAAGAAAAGGGATTAGTGTTTATGAATGAGATCGGTTTAGATCCAGGGATTGATCATATGAGCGCAATGCAAATAATTGATAAAATTCATGATGAAGGTGCAAAAATGCTACTTTTCGAATCTTTTACTGGTGGATTAGTTGCCCCTGAAAGTGACACTAATTTATGGAATTATAAATTTACATGGAACCCAAGAAATGTTGTATTAGCAGGGCAAGGAGGTGCCGCAATGTTTATTCAAGAAAACACCTATAAATACATACCATATCACAAACTTTTTAGAAGAACCGAATTTTTAAACATTGATGGTTACGGGAAATTTGAAGGCTATGCAAACCGAGATTCTTTAAAATACAGAAGTATTTATAATTTAGAAAACGTACCAACAATGTATAGAGGTACGATTAGAAAAGTTGGTTTTTCTAGAGCTTGGAATGTATTTGTTCAGCTAGGTATGACAGATGATTCTTACACTATTGAAGACTCTAAGAACTTAAGCTACCGCGATTTTACTAATTTGTTTTTAGCGTATTCTCCTACGGATTCTGTTGAATTAAAATTCCGTTCTTATCTAAAAATAGATCAAGATGATATCATGTGGGATAAATTTTTAGAGTTAGATATTTTTAATGCTGATAAAAAAGTAAGTCTTTCAAACGCAACTCCTGCCCAGATATTACAGGAAATATTATCAGAAAAATGGACGCTTGAAGCTGCCGATAAAGATATGATTGTAATGCACCATAAATTTGGTTATGAACTTAACAATGAAAGATATCAAATAGAAAGTAGTATGGTTATTAAAGGTGATGATCAAACTTATACAGCAATGGCAAAGACTGTTGGTTTACCTGTTGCAATGGCTACTTTACGTATTTTAAATGAAGACATTACAACTCCTGGGGTTCAGTTACCTATTACAAAAGAAGTATATGCGCCTATTTTAAAGGAACTAGAGGACTACGGAATTACTTTTGTAGAGAAAAAAGTGCCCTATCTAGGCTACAACCCAGAAACTATAAAGGGATAAATTAAACTTGATACTGTATTTATTTTCTAATAACTTAGCTAACTATTACTATTGATATGGCGAATTAAAATTCGCCATATCATTAAAGCCTTTAATATTATTTGAAAATGAAAAACAAAGTAAAAAAACCAATTCATAAAAGAAAACGTTACATAATTCCTGCAACCTTAATTGTATTATTGATAAGTTTTAGACTCTATTTACCAACATTAGTTAAAAACTATGTCAATGAAAATTTAGCAGAAATACCTGGTTTTTACGGTCAGGTTAAAGAAATCGATATTTCTTTATATCGCGGCGCTTATGTTATTCATGGATTGTATTTAAATAAAGTAAACGCCAAAACACAAGTACCTTTTTTAAAATTCCTAAAAACTGATATTTCTGTAGAGTGGAAATCTTTATTTGAAGGAGAAATTGTAGCAGAAATAATAATGGATAATGCAGAAATTATCTATGTATTCGAAGATCAAGAAACAACTCCTGAAGAAGGAATAGCAGACGTAGATGATTGGACTAAAGTTTTAACAGATTTAGTTCCTTTAAAAATAAATCGTTTTGAGATGCACAACGGAAAGTTTGCCTTTGTACAATTATCCGCAGACCCAAACATTGATTTATCAATTAGTAAAGTTGAACTTACTGCTAAAAACTTACGCAATGTTGCCGAAAAAGGAAGAACGTTACCATCGACCATAAATATTACAGGAGTTTCATTTGGTGGCGGAGATCTAAAACTTGATGGAAAAATGAATATTATAAAAGAGATACCAGATATGGATATCGCTTTTTCTCTTAAAAATGCAGATGCTAAAGCATTAAATGATTTTACAAATTTTTATGCCGGCATAGACTTTGAAAGTGGTAAAGCAGAACTATATAGTGAAATAGCAATCGCAGACGGATATTTAAAAGGGTACATGAAGCCACTTCTTACAAATAGCAAGTTTATAGGCAAAGAAGATGGTTTTTTAGAAACACTATGGGAAGGTTTTGTTGTCTTTTTTAAAACCATATTAAAAAACCACAGCACAGATACAATTGCTACAGAAATTCCGATTGAAGGTGACTTAAATAATGTTAAAGCCGGAATTTTCCCCACTATTGGAGGTATCTTCAAGAATGCTTGGATTAACGCCTTTAAAGGAGAAACTGATGGATCTATAGAATTTAAAGACGCTTTTAAAGAAGATAAAGAGCCTTCTTCAAAAGAAAAAAATGAAAATGAAAAATAATCTTTATAAGCTACACTTTACAGAAAGTAATTAAGGATTACTCTACTAAGAATTAGAAAAAAGACATCAATATATAAATGTCTTTTCATTTAACATCAAAAAATTAAGTAATAAATATAACTTGATTTTTAAATATATTAAAGTTAGTTTTGCACCCCCTGATTTTCATTAATTAAAACAATATCAAATCCTTAACACCATTTAATTAAATTTTTAAAATCAATAATGAAAAAATCAACACTTTTCTTAATCACTATTTTTGCTTTAATTTTTCAACCTAAAACAACAACTGCACAAAACAATTTTAAAACTCCTTATGGTAACAATAAAGAAGTTGGTAAATATGTTAAAATAAATGGCGCTAAAATTTATTATGAACAATACGGAAAAGGAGAACCGTTATTAATAATACATAGTTGTGGTACCGATATTAAAGCGATGGAATATCAAATTGATTATTTTAAAGACAAATACAGAGTAATTGCTGCTGATAGTAGAGGACAAGGAAAATCAGAATTAAAAACAAAGACTTTAACATATCTTAAAATGGCAAAAGATTTAGAAGGTCTTGCCAAGCATTTAAACTTAACTTCTATAAACATTCTTGGCTGGAGTGATGGTGGAATTATTGGTTTAAAAATGGGGATTAGAAACAAAGTGAAAATTAACAAAATTGTTACTATGGGGCCGAATTTAAGATTCGATAAAACTGCCGTTAACGACTGGGCTATTCAGCAAGTTAAAGACATGCATGCTGAAACCTTAAAAATGATAAAAAAGGGCGACACTTCTAAAAACTGGAAAAAAGAATTACTATTAGATGAATTACTTTTAAATCAACCTGATATTAGTCACGCTGATTTACAAAAAATAACGGCACCTGTATTGATAACAATCGGTGATAGAGATATTATTAAAAATCAACACGCTGTTGAGATTTTTAATAACATTAAAAAATCTCAATTATGTATTGTTCCAGGTGCAAACCACGGAATACCTCGTAATAGTGCAAAAAATTTTAATGAAATAGCTGAGAAATTTCTAACAAACGATTTTGATTACAGCGATAAAAACTAATTGTAAAAATTACATTTTTAAATAAAAATCTTTTGTAAGATTAATATAGGCATCAGTATACTGGTGCCTTTCTTTTTCTATAACTAAATTTTCTTTTATTATCTCTTTTTGCTCAAAAGAGAAAGACAGTAAACTTCTTTTTACTTCGGTATTTTCGTTACCTTTTACATAGCAAACTTTACTTAAAAACAAGTTACAAGTATTCGCAAGTTTCAAAAAATTCTCTTCTTCTTTAAAAGGAATAACAACAGAAAAAACACCTTGCTTAGATAAAATTTTAGAAACCCCAGTTAGCAATTCTTCAAAAGTTAGAGATGAAGTAAAGCGGGCTTTATTACGAGCTTCGTTTTCAGTCTCAAAATCATCCGTATAAAACGGCGGATTAGAAACAATAACATCGTACTGCTCTTCCTCTTCTTCCATTTCTTCTACAAAATGATTGAAAGAGGCGTTATAACAAAACAAACGATCTCCCCAATCTGATTGCTCAAAGTTCTCTACTGTTTGTTCATAAGCATTCTCATCGATTTCGACAGCATCAATAGTCATTGCATCACTTCGTTGTGCTAACATTAATGCAATAACACCTGTGCCTGATCCGATATCTAAAATAGCATCTGGATATTCTCCTAAAGAACACCAAGCACCTAGTAAAACGGCATCTGTACCAATTTTCATGGCTGTTTTATCTTGATTTACTGTAAATTCTTTAAATTTAAATGGTTTCATTTAGAAAAATCTTCCGATTATTTTATCTGCATTAAAAAACAAGTACAATACAACAGCTAACACTAGCATTAAGTACAATCCTTTTTTTGGTTTTGTTTCTTTATTATTACCAAAACGTCTTTTAAATTTCATTTTTATTATATTTTATAATGAACAATAGTTTTACCAATATACTCTGCTCCTAAAATGAGCAAAATAATTTTAATTTGTAGGTTTTGTTGCTCGCAACATTTCTCTTTTTCCTGGAGGCCCAGGCAAACGCACCACTGTAAACCCTACCGCTTGCATTGCTCTACGCACACTTCCTTTTGCTGAATAAGTAACTAAAATTCCGTTTTCTTTTAAAGCTTCAAACATACGTTTAAAGATATCTTCTGTCCATAAATCTGGTTGATGTTCTGCTCCGAATGCATCAAAATATACTAAATCAAAAGCTTCTTCATCTTCTATATCTTTAAAAAACTGCTGACGCTTTGTTAAATAAAAGTCTTTCGTAATTTCATGTTTATCTTCCCAAGATAGCGAATGCATTTTATCGAAAACCGCTTGTTTACTTGTTACCTTTAACTCAGCAACATAATTTAGCTTTGCAACTTCGCCACTTACTACTGGGTAGGCTTCTACACCTACATAATTAACTGTTTTATCACTTTCTAAAAAAGTGATAAAACAGTTTAAACCTGTACCAAAACCTATTTCTAAAATAGAGATTTCTGATTTATTTTGCAGCGCCAATCCGCTTTTTATAAAAACATGATATGCTTCTTGTATTGCACCATGTTTAGAATGATAATGTTCGTTCCAGTCTGGTAAATGGATCGTTGTAGATCCATCTGAGGTAATTATAATTTCTCGTTTAATAATAAAATATTTATTTCATTAATACTCCGTGCGCTAAAAAAGCATATTCTTTTTTAGGTGTTGTTATTTTTTCTATTTCTTCTTTTGTCTTACCTGCATCTTCTGCATAATGACGTAATTCTTCAACAGGTGTTTCTTTTACGAACGCTTTTCCTTCAACAATAACCTCACTTCCTTGGCTATCTAAAGGCATAAAAAAACCATAATCTTTAAATTTTACCATTGTTTTTTTATCCGCCGCAGGCAAAACCATCCAACATCCTTTTTTTGTACACACCTCATCTATTTTAGAAACAAACTTTACATTTATAGTGTCTCCTATTTTTAAAGCATCAAACTTTGCAGACATTTGTGCTTCTGAAAGCGTATTGGCACTTTCTATTTTTTCACCAAACGATGCATATCCAGTTTTAACGGTTTCATTTTCTTTTACTCCTTGTTTCTTTTCTGCTTTACAAGCTATTAATAAGAAACTTAAAAACAGGCAATAAGTTAGTATTCTTTTCATTATCAAAAGATTAAAATTAATTTATAGCAAATATAATTATAATTAGTGAAGTGGTTACTTTTAACAAATCTTTATGTTCTTGTTTTAGTATCTTTGCAGCACTGCAAAAACAGGTTTTTATGAACATAGATATTCAGCAAATAGCACAAACAAAAATAGCTTCAGTAGATTTTAACAACTTAACTTTTGGTCGCACATTTTCGGACCACATGTTTGTTTGTGATTTTTCTGATGGAGAATGGAAAAACCCTACAATAAAGCCTTATGGCCCAATGTTGTTTGAACCATCGGCTAGAGTATTTCATTATGGACAAGCTGTTTTTGAAGGTATGAAAGCTTTTAAGGATGATAATGACGATGTTTTTTTGTTTAGACCTGAAGATAATTTTGATAGAATAAATGCTTCTGCAAATCGTTTAGCAATGCCATCTGTACCTAAAGAGGTGTTTTTAGAAGGATTAAACGCTCTTTTAAAGTTAGATAAAGAATGGATAAAAAAAGGATTAGGTAACTCTCTTTATATACGTCCATTTATAATTGCTACCGAAGGTGCTATCGCAGCTTCACCTGCCGACGAATATAAATTTATAATTATATGTTCGCCTGCTCAATCATACTATGCTGGTGAAGTTAGAGTTTTATTTGCCGAAGAGTATAGCCGATCTGCAAATGGTGGTGTTGGTTTCGCTAAAGCTGCAGGTAACTATGCTGCACAGTTTTACCCTACACAATTGGCAAATAAAGAAGGTTTTCAACAAATAATTTGGACAGATGCTGATACGCACGAGTATTTAGAGGAAGCTGGTACCATGAATATCTTTTTTAGAGTTGGTGATACGTTAATTACAACACCTACTAATGATCGTATTTTAGACGGAATTACTCGTAAATCTATCATACAGCTAGCTGAAGACAATAATATTGAAGTAGAGGTTCGTAGAGTATCTGTAGCTGAAATTAAAGAAGCTGCTCGCTTAGGTGAATTAAAAGAAATTTTTGGTTCAGGAACTGCAGCTGTTATAAACCCTATAAAAGGATTTAAACACCAAGAAGATGTGTTTGAACTACCTAATATTAATGATTCTTATGCTACTCTTTTTAAAGAAAAGCTTGTAAACATACAATATAATAAAGCCGAAGACAAACACAATTGGAGAGTTAAGATTTAAGGTTCATCAAAAAAAAACTATCTTAGTAATTCAGAATCAGATTTTTAAAAAATTATATGGGAGGAATTAAAAATATTATACCAGCTTTATTATCTATTATTGTAGGTTTTGTTTTGTCTTTTTTTGTTTTAAATACTTATTTCAATACAACTGAAAAAGTAGATAAACCAGAAACAGTTACCGAAACAATAGAAGAGCCTAAAGAAGAAGCTATTATAGTAGAGGATGAAAATGAAGGTGAAGTAATTGAAGATGAATCAACTATAGATACTGAGAGTGAAGACGAGGCTGCTATTGATATCGAAACTGAAAATAAAGATAAAGCGCCAACAGAAATCGAAACAGAAGATGAAGTTGTAGAAACAGATAGTGCTACAGAAGATGAAAGCACGCCTTTAGAAACTATAAATATAGATGATATTCAGAACAGTTTTGACAACTGGAATAGTTACAACAAAAGAAACATCGACTTAATGTCAACCTTTAATCCTCTTGATAATATGGGAGCTATTATGGATAAAGGAATGTTTTTAACACTGTTAAGAACAGGTGGCTATATTGCTGTTAAATCTGAAAAGGAAGGGAAGATTCAATATCAATTAACAAATATTGAAGGAGATGATCAGGAAAAAATAAAAAAATCAATTGTAAGTAAAGCTACAATTGCGCATCAGTATTTTAAAATGGAAGGTAAAAAACTTCCTAGTTATGATTTTGTTGATTTAAAAGGTAAATCTCATAACAAAGCAGATACTAAAGGAAAAATAGTTGTTTTAAAATGTTGGTTTATTACCTGTAAAGTTTGTGTTGAAGAGTTTCCTCAGCTAAACAATTTGGTAGATAAATATAAAGACGACAATATTGAGTTTATTAGTTTAGCTTTTGATGAAAAAGATAAATTAATTGAATTCCTAAAAACAAAACCTTTTAAATATGTTACTGTACCAAATCAAAAAAAGTACATGGCTAAGAAATTAAAAGTAAAACAATACCCAACACACCTTATTGTAGGTGCTAACGGTGTTATTATTAAAATGGTTAACAATGTAAAAACCTTAACGTCAGAATTAGAACGTATTTTAGGTAAGTAACGGACTATATAATATTGCAAAAAAAAAGTTCCTCATTTAAAAATGAGGAACTTTTTTATTATTCTAAAATCTCTTTTATATTTGGTTTAAAGTAATTTGGACCTTTTAAAACTTTACCATCTTCACGATAAATAGGATTACCATCTTCATCCAACTTACTCATATTACTTCGCTGAATTTCATTAAAAACTTCTTCTATTTTATCTTGCATTCCGTGTTCTATAATCGTTCCGCATAAAATATATAGCATATCTCCCAAAGCATCAGCAACCTCAACTAAATCATTGTTTTTAGCAGCTTCTAAATACTCTTCATTCTCTTCTTTCATCAACTCAAATCGCAACTGTTTTCTATCGTCTGTAATAGCAACCGTTGGTTTATTTTGAATATTTAATTTAAACGCTGAATGAAATTCATGCACTGCTTTTATTTTGTTCTTCATTTTAAATAATTTTAGTTCATTTATATTTTAATTACACTCGAATAATTAGTTTAATTTTCTCCATTATAAAATCATTCTTTAACTTTGCTAAAAATATAATTTCATGTTTAATCTTATCGCTGTAAAAATGTTTACCCCTGGTAGAATTGTTTTTGCTAGTATATTTGTTATCGCTTTTATTATTTTAATGTTTTACAGCTACAAAAAAGATGCAAAAAACAATAAAAAATATTACAAAAATTCCGCTATATATGTAACCATAGGTATTTTGAGTTTAATTGCTCTTTTATTTTTTGCTAAATTTCTGATTAAAGGTTAATCCATTTTTTCTACCTCGCTTAATTTATCATGATTTAAGATTGTAAAACCTTCTTCATCAAAATAAGAGGAAGATGCATATTTTACATCTATTTCTAAATTAGAAAAATTGTATGACGTTGCTTGATACACATTTTGCCCAAAAGATTCTTCGTAATATTTAAGTAAAATATACACTTGCCCGTCCATTTTTTTTATTTGCTCTTTTGTATATTTAGATAACGGGCTTTCTTTACCTATCTCATGTACAACCGTCCAAATAGTTGGCAAATACATTATACTATCTCTTTCTAGTTTTAATTGATAAAATTCTCGTTTATAAACCCCTTTATTATCTTCTTCATTTAAAACCAAAGTGACTTTAATTTCAGGCTCAATCATTACCGTTTTTCGATTATTCATTAACCGAAACATTAATGCCTTGTGCTCTTTAAAATTTCTTAATACTAAATTATCACTAAAACGAATAGCTGCTTTTGGTTTAGAAAACCGGCCATACAAGAGTCCCGTTATAAAAGAAAAGGATAACAAACCTAACATTGCCTCAAAAGAAGCTACTATATTAGATGCTATTCCTTGCGGAGCAATTCCACCATAACCAACTGTTGTTAACGTTTGTGCACTAAAAAAGAATCCGTTTAAAAAATCATACAGAAAAAACTCATTTGGCTGTGTAATTTCTTCAATACCTATTAAAGTATATACGAGACCAAAAAATACATTTAAAAAAGTGTACCCTAAAAAAACTAAAAAGAAAAACTTTCCCCAAGACATTTCAACAAAGTAGGTATATAAATCATCTATATTAACGTTTTTGTTTACATGAATTACATTAGAACTTCCGTCTTTATTAATAAGACCTCTACTGTTTTCTTGGGAATTATAACCCAATCCTGGATCTTTAATTTTTCTTGCCATTACATTATTTTACTTTGTAAAAATACAAAAACCGATTCTTTATTAAAGAATCGGTTTTTCATGAATTAATTAAACTAATTACTTAGTTTTTTACTGATAAAAAATTATAATTCTTAGCATAAAATTTCATTTGCTCTTCAAAAGTTTTTGGTTGTGTAACTTTTACATTTGTAATATTACCTTCTTCATCTACTTCTGTTATTAAAACAGGGTTTACAAATCCGCTATAAGCTGCGTCAGGAAATTTCTCATTTCTCTGTTTCACTTCCTTATGAATATCTTTATTTACCTTAACACCATAGCCTTCTACTAATGCTTTGGCTGCTTCAAAATCTCCTTCCGATTTAATTCTTTGTGCTTCTTTTAATAAACGACCAAAAATTTCACGAAGTTTCATATAATCATTTACAACAAAGTATATTTTACCGTCTTTAGTAACCTTTTCAATTACATTATCTTTCTTTCCTTGCTCAAAAGACCAAGCTGAAACCCATTGACGATTTACCATATGATCTTCCTCAATATCATCACCTAAATTAATACGAATTAATTGAGTCATTAACCCATTTCTAATATACCCGTCATAAGCTGCTTTACCTACTTTTTCCCAATCGCTTACCAAACCTAATTCTTGCAATTTAGGATCCATTAAGTAATACAAGCCAACTAAATCTGCTCTACCCTCTTCCATTGTAGATGCATAGTTTTTTAATGTTTCTTTTGGTTGTCCAACTCCTTCATTTATCTGACCCGAAGCATGACCAATTACCTCATGTAAAGCAGTGTGTAACTTATCTGCTAATTTTCCGTGTTCAAGTTCTAATTTCACTTCCTCTTCACTATACGCAAACTCTTTTAATCTACCAGAACCACCAGCATTGTTATAAGCGCCAATAATATTCCCTAATGAAACTGATTTAGAACCGTGCTCTTGGCGAATCCAATTATTATTTGGTAAATTCACTCCAATTGGTGTACTTGGCGATGCATCACCAGCTTCACCTGCAACATTTACTGTTTTATAAGAAACTCCTACTACGTTTTTCTTTTTATGATTTTCATCTAACGGAGAATTATCTTCAAACCATTGCGCGTTGTCAGATAAAACTTTCATCTTTTTAGACATGTCAAAATCTTTAATTTGCACAACTGTTTCGTAAGAACCTCTATATCCTTTAGGATCATTATACACTTCTATAAAGCCGTTTATCCAATCAATATTTCCTTCTGTTGACGTAGCCCAAGAAATACAATATTTATCCCAAACATCTAAACTTCCTGTTTTGTAGTATTCTATCAACAACCCTAAAGTTTCTGCTTGCTTTTCGTTTTCTGCAACACCTTGAGCCTTCTCTAACCAATACACAATTTTATCGATCGCAGTTCCATACATTCCGCCCGATTTCCATACTTTTTCTACTAATTTTCCGTTTTCACGAACTAATTTAGAGTTTAATCCAGCTTCTATCGGTTGTCCTTTTGGTCCTTTATATGCTGTTTTATAAAAAGTTTCAACATCTTTACTTGTAATATCTGGTCCGTAAAAATTAATTGCTGACGCTAACACATTATCAACTCCTGCCTTTTTATTTACTTTTTTAGCATCTTTTTCATTAAAAATAACTTCTAATGCTTCTGCAGATAAAGTAACATTCACTTCTTTTAATAAACCAACTAAATAATCTTTAGAAAAAGTAGGCTTAATTTTATCGTTAGAATAATGGTGATGAATTCCGTTTGAAAACCAAACACGCTTTAAATAAGTGGTAAATTTTTTAAAGTCTTCCGAGCTTTTATCTCCTTTATAATTAGTGTTTACGTTTTCTAAAGCAGTTCTAATCTCTAAGTTATGACGGTAGTTTTGATCCCACATAATATCACGACCCGATAAACCAGCTTGCGTTAAATAGTACACTAACTTTTTTTCTTTTAAGGTTAATTCCTCAAACCCCGGAATTTGATATCTTAAAACTTTTATATCCGCAAATTGCTCAACCTCATGGTTAAACTTCGCTTCCGTTTTTACCTCTTCTTTTGTTTCTTTAGCTTCTTTTTTATTTTCCACTCCACAAGAAACCAATAAGCTAACTGCAGTTGCAGTATAAAGCATTTTTCTTAATTTCATTTTTATAGTTTTAAATTGATTTTTCAGTTGATAAATGTACAAATTTTAAATTTCGTTATGTCTAAAACAATCGGTTGTATGATCGTTCACCATACCAGTAGCTTGCATATAAGCATACATAACCGTAGAGCCTACAAACTTGAATCCGCGTTTTTTTAAATCTTTTGATATTTTATCTGACAATGCTGATGTTGCAGGTACATCTTCTCGCTTATCGAAAGTATTTTTAATTGGCTTGCCATCAACAAATCCCCAAATATATTTCGAGAAAGAACCAAATTCTTTTTGGACTTCTATAAAAAGCTGCGCATTAGAAATTGCCGATTTAATTTTTAATTTATTTCTTATAATTCCAACATTTTGCAACAATTCGTTATACTTATCTTCATTATAAACTGTAATTTTCTTATAATCAAAATCATCAAATGCTAATCTAAAATTTTCTCTTTTCTTTAAAATGGTAATCCAACTTAAACCTGCCTGAAAGGTTTCTAAAATCAAAAACTCAAATAAGGCTTTATCATCGTAAACGGGAACGCCCCACTCTTTGTCGTGATACGCTATATATAACGGATCATCACTCACCCAAAAACATCTTTTCTTCATTTTCTTGTCTTTAAAGTTGAAAATTACTGTTAAACAAACTAAAAATCAATGAAAAACGGAATAATTTTTGCAACTTTATAGGTATCTAATTTACAGATTATGAAAACTTTAAAATATTTTTCGACAGTAATCATCTTAATAATTTCCTTTTATGCTTGTGGATCTTCATCTATAAAAAATAAAACTACCGTAAAAGAAGCACCTGTTGTTATTAAAAATGACAGCTTAGAGTATGAAATTACAATTATTGACATTGGCTTTACAACTTATTTAAATACCATTGCAAGGCCGCCAGGATTTCATTCTCAGTTTTATTTAGAAAACAAAAACCGTTTGTATGTTTCTGTATGGAATTCTAGAGTTAACAACCCTATTAATTTTAACACCAACATCTACGAGAACATCATTGACTATAACCAAAATGTTAATTACGGCTATGATGTGAACTATAAACTTTTTAATTATTTTGAGTTTGCACAACGTAAATACCGAATGACTTTACGCTAAAAAATAAATGATCTTGTAAAAATGTATATTTGCCAAAAAAATTAACAGCACAATATGAAGTTTTTACGAAATTTACTAGCATCAATTCTTGGTTTTTTTATTGCCATCTTTTTAATATTTGCCTTTTTTATTGCCATTGCCTCTGTTGTTGGTTCTGACGAAGAAATTGTCGTAAAATCGAATTCTGTTTTAGAATTAGATTTATCTGCAACCATAAAAGATTATGCTCCTAAAGACGATAATCCGTTAGCCGAAATTTTAGAGTTAACTGATGAAAAACTAGCTTTAAATAAAATAATAAATGCTATCGAAAACGCTAAAACAGATAGCAATATTAAAGGAATCAGTATTAAAACAGCATTAGTAAACGCTGGTGTAGCACAAACGCAAGCCATCAGAAATAAAATTGAAGAATTTAAAGATAGTGGTAAATTTGTGTATGCCTACAACGATGTATATTCACAAAAAAACTATTATTTAAGTTCGGTTGCCGATAGTTTATTTTTAAACCCTGTTGGTGCTATTGATTTTAAAGGTTTATCTACCGAAGTTTTATATTATAAAGATTTTGAAGATAAATACGGAATTAAAATGGAAGTGATTCGTCACGGAAAATACAAAAGTGCGGTTGAGCCATATTTAACGAATAAGATGAGTGATGCTAACCGAGAGCAAACTACTTCGCTTTTAAAATCTATCTGGTCAGAAATTACAGACGATATTAGCAAAAGTAGAAACATAACTACCCAACAATTAAATTTAATTGCTGATAATGCCAATGGTAGAAACGCAATAATGGCTAAAGACCATAAATTAATTGATGCAATTATTTATGAAGATGAATACGAAGCAAAACTAGCTTTAAATGATGATAAAAAAACAAACACAATCTCTTTAGCTGATTATATTAAATCTGGAAAAGGACGAATTTCTTCTACCGCAAAAAACAAAATTGCTGTAATTTATGCACAAGGAGAAATAATGTATGCTGAAGGAAATGAAAATATTATTGGTCAAGGAATTATAAACAAAGCATTACGAAAAGCAAGAAAAGATAAAAATGTAAAAGCAATTGTTTTACGTGTTAATTCACCAGGAGGTAGCGCTTTAGCTTCTGAATTAATTTGGCGTGAATTAGAATTAACAAAAAAAGAAAAACCTTTAGTAGTTTCTATGGGTAACGTTGCTGCTTCTGGCGGATATTATATTGCTTGTAATGCTGATAAAATATTAGCAGAACCTACTACAATTACTGGATCTATAGGTGTTTTTGGAGCCATTCCAAATTTCAACAAATTTGCAGACAACATTGGTATTAATGCCGAGCAAGTATCTACAAACAACAACCCTAACTATAGTGTTTTTGAACCTATGGATAAAAAATTCTATGACGTTACCAAAGAAGGTGTAGAACAAATCTATACTACTTTTGTAAACCGTGTTGCAACTGGTCGTAACATGACTTTCGTACAAGTAAATGAAATTGCACAAGGAAGAGTTTGGACAGGTAAAGAAGCGCTTGAAAATGGTTTAATTGATAAATTAGGGAACCTAAATGATGCGATTAAAATTGCAGCTGAATTAGCAAAAGTAGAAACATATAAAGTTCGTAATTACCCTAATTATAAAAAAGACTTAAAGGAAGCTTTAAGCTTTTCTCCTTTTGCAAAAGTGTCTAAAGAAGAAATTCTAAAAGAAACGTTAGGTGACGAAAATTACCAACTATACAACAACGTCAATCAGATGAAAAAGTTAAAAGGAATTCAAGCTAGAATGCCTTATATTCTTCAAATAAAATAAGCTTACAAAAAAAGCCTTGACAATGTCAAGGCTTTTTATTATAAGTAATTCCTAATGGTTTTTATAAACCGAAACTCTCTTTTACTTTCGCTACATAATCTAGCTTTTCCCAAGTAAATGTTTCAATTTCTCGCTCAACAGTTTCTCCCATTGGGTTAGAAAATGTTACTGTTTTCTTTTCTGGTGTTCTTCCCATATGCCCGTAAGCAGCAGTTTCTGAATAAATAGGTGATCTTAGCTTTAAACGTTGTTCGATAAAGTATGGACGCATATCAAAAATAGTTTCTACTATTTTACTTATTTCTCCGTCTGTTTTATCAATCGTTGCAGTACCATATGTTTCTACATTAATACTTGTTGGCTTTGCAACACCAATAGCATAAGAAACTTGCACTAAAACTTCTTTACATAATCCTGCAGCAACTAAATTCTTTGCAATATGACGTGTTGCATAAGCTCCAGAACGATCTACTTTAGATGGATCTTTTCCTGAAAATGCTCCACCACCGTGTGCTCCTTTTCCTCCATAAGTATCTACAATAATTTTACGTCCTGTTAAACCAGTATCTCCATGAGGGCCACCAATTACAAAAACTCCTGTTGGGTTAATGTGGTACGTAATACTATCAGTAAATAATTTTTGAATATTAGTAGGCAATTTAGCTATAACTCTAGGTATTAAAATCGAAACAATATCAGTCTTGATTTTAGCTAACATTACATCATCATCTGCATCAAAATCATCATGCTGCGTAGAAATAACAATCGCATCAATTCTTTGCGGTACATTATCATCAGAATACTCAATAGTTACCTGAGATTTCGCATCTGGTCGTAAATAAGTAATATCGCTATTCTCTCTGCGCAACTCAGCTAACTCAATTAACAAACGATGAGACAATTCTAATGCCAATGGCATATAGTTTTCAGTTTCATCGGTTGCGTAACCAAACATCATTCCTTGATCTCCTGCTCCTTGATCTTCTGGATTTGCTCTTACAACACCTTGGTTAATATCTGGTGATTGCTCATGAATTGCAGAAAAAACTCCACAAGAACTACCATCAAACATATATTCGCTTTTGGTATACCCTATTTTGTTAATTACATCTCTTGCAATTTGCTGAACATCTAAATATGTTTTAGATTTCACTTCTCCTGCCAACACTACCTGGCCTGTGGTAACTAATGTTTCACAAGCAACTTTCGATGTAGGATCAAAAGCTAAAAAATTATCGATTAAAGCGTCAGAAATCTGATCAGCTATCTTATCCGGATGTCCCTCAGAAACACTTTCTGAAGTAAATAAATATGACATAAAAATTCTTTTTAAAAAATTAAATAAAAGAAAAACTTGGATTGCTTGGTCGCTTAAAGGAGTAGATAATTACTGCTTTAGCATTTTATTTATGAACTCGCGTTCAAAGAGGTTGCAATCAGTCAAATTTTTCCTCAAAATTATACTGCAAAGTTATGCATTATTTAACACACAGAAAAACAAACGGCTAAGGAAATAGAAACTATTGATGCTACAATAATAAAAAGTAATTTTCGTAAAATTGTTTTGGTGATTTTTTTGATTACTTTTGTAATGTAAAAAATAAGACATTAACTTAATTAAAACATAACAAAATGGCATTAGAAATTACAGATGCAAACTTCGAAGAAGTAGTATTAAAATCAGACAAACCAGTATTAGTTGATTTTTGGGCAGCTTGGTGTGGACCTTGTAGAATGGTTGGGCCAATTGTAGATGAAATTCATACTGAATACGACGGTAAAGCAGTTGTTGGTAAGGTTGATGTTGACAACAATCAAGAATTTGCAGCTAAATATGGTGTTAGAAACATACCTACTGTATTAATCTTTAAAAACGGAGAAGTTGTAGACAAGCAAGTTGGTGCAGCTCCTAAAAAAGCATATACTGATAAAATTGATGCCGCTATATAAATAGTGCATTCATAATATATTATTAAAAAAGGTTTGGCTAACGCTAAACCTTTTTTTATTTTAGAGCTATATGATTGATTTAAACAATACTTCATCAGAAATAAAAAACTTAGAGCTACTTGCCAAACAAGTTGTTGAAGGTTTTATTACCGGAATGCATAAAAGTCCGTTTCACGGATTCTCTGTAGAGTTCTCAGAACACAAACTATATAATAAAGGAGAAAGCACCCGCCATATAGATTGGAAGTTATTTGCAAAGACCGAAAAACTATATATTAAGAAGTACGAAGAAGAAACCAATTTACGTTGTCATTTAATTATAGACAATTCTGCCTCGATGCACTACCCTATTCTAAAAAACCAATCTATACATAATTTAAACAAAATTGGTTTTTCTGCAGTTGCTGCTGCATCGTTAATAGAAATTTTAAAAAAACAACGAGATGCGGTAGGTTTAAGTATTTATTCTGACACTTACGAATACTATGCTCCAGAAAAAGGAAGCGAGCGTCACCGTAAGATGTTATTAAACCAATTAGAAAGTTTACTTACCTCCAATTCTAAAGCATCAACAGAAACCTATAAGTATTTGCATGAAATTGCAGAAAACATTCACAGACGTTCTTTAATTTTTCTTTTTACAGATATGTTTCAAACATCAAAAGATGACGAAGAACTTTTCGATGCCTTAAAACACTTAAAATTTAACAAACACGAAGTGATATTGTTTCATACTTATGATAAAAAAACAGAATTTTCATTCAATTTCGACAATAAACCTAAAAAATTTATTGATGTAGAAACTGGAGATGAAATAAATTTACATGCCGAGAATGTACAAGAAGATTACACAAATTTAAGCTCTAAATTTTTCAATAATCTAAAAAACAAATGCTTACAATATAAAATAGATTATATACCTGTTGATATAAATGAAGGGTACAATAAAGTACTAACTGCTTATCTTATCAGCAGACAAAAAAAATATAATTAATTTCTTTTTTATTTAATAAAAGGTCTTATATTTGCAACCGCTTAGAGCAATTAGCAACGGTCTGGTAGTTCAGCTGGTTAGAATACCTGCCTGTCACGCAGGGGGTC
>NZ_JAQJCU010000014.1:0-61994 GCF_029125915.1 Tenacibaculum bernardetii
TTAACCCAACAGTTGTGGGAACGTATATGGTAACAGTTATAGATACTGGAGCAACAAGAAGTTGTGATGTAACAAGAACAATTGATATTGAAGCTGCTACATTACCAAGTTTTACAGCATCAGTAATTACAGATAATATTTGTAACGGTGCATCAAACGGAGCGATACGAGTAACAGCTATAGATAATGGTATTTCGCCATTAACTTATACAATTTCACCTAACGTTGGTACTTTTGATGCAACAACAAATACGTTTGAAGGTTTACCAGCAGATACTTACATTATAACCGCAACAGGTGCTAATGGTTGTACTTTTGATGTAACTGAAACTGTAAATGAAAATCCAATTATTGATATTTCAGGAGCAGTTACCGTAACAGATTTTGATTGTGCTGTAGGAACAAATACTACAAACAATGCAACCATATCTGTTGATACAACAGGAGCAGGTGGTACGGGTGATTTTGTTAGAGCAATATTTGTATATGATAACAATACCCCAGCAGATACATCAGATGATATAACGCAAGACAGTGGTGTGTTTAACTTTACAATAACAAACGAAGCAGGCGGTGAGGTAACCGTAACAGTTTTCGATAGCAACAACTGTGCTGACTCAGCAACAAGAACTATTGCTCCTTTCGCAAGAATAACAACAGTAACGATTACTGCAGACAGAGCGATTGATTGTGATGAAGGTGAAGATATTGTAGCAACTTATACAAGTACATTATCAATAACTAATGTTGAATACAGGTTATATAATAATACATCAAATACATTATTAGAAACAAGAATAGTTGATGGTGATTTTGTTACCTTATTACCAACAGGAGTTTACAGAATAGAAGTAGAAAATACCGATACAAATTGTGTGTTTACAGAATTTTATACCGTAAATGATGCCCCAGTATTCGATTTAATTATTGATAACATTCAGCGTGCATGTTTTAATGGTACAGCAAGTGTAGATGTAAGCTTTAGTCCAACATCACCATATAGTGGAGATTACACATATGAAGTGTTTAATGTTGGTGGTGTAACCACTGGTATTACAGGAGCAGGAGTAGGAACTACAGCAACAACCATTACAGGTTTAGCAGCAGGTAATTATTATGTAACAATTTTAATGATTGATACACCATTCTGTTCACCAGAATCGAATCCTTTCGAAATTGTACAACCAACTATTGATTTAGCATTGTCAGAAGAATTAACGTACATAAAATGTACGCCAACAGATTCTGGTCAAGTTAGTTTAACTGCATCAGGTGGTTGGGGAGTTTATGAATATCAGTTAGTAAACAATACAACAGGAAATACTATTCAGACTTTCGATAATAATTCAGTAATTACAGGCTTAACAGCAGGTGATTATACAGCAACAGTAAGAGATGCTAATAATTGTATAGAAGCAATCACTTTTACTTTAGAGGATGGTATACCAATAACGGGTGATTTTACAGTAACACCAAATGTTTGTATTGATGAAAGTACGGCAACCATTTCGGTTGATGCAGTTGGAGGTCAATTACAAGCAGGAACCCCTTTATTGTCATACACGTATATCTTAGAATACCCTGACGGAACAAGAACAGCAAGTCAATCATCAAATACGTTCACTAATTTACCAGCAGGTATTGGGTATTATGTATTAGTAGCAGATGGTTATTCTTGTGACGGTAGAGTTGGACCTATTGATATTGTAGATCCTACAGAAGTAGTAGCATCAGCAGATATTATAGAGGTTATTACTTGTAACAGAGCAGAAGCAGTTGTAGAAGTTTCAGGAACTGGCGGAACAGGACCTTATGAATTTAGTACAGATGGTATTAATTTTATAGCTGCTAATGCGGCACCAAACCATAGGTTTGATCTTCCTGCAGGAGAACACCAAATATATGTAAGAGATAACGAAGCATGTATTTCTGATGCCATAACGGTAAGAGTTAATCCTTATACAGATGTAACAGCAACCTTAGATGTTTCATCGGCATTTATTACGTGTAATGGTGACGCAAATGGCGTATTAATAGCGAATGCTCAAGACGGATTTGGAAACTATGAATATCAATTAGTAGATGAAAATGATGTTGAAATAAGAACGTGGCAAAGTGATAATTCATTTACAGGTTTAGGAGTTGGTACGTATAAAATTAATGTAAGAAGTACCAATGCAGCAGGTGAAGTTTGTAGCACTGTAACGGGTGAGTATACCATAGCAGAACCAATAGCATTAACGGGTACAGCAGTAGCAACCCAAAATGTATCATGTTTTGGTGGTAGTACAGGTATTATTACAGCACAAGGTTTTGAGGGTAATGGAGGTTATGAATATAACATTATTTCGGTACCAGCAAATCCGCTATATCCAGCAGATAAGTTTGTAACAAACGGTGTGTTCGAAAATTTACCAGCAGCAACCTATTATGTAACCATAAAAGATGTTATAGGATGTACAATTGTACCACCAATTGAAGTTGTTATAACTGAACCAGATGCATTACAAATAGGTTTAAACAGCGTAACGCAACAAACGTGTTTAAATGATCCTTCACCAATAATTACTGTTGATGTACAAGGAGGAACACAACCATACTTTATTAGTATTAATAATGTTGAAATTGCAGCGCCATATAATACAGGTACAATTAGTTTAGGTGCGGCAGAAGGTATTGAAGATGATACTGTATATGTAATTAGTGTAAGAGATAGTGGTGGCGGATGTCCTTCAGTAGCTTTACCAGCCATTACAACAGATGAAGCTATAGACCTTGATTTAACAGTAGATTGGGAGTATACCTGTCCGGTAGGAAATATTATTGTTGCAATTGTTGCCGATCAATATAAGAATAACATGTCTTATACGTTATATGATGGTGCAGGTAGCGCTGTTGCAACAAATACAACAGGTGAATTTGTTGATGTAGCTGCAGGTAACGGTTATACGGTTACAGCAACAAACACAATATCAAATTGTGCTCAAAGCTCAAGTGATTCGATAGACATTGAAGATATTCAAGCATTAACGATGTTTATTGACGATTCACAAAAAAATAAGTTAATAGCAAATGTAGACTTTGGTTTACCTCCTTATAACTTTACAGTTGATGGAGTAGATTACGGAGAGGAAAACGAATTTACAATTCTACAAACTAAAGATTACACCATAACTGTAACCGATGCAAGAGGTTGTCAAGTAACAATTACGATAAGAGGCGTTTATGTAACTATTACGGTGTTAAATTTATTTACGCCAGATGGTGATGGAACAAACGACTTCTGGTATCCATTAGAAGTAGAACCGTATCATAATATAAAAGTATATATTTTTGATAGATATGCTCGTAAGATTGTTAATTATCAAGGTGTTGTGCAAGGATGGGACGGTACTTATGAAGGTAAACCATTACCAGCAGGAGATTACTGGTATACTATTTACTTTAATGAATTATCAGGAGAAGAGAAAAAGTTAATGGGACACTTTACATTATATAGATAAAAATGAGAAAGATATTAATAACAATAAGTATCCTAATTTGTAGTGTCAAATTAGTAGCTCAAGAGGTAAATTTACCTCAATATATAAGTCATATGGCAGATAATCCTTTTTTAATATCGCCAAGTTATGCAGGTATTGGAAGTGGGTTACAAGTACGATTAAATGGTGTAAGCCAATGGGTTGGTGTTGATGGAGCTCCAGATACACAATCGTTAGTGGTTGAAGCGCGTTTAGCAGATCGTTTTGGTGGTGGTATTACTATTTTTAATGATAAAAACGGATTTACTTCTCAGAAAGGAGTGAAGTTATCATTGGCAAGTCACTTAACATTAAGTAATTTTCATGATAGTTTTTTATCATTTGGTTTAAGCTATAATTTTGTTCAATTTGGTATCGATACTTCAGAAAATAATTCAGGAGAAACAGTGCCTAATAGAACACTTACAAACTCTAATTTTGATGTAGGTATGTTATACCGTTACGAACGATTTAGTGTGAGTGTAAACGCAAATAATCTGTTAAATAAAAAAATAGAAAACTTTGCTACCAACGAACCAGAATCTTTACGAAGATTTACATTATATACATCGTATGTATTGGCAAGAATTAGCAATATGGTAGAGATAGAACCGTCTATTTTTGTTGAATACTACGAAGCTGATAAAAGATCGAGAACCGATATGAATGTAAAAGTAAGAAAAGGTATTAATGACGGGTACGTTTGGGCAGGTTTAAGTTATACATTCTTAAATGATCAATTTTTTGAACCTAATGCAATAGCACCGTTAATAGGTTTAAAAAAGAACAACTTATATATGTCTTACGGTTTTAGTGTTAATGTAAATAAAACACAAGATTTTAATTATGGTACACACATGATCACACTTGGTTTTGATTACGATAGAAGACCTAGTTTAGCACGTTGTACGCAGAAAATGATGATTTTTTAAAAAAACAAAATAATATAGTAAGATCCTCAAGCTAAAACTTGGGGATTTTCTTTTTCTTTGCAGTAATGGAAAACAAGAATAAAGTATCAACAAATCTTAATAAATTTATAAGCAGTACGGGGATTTGTTCTCGTAGGGATGCCGAAAAATTTATTGCAGCGGGTAGAGTAACCATCAATAAAAATGTTGCTCAATTAGGTAATAGAGTTTTTGAAGGAGATAAAGTACATGTAGATGGTCGTTTATTAGAACCAAAACCTACTACACTTTACATCGCATTAAACAAACCAGTAGGTATTGTTTGTACGACCGATAGTAAAGAAAAAAAGAACATTGTAAAATTTGTAGGCCATCCAGAAAGATTATTTCCTATTGGACGTTTAGATAAACCCTCTGAAGGGTTAATATTTTTAACCAATGATGGTGATATCGTTAATAAAATTTTACGCGCAGGAAACAACCACGAAAAAGAATACATTGTTACGGTTGATAAACAGATAACGGATGATTTTATCGCAAGAATGGGTAATGGAATTCCTATTTTAGGAACCGTAACTCAAAAATGTAAGGTGAAGAAAATAAATGATTTTACTTTTCAAATTATTTTAACCCAAGGTTTAAATCGTCAAATACGACGAATGTGTGAATATTTAGAATACGAAGTAACGAAGTTAAAACGCGAACGTATTATGAATGTTTCTTTAGATAAACTAAAACCTGGTGATTGGCGAGAATTAACAAGTGATGAGATGAAAGAAATCAACGAAATGATTGCTAGTTCTTCTAAAACAGAAGAAGCATCTACAGTTGTTGAGAAAAAAAAGCCAAAACAACCAAAAAAGAAGGAAGTACAAAAGCAAGACGATTTTAATAAAAAAAGTGCTGCTTTTAGAAAAAATTCACCAAAATCAAAAAGAAATTCTAACCAAAAATTTGGACGTAAACGTAAATAAAAGGCCTTTATAAAGAAGGTAGTTGTAGGCATGAAATATAAAATTTACGCAACAGCCAGCTACTTACTAATTATTATGATTTTATTTACTTTTCCAATTCTTAAATAAGCGTATCTTTGTCACTTATGCAATTCGACTTAAAAACAACCGACCCAAAAAGTAAAGCACGAGCAGGTGTTATTACAACCGATCACGGAACAATAGAAACTCCAATATTCATGCCTGTAGGTACAGTAGGTACTGTAAAAGGTGTGCATCAATCGGAGTTAAAAAACGAGATCAATCCAGATATAATTTTAGGAAATACCTATCACTTATATTTACGCCCTAAATTAGAAACTTTAGAAGCCGCAGGAGGTTTGCATAAGTTTATGAATTGGGATCGTAATATTTTAACTGATAGTGGTGGATATCAAGTGTATTCGCTTTCTGGAAGAAGAAAAATTAACGAAGAAGGAGTTAAATTTAAAAGTCACATTGATGGATCTACACATTTCTTTACTCCAGAAAATGTGATGGAAACTCAACGCACCATTGGTGCCGATATTATTATGGCATTTGATGAGTGTACTCCATATCCTTGTGATTATAATTACGCAAAACGCTCTATGCATATGACGCATAGATGGTTAAAAAGATGTGTAAATCATTTAGAAAAATTACCTTTTAAGTACGGATACGAACAAACGTTTTTTCCTATTGTACAAGGAAGTACTTATAAAGATTTACGAAAACAATCTGCTGAATATATAGCGTCTGTAGGAGCACAAGGAAATGCTATTGGTGGTCTTTCTGTAGGGGAACCAGCAGAGGAATTATACGCAATGACAGAAATAGTAACGGCTATTTTACCTGAAGACAAACCACGTTATTTAATGGGGGTAGGAACACCTATTAATATTTTAGAAAACATAGCATTAGGCATCGATATGTTCGATTGTGTAATGCCAACACGTAATGCACGTAATGGGATGTTATTTACTGCACACGGCTCTATAAATATTAAAAATAAAAAGTGGGAACAAGATTTTTCTCCTATTGATGAAATGGGAATTACTTGGGTAGATACCATGTACTCGAAGGCATACTTACGTCACCTTTTTGCAGCAAAAGAAATGTTAGGTAAACAAATAGCGTCTATTCATAATTTAGGATTCTATTTATGGTTAACAAGAGAAGCAAGAAAACACATTTTAGCTGGAGACTTTACAGAGTGGAAAGATAAAATGGTAAAACAAATGGACAATCGTTTATAAAAAACTAGTTTTTTGAAAATACTTGATTGGTACATATTAAAGCGCTACTTAGTAACATTTTTGTTTACTTTATTAATACTAATACCTATTGCGGTAGCTATTGATATTGCAGAAAAAATAGATAAATTTTTACGTGATGAAAGCTTAACTTTTTATGAGGTAGCAGTTGATTATTATGTGAATTTTATTATCTATTATGCCAATACATTTATGCCTTTGGCATTATTTATAGGCGTAATTTTATTTACATCTCGATTAGCAAATAACACAGAAATTGTAGCTATAAATGGTTCTCAAGTATCATTTACTCGTTTTTTATTCCCTTATTTTATGGGAGCTACGATAGTTTGTTTTGTAGCTTTATCTATGAATCATTTTTTTGTACCTACAAGTAGTAAGGTTAGAAAAGCGTTCGAAAAAAAGTATTTAAAGAAAAAAAAGTATGCAGATAAAAGCATTAAAGAATTTAGCTTACAGTTAAATGATAGTACTTATGTATACCTTCAGCGCTTTGATTTAAAAAGAAATTCAGGGTATAATTTTTCTACGGAGATTTATGACGGAATTCAATTAAAACAGCAGCTAACAGCTGATAATATCAATTGGAAAGAAAAAGACAGTCTTTTTAAACTTTATAATTGGAAAATAAGAAAAATATTTAAAGATAGAGATAGTATATTTTCAGGGACTTCTCTAGATACCACTTTTGCTTTCACACCTAAAGACTTTAATTATAAAAATATTTTAGCGCAAGAAATGAGATCTCCAGAATTGATTAAATTTATTGAAATTTCTAAAAGTAGAGGTGCTAAGAACTTAAATGTTTATTTGGTAGAATTGTATAAACGTACCAGTTTACCAGTGGCATGTTATATTTTAACTTTAATAGCAGTTGCTTTAGCGTACAAGAAAAAACGAGGAGGAATTGGCTTAAACTTAGCACTAGGAATTTCAGTAATGTTTGTGTACGTTTTTTTCTTAAAAGTAGCAGAGGTTTTAGGAGGAGTAGCAGGCGCAAATGCTTTATTAAATGTATGGGTACCAAATATGGTATTTGGAGCTTATGCAATTTACTTATACATTAATGGAAGGAAATAAATTAAAAAACTACCTACACCTACATTTTATTGTTTTTATTTGGGGGTTTACAGCGATACTAGGCGCATTAATATCTGTAGATGCGATACCATTAGTTTGGTTTAGAATGTCGCTTGCAGTAGTATTTATAGCACTTTATTTTATAATCCGTAGAAAATCATTTAAAGTAGATAAAATAGGATTGTTAAAATTTGCAATATCAGGTGTAATTATAGCATTGCATTGGGTTACCTTCTTTAAAGCTATAAAAGTATCAAATGTATCGGTTGCTTTAGTAACGATGAGTACAGGAGCTTTCTTTGCCTCATTAATTGAACCTGTTTTTTTTAAAAGAAAAATAAAAGCAATCGAAATTTTATTAGGCATATTGGTAATTGCTGGGCTATATATTATCTTTAATTTTCAAAGTCAATATACTTTAGGAATTATTTATGCATTAATTTCAGCCTTTTTATCAGCCTTATTTGCTGTTTTAAACGGCTTGTTTATCAAAAAATACGATGCAAATATTATCTCTTTTTATCAATTAATGTTTGGTGCTTTAGGGATAACTTTATACTTATTATTTACACAAAAATTTTCGATTGAATTTTTTCAAATATCAACAAATGATTGGTTGTATCTAATCATATTAAGTAGTTTTTGTACGGCCTATGCTTTTATCGCATCTGTACAAGTAATGAAATACTTAACGCCATATACCGTAATGTTAACGATTAACTTAGAGCCTGTGTATGCTATTATTTTAGCGTTGATTATATTCGGAGAAAAAGAACAAATGAGTACTGAGTTTTATTACGGAGCATTTATTGTGCTTTTCGTAGTTTTATTAAACGGTGTTTTAAAAAATACCAACTTCATAAAAAGCACGTTCAGTAAAAAATAGTATTATTAAAAAAGGGAAAAAGCTAAAATTTACAATTTTTTAGTATGTTTGCCTTTACAAACGACTAATATAAAATCAAACTATATATAATGGAATATTTAGATTTTGAATTGCCAATAAAAGAGTTAGAAGATCAATTGGCAAAATGTTTTGATATAGGAAAAGAAAGTGATGTAGATGTTACAGCAACCTGTAAGAAGATAGAAAGAAAATTAGAAAAAGCAAAAAAAGATATATACAAAAATTTATCGCCTTGGCAGCGTGTACAATTATCACGTCATCCAAATCGCCCATATACATTAGATTATATCAATGCTATTTGTGGTAATACTTTTATGGAGTTACACGGTGATCGTAATGTAAAAGACGATAAAGCCATGATTGGTGGTTTAGGTAAAATAGGCGATCAATCGTTTATGTTTATTGGGCAACAAAAAGGATACAACACAAAAACACGTCAGTATCGTAACTTCGGAATGGCAAATCCAGAAGGATACCGTAAAGCTTTGCGTTTAATGAAAATGGCAGAAAAGTTTGGTATTCCTGTAGTTACTTTATTAGATACTCCAGGGGCATACCCAGGTTTAGAAGCTGAAGAACGTGGACAAGGAGAAGCTATTGCACGTAACATTCTTGAAATGACTCGTCTTAAAACGCCTATTATAACGATTGTTATTGGTGAAGGAGCATCTGGAGGAGCAATTGGTATTGGAGTAGGAGATAAAGTATATATGATGGAAAACACATGGTATACCGTAATTTCACCAGAATCATGCTCGTCTATTTTATGGCGTAGTTGGGAGTATAAAGAGCAAGCGGCTGAAGCATTAAAATTAACAGGTGATGATATGAAGCGATTAAAATTAATTGACGGAATTATTGAAGAGCCTTTAGGTGGTGCACATTCTAATAGAGAAGCTGCTTTTTTAGCAGTACAGGAACAAATTATAAACGCTTTTGATGAACTGAAAGACTTAAATGATACTGATTTAGTAGCTCAACGTATGGATAAATACGCTAATATGGGTGTTTACAAAGAATAATCTTATTACATATTTCATAAAAAAAACCTCGTCTTTAAGATGAGGTTTTTTTATGAAATTTAGTAACTTCGGTTATAAAAAAAATATAGTATAATGAGAGACACACAAACAATAACATTTTTAGAAGATACTTTTGAAAGTCATCCAAACTGTTTTAATGGATGGAGTGAAGATTATGCACAAACAATTATAAGAAAAGCTTTAAAAGAACTTAATTGTGAAAACGAAGAAGTTATTTTTACAAAATATGCTTGTAGAGCTATTGACGAAGATAATTGGAGAACTGAAGTATGCTATATAGAAACAGAACAACCAGGGTTTTTTTATATCATGAGAGATATGGTTGATCATATTAATGTAGTTTATAATAGGTGGGACTAATACTGTAATGATAGTATAAATAAAAAAGCAACCAAATTTGGTTGCTTTTTTTATTATGGTATATTTAAATATTTATGGGTTTGTAAAGAAACACGCCATTTTGGGTTTTTCATTACATAATCTACAATTAAAGGAGTCATTTGTTCTTTTTTACTCCATTCTGGTTGTAAAAAGAGTTGACATTTTTTGCCAACTTTTTCAGCTTGTTCTTCAGCAAATTGAAAATCATTTTTATTGTGAATGATCATTTTCAATTCATCAGCTTCTTTGTAGCACTCTTTTGTGGGTAATTTTGTTTTTTTAGGAGATAAGCAAAACCAGTCCCAAACACCCGAAAAAGCATAGGCACCAGAAGTTTCAATATGCGTTTTCATCCCTTTGTCCTGAAGTTGTTTGGTAATATAATCTAAACTCCACATTAATGGCTCTCCTCCAGTAATTACTACTGTTTTAGCCCATTTTTGGGCATTGGTAACAATCAGATCTGTTTTTGTTGGTGGATGCAAATTAGCATCCCAACTTTCTTTCACGTCACACCAATGGCAACCAACATCACAACCACCTATTCTAATAAAATAAGCAGCAGTACCTGTATGAGACCCTTCACCTTGTATTGTATAAAATTCTTCCATTAACGGAAGCATTTCACCTTTATCTATTAACTCTTGTACTTCTTTTTTCAACATAAGGATGCAAAGATAGTCAACATTAAAATTTTATGGATGATTTTTGTTACTTTTACGTGTTTTATCAATAAAAAGAACCAAATCAACATGAGTAAATCCGAAGCGTTTTTTAAATATATAACTGAAGGCTATAAAAGCAAAGGAGATTTTATCACTTTAGGCGCTGGTATGTTGGGTGAAGAAACCATAACGAATGCATTGGTAAATATTCCGTTAAAAACCTTAAATCGCCATGGTTTAATTGCAGGAGCCACAGGTACAGGTAAAACAAAAACATTACAAGTGTTGGCAGAAAACATGTCTGACAAAGGGATTCCGGTATTGTTAATGGATGTAAAAGGTGATTTAAGTGGATTGGCTCAACCGAGTCCTGGTCATGCGAAAATAGACGAGCGTCATGAGAAAATTGGTATTCCTTTTAACGCGACAAAGTTTCCTATAGAGATTTTATCAATATCAGAACAAAATGGAGTGCGTTTACGAGCAACGGTATCTGAATTTGGCCCAGTTTTATTATCGCGTATTTTAGATTTAACAGATACACAATCGGGAATTGTAGCAATTATATTTAAATATTGTGATGATAATAAATTACCATTATTAGATTTAAAAGATTTTAAGAAAATTCTTCAATTTGTAACGAATGAAGGAAAAGAAGAAATTCAGGCCGAATATGGTCGAATTTCTACAGCAAGTACCGGTGCTATTCTTAGAAAGATTATAGAAATAGAGCAACAAGGTGGTGATTTGTTTTTTGGAGAAAAATCATTTGAAGTAGATGATCTAACTCGTATTGATGAAAACGGTCGTGGGTTAATATCAGTTTTAAGATTAACAGATATTCAGGATAAACCTAAATTGTTTTCAACGTTTATGATGCAATTATTAGCAGAAGTATATGAATCGTTTCCAGAACAAGGAGATAGTGACAGACCTGAATTAATTATATTTATTGATGAAGCGCATTTGGTTTTTGAAGAAGCATCAAAAGCATTGTTAAATCAAATAGAAAGTATTGTAAAATTAATTAGATCGAAAGGAATAGGTTTGTACTTTGTAACGCAAAATCCTAAAGATGTGCCAGAAGATGTTTTGGCGCAATTGGGAATGAAAATTCAGCATGCTTTACGAGCTTTTACGGCAAAAGACAGAAAGGCTATTAAGTTAGCCGCAGAAAATTATCCAGATTCTGATTATTATGACACCAAAAAAGTATTAACACAATTAGGAATAGGAGAGGCGTTAGTATCTGTTTTAAATGAAAAAGGAATTCCGACTCCGTTAGCACGGACTATGCTGCGTGCTCCTATGAGCAGAATGGATGTGCTTACAGAAAAGGAAATTAAGCAGGTATTAGACAATTCGAGATTGATACCTAAGTACAATGATACTGTTGATAGAGAAAGTGCTTACGAGTTGTTAAATGAGAAGATTGAAAAAATAAATAAGGAGAAAACAGCAGATGCTCTTAAAGAAGAAAGAGCAAAAACAAGCAGAAGATCTTCAGCAACAAGAAGTAGAAGCACACGACAAAACCCGATTGTAAAAGTACTAACCAGTGCTACATTTATTCGCAGTGTTTTCGGGATATTAAAAAAAGTATTAAAATAAAACAAATAGTATATAAAACCGTTTTTAATAATAACAAACCAAATAAATAAATGAAAAACTTAATTAAACCCCTAGTAATCGCATTAATTTCAGTTGTATTTATACAATGCGGAAACAGTAAATACGATGTTTCTAAAGGGAAAGTAGGTGAATTAACTACAAAAACAACAATGCAAGAAATTGACGGAATTTTTAAAAATGATTCTGTAGTAAAAATATTAAGTGAAGGAGCTAAGGGAAATAATTTTTATCAAGAAGATGATAAATATGAAATCTTCGAAAAAGGAGGTAAGCATTTGTTAACGATTATACCAAATGAACAATTAGATTCTTTATCAACTATAAAAAGTATCGAAATTTATGATAATCGCTTTAAAACCAAAACAGGTTTAAATATTAGTTCTTCATTTCAAGAAATTAACGCTAATAATACGATAAGTAAAGTTGAATCATCATTTTTGTCAGCTACCTTATTTATAGACGATTTAAACGCAACAATTGCATTAGATAAAGAAGATTTAGGCTTAAAAGACTTTAGCACGCAAAAAGTAAGTATAGATCAAATACCTGACTTAGCTAAAATAAAATCATTAACCATTTGGTTTAACTAAAAAATAAGCAAAAAGTCGAAACAATGGTTTTGGCTTTTTAATTTTTATATGATGAATAAAAAATATACAATTCAAAGAAAACCATTTGTAGTGCCAACTACAGACGGAAAATTAATAGAAGAACATTTTGGTAATGCTACAGATAAAAATCCTAATGTAAGTATTGCTCATATGGTTGCGCCGGTTGGTTGGAGTGAACCTTTTCAAACGCCAGAATTTGAGGAGTACACCTATATTATAAAAGGTAAAAAGCAATTTATAATTAATGGTGAAACAATTATTTTAGAAACAGGAGAATCGATTAAAATAGAAAAAGGAGTACGAGTTCAATACTCAAATCCGTTTAGCGAACCTTGTGAGTATTTAGCTGTTTGTATGCCTGCTTTTTCAATTGATTTGGTGAATAGAGAAGAGGAATAGCATAATTTTAAGGAGATTTGTTACGTTGAATTTATTTGATAATAAGAGTACTCTTTTAAATAAAAAAAACATCAAATTGAATTTATTTCAATTTGATGTTTTTTTATATGCGCTATTTAAAAATATTAAAGCGTAAGTATTGTTAATACAATTCCTAAAAGGATTGCAGTAAATTTTTTAAAATTGAATTTGTGATTTTCTGAACTTTCAAAAAGTATAATTGTTGAAATATGAAGAAAAACACCAATAATTAAAGCAGTTATTTCTGTGTGATATTCAATAAAAAAAGGCACTTTATCTGAAACTAATACGCCTAACGGACTCATTAAAGCGAAAAGACTTAAAAATAAAACAATTGTTTTTTTGCTATAATTTGTCTGTAAAAAGAAAGTTGTTAAAACAATGGCAATAGGAATTTTATGTACAATAATTGCCCAAAGTAAATTGTCGCCAGCATGATGTATTGGCAATCCTTCAGAAAAAGCATGAATACATAAACTCACAAAAAGCAACCAAGGAAACTTAGATGAGTCAGAATGTACATGAATATGACCATGTTCGGCACCTTTAGAAAACGATTCTAAAACTGATTGTATAATAATTCCGATTAAAATTAAGATTCCGATTTTCTTAGCATTGCTTGTATGCATATAAACTTCAGGAAGCAGGTGTAATATAGTAACCGACAGTAAATAAGCACCACTAAAGGCTAACAGAAGTCGAACTAATTGATTGTTTGGCTTTAAAAATAAAACAAGTAAAGAGCCTAGTAAAACAGCAACTATTAATAATATGTAACTCATTCTCCAATTAATATTAATCTATCAGAAGTATTTTTATCAAACTCATTTAAGCTATAATCACCAAAAACATGTTTCATGTTTAAACCTGCTTTTTTAAAATAGGTTTCCATCTTATCTAAGGTTAAAAATTTTACTTGCTCTGTATATGAATGTTGTTCGTTATCAGTAATAAAAGAAATGTGTTTTAAGATAAAACCACCTTTAATTTCTCTTTTAATATGAAACTCAATACCATCAATTGTTTTAACTTCTTTAGCAACTAAAGAATCTTTAACTTTTTCGACGTTTAAAAAATCCAAAACAAATACACCATTTTCTTTTAAGCCGTTTTTGATGCTTTTTAAAATAGCAATATCTTCATTGTCATCCTCAAAATAACCAAAACTTGTAAATAAGTTAAAAATAGCATCGTATTTGTGTTCTATAGGATCACGCATGTCCCAAACTTCAAAATTAAGCGACTCGTTTTCAAATTTTTTAGCATATTCAATACTATTAGGACTTAAATCACCACCAGTTACTCTATAGCCTAAAGAATTTAAGTATACTGAGTGTCGTCCTTTTCCGCAAGGTAAATCAGCAATATGACTCGTTTTAGGTAATTTTAAAAAAGATGTAATGTTTCGCATAAAAAACTGCGCATCGGCATCATTTCTATGTTTATATAATGTGTGATAGTAAGAAGTATCGAACCAAGAAGTAAACCAGTCTGTTGTTTTCATAATTATAAGGTCTGCAAAAGTACACAAATCTTACGTTTTTTAGATTGAAACAAGAAAAGATTCACATCAACCCAAAATAAGCTGTACTTTTGCAGTGAAATTTTACAATTACATGGAAAAAGATTTTAAAATGACTGCTGTTACAATGGCAGGTTTAGAAGGAGTTTTAGCAGATGAACTAAGAAAGCTTGGTGGTCAGGATGTTAAGGAAGGAATACGTAATGTTACTTTTAAAGGCGATACAGGTTTTATGTACAAAGCAAATATAGCTTTGCGTACGGCTATTCGTATTTTAAAACCGATTAAAAAGAGTAAAATTTTTGATGAAGAAGATTTATACGAGGCAATTCAGCGTGTAAAATGGGATAAATATATTGATGTTGACGGAACTTTTGCTATTGGAGCAGTAGTAAATTCGAAGAATTTTACAACAAACTCACATTATATTAGTTTAAAATCGAAGGATGCAATTGCTGATTATTTTATGAGCAAGTACAAAAAGCGTCCGAATGTAGATTTAAAGCACCCGGATGTTAAAATTCACATTCATATTCATAATGAATGGTTAACAATTTCTTTAGATTCATCAGGAGATTCACTACACAAAAGAGGGTACAGAAGTGCTACCAATATTGCACCAATTAACGAAGTGTTAGCGGCTGGTTTGGTATTGTTATCTGGTTATAAAGGAGAAGAGAATTTTATCGACCCAATGTGTGGTTCAGGTACGATTTTAATTGAAGCAGCTATGGTTGCTAATAATATACCAGCAAACATTAATCGTAAGCATTTTGCTTTTGAAAACTGGAAAGATTACGATGAAGATTTATTTTTTGTAATTCAAGATGCTTTGTTAAAGAAAATTACAAGTTCTCATTTTAAAATAATGGGATTTGATAAAGCTCCGTCTGCAGTTAGCAAGGCGAAGCAAAATATAATAAATGCAAATTTAGACGAGTTTATAGGTATACACCACGTAAACTTTTTTAACTCTAAGAAAGAAGTATTTGGTAAAACTACTATTTTATTTAATCCACCTTATGGTGAACGTTTAAATATTGATGTAGAAGAGTTTTATAGAAAGATAGGAGATACCTTAAAGCATAATTACCACGATTCTACAGCTTGGTTAATTACTTCGGATATGCTTGCTTTAAAACATGTAGGGTTAAGAACATCAAAGAGAATACCGCTTAAAAATGCCGATTTAGATTGTCGTTTTGTAAAGTATGAACTTTATGAAGGAAGTAAAAGAATTAAGAATGATTTCGAATCTGATATCGAAGCATAATAAAAAAATCCGCTGAAAACTTTCAGCGGATTTTTTGTTGTTTGAAAATTAATAATAGTCAAGATCATCCATGACAATTATTAACTTGGTTTTTTGTTTAATAGAACAAAGAATCCATAGTAATTTATAGAAATATGCTAAAGTATCTAGTTTTATATCTTTTTAGTCTAAAGTTATTTTTCTAGTTTATATTTTCCAATATGACCAGATACATCTCCACCAAGGTAAAGATAACCATTGTGTTCTTCGACAGAAGTTGCTTCCGCTACAAATTTTCCAGTTGTATCGTAATATGTTTTTATTATTTCACCATTACTATTTAAGTGCATTAACATTCCATAAGGTATTGTTTTAGGCTGCATAAAAGATGGAAGTCCATAAACGATTTTTTTAATTAATGGTTTCGGATGTATTTTATCTAGTGATTCATCTCTTTTAGTTGAAAAACCAAGCCAAAAACTACCATCTTTACTTCTAGAAATTCCATTAGGAAAGCCGTTTAAATTATCTATAAATATATCAGTAGTTCCTTTTTTTTCTCCTTTAAGCCAGTATCTACGTACTCTATATTTTGCTAAATCAACCATTAATACAAACTCATCATTTTGAGAAACAGCAACTCCGTTTCCAAAATATGTCCCATCAATTAACGTCTTTACACGTTTTGTTTTTGGGTCGTAACTATAAAGGCCTCCGTCTGGTCTAACCTCCATTAATAATTTCCAAATATGTTTGTTACTAAAGTTTAATTTTGAGGATGTATTTGTAAAATAAATAACTCCATCACTAGCAATATCAACGTCATTTGGTATTAAGAATTTGTTGCCGTTTTCATCTTCACTTGCCAAAGTTTTAATATTGCCATTTTGGTCTATACTTATTAAACCTCTTTCTAAGTCGCCAGCGATTAGATTTTGATTACTATCAAAATGCATACCTGTAACCCAAGATTCTGAATTCGCAAATACGGTAACTTTTCCAGACGTATCGATTTTTAAAATGCGACCATCTGTGAAATCTGTTTTAGAAATATGTACTCCGCAATACAAATTTCCTTGATTATCTATTGCAATGTCTTCTGGTCCAAACCAGCCATTTAATTCAATCCGTTTTGTTGTACTTAATAATTCATTTTCTGACAGTAATCCATCTAGTTTTGAGATTGTTGGTGGTGACCATGCTAAAGGATTAAGTGACCAGGAATTGTATAATACATTAGTAATAAATATAGAGAAGAAGATAAATATTGTAATGATTGATATTTTTACTTTTTTTGATAATTTCATTGTGTTTGTTTTTTTAATTTATAAAAAACAAAGTAACAACAGGTTTTAATATTTATATATTGACATTTGTTATGAAATGAAAATTTCTTTTCTAATCCTACTTAAAGACTCAGGTGCTATACCAAGGAAACTCGCAATTTGGTATTGAGGAACTCTACTTGTAATTTTTTTGTTGTAATTTTTTAAAAATTCTAAATATCTTTTTTTTGCAGATTTAGTCTGCATTGTTAAAGTTCTTTCTAAGGCACAAATATGATTTTTTTCCGCTAAAATCCTACCGAATTTTTCAAATTTTGAAGATTTTTTATATAACTGAGTCAAGCTATCAAATGATATTTCATAAATTATGCTATCTTCAAGAACTTCTAAAATTTCTGATGAAGTTGTTTGATTTATAAAACTATTAAAAACCGTTATAAATTGATTGTCACAAGCGAAATAAGTAGTAATATCTTTTATATCTAAATTTTTATATGTTCTAAATAATCCCGATTGAATAAAGTATAAAGACTCTGCCGTATTTCCTTCTTCAATTAATATGGCTTTCGCTTTATATTCTTTCCTTTTTAATTGTTTAGAAAATTCACGCCATTCACTTTCTGTTAATTCAATTAATTCTTTTAATATTATACTCAGTTCGTTCATTTTTAATGGAAGATAACTTTAATTATAAGAGTTCTTTTTTATAAATTAAATCAATTATAAACAAATTTATTAGAAATAGAGATACGAATCAAACTAAGTTTAAAAACAAATCAGTAAAAACTCACAATATACATTGTGAGTTTTTACTGATTTGTTAAATAAGGTGAAGAAAAAAGATTATTTATTTTTTAATAAGTATTTACTAAAGCTTAGTCCGTTTATTTTAGTGTATTTAGAGTCTATGTCGTAGGCTACATCCATACCAGTGATGTTAAAATTTCCAGATACTTTAGCGTATTTTATGTTTAAATCTTCTTCAAACTTTACATTTTTAAAAGATACACCGTTATTAAATTCAGTATATTTAAAAATAGCACTTTCATTAAATACAGCATTCGCAAAACTTACATGTTTTTTAAAATCGGCATATTTAAAGGTTGCAGGTTCATCAAAGAAAGTGTTTTCAAAGGAAATTTCTCTCTCGAATTTTGCATATTTAAAAGTAGAGTCATTATTAAATTTTGTGTTTGAAAAATCTGTATTTCTTTCAAAATCAGAATATTTAAACATGGCTTTTTGTTTAAAAGTACAGTCTTTAAATATTACTTCATCTTCAAAATTAGCGATAAAGGTATAACCACTTTTTTCATGAGGAATGTATGCTAATACATCATCATTAAAAGTACAGTTTACAAAAGATACTTTATTTGTAATCTGTTTTTCTATGGTATTAGAACCTCCGTTATTCCACCAGCTTTTTCTTTTTGGTAATTTAGGCAAAGCCTCATCCATAAAAGTAAAGTCTAACACTCCTTTTATAGTAGCATTAGAAATAGTTACTGATTTACCACTTTTTACATCTCTAATAATATCCGAAGCATTTACTGTTTTTTGGGCATAAGTAGTTAAGCATAATAAAACGGCAATGAATGTAATTGTATTTTTCATTTTTTTTGTTTTTGTGTTATGCTTAATAGACAAAGCTTTTTTTTGTTTGTGACACTATTGCAAAGAAAAACAGCATTTAGTTGCCTAAATGCTGTTTTAAATATGTTTTTGAGAAAAGTCTTAGTTGTTTACTGAATCACTTAAACCAGCACCCGCTTTAAACTTTACTACATTTTTAGCAGCAATTTGAATTTCTTTTCCTGTCTGAGGGTTTCTACCAGTTCTAGCAGCTCTTTCAGAAACAGACCAAGTTCCCCATCCAACTAATGCAACTTTGTTACCTGACTTTAAAGACTTAGTAACGTTAGAAGTTAAAGAGTCTAATGCAGCTTTAGCATTAGCTTTAGAAATTCCTGCGTCAGCAGCCATTGCATCGATTAAATCTGATTTGTTCATAATTTTAATAAGTTTTAAAAATTAATTTTTTGTTTTTCGCTAAATAGCTCAACAAATATAGTAGGAATGCAGTACCATGCAAGTTTTGACCCTAAAAAAAGGCTTATTTGTTAATAAGTAGTCAACAATTGTTAATAACCGCGGTGCTTTTTGTAAGTAAAACGTTAAAACCTTATAAATAAAGGGCTACAGCGCTTTTGCTTCTTTGTTGAATTGAAAACCGTTTAATAAACTTTTAGCATCCATTAATTTTTTGCCAGAAATCTTAATTTCATCAATAATAAGAAAACCATCTTTTACAGCAATTTTTAATTCCTTTTTAGAGGTAATAACTGTGCCGTTTGTAAATTCATGTTCAGAAAAATATTTTGTCACACCATATATTTTAGCTGAAATTTCTTCATCACCATTTTTTATAGTCGTCCAGGCAGCAGGGTAAGGATTTAAACCACGAATATGATTGTAGATATCATTTAAAGACTTAGACCAATCTATTTTACAATTATGAGGAAACAGTTTGTAAGCTGGTTTTTCTTCTAATTCAGGTTGTTTTGTAGTGTTTACATCTCCCGTAGCAATTAAGTCCAGTGTTTCGGCAACCAAATTGGCACCTAAATACATTAATCGATCATGTAATTGACCAACAATTTCATCGTCTTTAATAGTTACTTCTTTTTGTAAGATAATTTCACCAGTGTCAATTTTATCATCAATAAAAAAGGTAGTAACACCTGTTTTGGTTTCACCATTTATAAGTGCCCAGTTAATAGGAGCAGCTCCACGATATTCTGGTAATAAAGAAGCATGTAAATTAAAAGTACCATATTCCGGCATTGCCCAAACAGTTTTTGGTAACATTCTAAAAGCAACCACTATCTGTAAATTAGCATTCCATTCTTTTAAAGCAGCCTGAAATTCTTCATTTTTTAAATTGGTAGGTTGAAGAATCGGTAGGTTTTGAGATAGCGCATATTTTTTTACAGCAGATTGATTTAGCTTACGACCTCTACCAGCAGGTTTATCTGCAGCAGTAATTACACCAACTACATTATAATCATTTTCGATAAGGTGTTGTAAAATGGTTACCGCAAAATCGGGTGTTCCCATAAAAACAATGCGTAAATCTCTCATTTATAAAAAGTATTTATTGTTAGTAACGTTTATTTTTTCTTCGGATAATAACGTACGCAAAAGTATTAAAATGTTTGCTTCTTTTTCGTTTAGATGCATACTGATTTCGTAAACAGTTAAGGCTTTATGTTTTTTTAATAAATTAAGAATAGCAAGTGGTTTTATAACAACAGTTTGTTTTGCTTGCAAGCAAACATCGCAAATACCGCACTCTTTACTAGTAATTTCATTAAAGTAATGTAATAACTGTACACTTCTGCAAACTTCATTGTTTTTAATGAACGCTAATAAATCATCATTTTTTTGCTTTTTTTGACCTAAATACAAACGGATGTTTTTAGAAACACGGTTTACGGTTGTATCATCTTCTCTAGGGTGCAGAAAAAACAACTCTGAATTATTGGTTGCTTGGTTGTATTCAAGCATTTCTTTTTCAGCCATTCGTTCTAATTCCTCAATAACACTCCACGAAGTAATACCTACTTTTTTAGCGATATAAAACTCATCAATTTTCACCAGGTTTTCAAAAACACCACCATACAAACGTAATAATATTTGGACAAAGTTTTTGGAAGACGGATTTTGCTGAGAATATAACAACACTTGTTTGCTTGAAACAGAAAATTGAATGGTAGATTTTTGTTGAAAATTAGAATTCAATTCTATGATTCCGTTACTATTTAATATCTGTAAAGCGTTATAGGTTTTATTAGCAATTAACTTGTATTTACTACAAAATTCTAAAAAGTTAAAATCGAAAGCAGTTTCGATAAGTTCTCCTTTGGCAATTTGAAAATGTTGATATAATTTTCGATGAACCAATTTTATATCTTCAATAACAGGTAGCGATTTTTCTAATAACTCTTTACTAAGTTTAATATCGTTATCATTTGTTAAAACAACCGAAAAAGCTTTGTTACCATCTCGTCCGCCACGACCGGCTTCTTGAATATAATTCTCTATAGATCCTGGAAGGTTTAAGTGAATAACAACCCGAACATTGGGTTTGTCTATTCCCATACCAAAAGCGTTTGTAGCAACAATAATTGGTGTTTTTTCTGTCATCCAACTATCAAAAGAAAGTTGTTTTTCTAAACTTGTTAATCCGCCGTGGTAAAAAGTACTTTTAAAACCGTTGGCATTTAAATAAGCACAGATTTCTTTAGTTTTAACTCTAGAGTTTACATAAACAATTGCTGGTGCTTTCGTTTTAGTAAAAATCTGATGTAATTTACGGAGTTTATCGTCCGTTTTAAAAATTTGATACGCTAGATTTTCCCTGTAAAAAGACTTTTTAAAAACCGTAGGATTTTCTAAACCTAAAGAAACTATAATATCATCAATAACTTTTTTGGTAGCTGTTGCTGTTAAAGCAATAATACTTGTTGCTGGATGTAGTTCTTTTAAAATAGCAATATGCTGATAAGAAGGGCGAAAATCGTGTCCCCATTCAGAAATACAATGCGCTTCATCAATTGCAATTAAATTTACATCTAATTGCTTTATTTTTTCTTGAATAAAGCGAGATTGTAAACGTTCGGGAGAAACATATAAAAATTTTGTTTTTCCAAAACGGATATTATCAAAAAGTGTAATAATATCATCTTGTGAGCTTCCCGAAGGAATTACGGTAGCTTTTATACCTTTTGTAACAAGACTTTCTACTTGGTCTTGCATTAATGCTATTAATGGCGAAATAACAATACAAACACCATCATTTATTAAAGCCGGAATTTGAAAACAGATAGATTTACCACCACCTGTGGGTAATAAAGCGATGGTATCTTTTTTTTCTAATACAGCAGCTATAATTTCTTGCTGAGGAACTCTAAAAGAACTGTGACCCCAGTAATGTTTTAATATGTTTGTAGATTCTTCATACATCGTTTTATAACGATTGTAAAATAAAATCGCAGCGTTTTTTTATGGTGTCAAAAGGAACATCTATAATTTCATATCCTATTTCTTGATATGCTTCTTTTAAATAGGTATCAATCTCTACAGCCTGTTCGTAGGTTTCGTAGCGCTCGTTGTCCGATTTATAAATTTTCTCCCAAGGGGCACACATAAACACTTTTGTATATAAGTATTTATTGCTTTTTTCTTTATAGATAGGCGGATACTCACTTGCTAAATAATTCATATACGCATGTACATCAGGAATTCCTCTGTCGAAAAACACAATATCATTTGGGCATTTTTCAGCTTCTAAATATTGCTGTTCTCTACCTTCTAATAGCATTTGACTAAAAAGTAAAGGTTGTTCTAAAAACAATTGATCTATTCCTTCTTTTTGAGCTTTTAAGGTAACTTCTCTCGAAATTTCTGGCATACAATGATACCCACGTTTTATAAACTCTCTTAAAATTGAAGATTTGCCTGTTCCGGGTCCTCCTATTAAAACTATTTTTTGTTGCATGGTGCAAAAATATAAGTTTCAAATTATAAATGTAATAAATAGTGTAATTTTGTCATTCATTTTTAAGATTATCTTATATACACGATAATTATTATCAGAAAAAGTTTAATAAAGCAATATGTCAGATAGAGAAGCATTTTATATCAAGTTAAAAGGTCAGTTAGAAGATACCACAACATTTCCTAGTAAATATTTATATAAATTTATTGTGCCAACAGATGGAAATCAGGTAGAAGAGGTAAAGAATTTATTTAATAAAGGAGGTGCTGTTATTGAAACAAAAAAATCTAAAACAGGTAAATACAACAGTCTTTCTATTTTTTTAAATGTAAAAAGCGCCGAGGAAGTAATTGCGTATTATAAAAAAGCAGATGTTATAAAGGGGATAATTTCATTATAAAATGAGTAAGTTTTTTTCGTTTTTTTTCGTTTTGGTTATAATTAACAATTCTTTTGCTCAAAAAGACAAAGAATTGTTTCGTATAAATAATTCGCCAGTAATGGTTTCGGAATTTAAACAAGTCTATGAAAAAAACTTAGGAATTATAGTTGATAAAAAATCTAAAAATATAGATAGTTACCTAAAGCTATATATTAATTATAAGCTAAAAGTTAAGGAAGCTTATATTTTAAAATTAGATACTTTAAAAAGTTACAAAAGGGAATTAGAAGTTTATAAAAATCAGTTAATAGCTCCTTATTTACTAGATGAAGCGTTTTTATCAAAACTAATAAAAGACGCGTATTATCGTAAAATAAATGAAGTTAAAGCAAGCCATATATTAATTAAGTTTCCTAAAAATGGTATCAAATTTGATACACTAATGCTTTATAAAAGAATTGAAGAAGTTAGAAATAGGATTTTAAACGGAGAATCTTTTGAGGAAGTAGCAAAAGAAGTTTCAGAAGATCCATCGGTTAAGATTAATGGAGGTGATTTAGGTTATTTTTCTGTATTTTCAATGTTGTACCCGTTTGAGGAAGCGGCTTATAAAACTCCCTTAAATCAAGTTTCTAAGCCTTTTAAAACAAAATACGGCTACCATATTTTAAAAGTTACTGGGAAGAGACTTTCTAAAGGATCGTTTGATGTTGCTCATATTTTGGTCAAAAATTCAAGTAATAGTAAAGAAAAGATAGATTCACTTTATAAAAAACTTAAATTTGGTAGTTCTTTTAATGTGGTTGCTAAAAAATACTCTGAAGACAATGCAACTGCTTTTTTAGGAGGGAATTTACCTAGGTTTGGTACAGGTGATATGGTGTCCGTTTTTGAGAATAAGGTTTTAGAAATTAAAAATGTAGGGGATTATACAGAGCCTTTTAAGACCAAATTTGGATGGCATATTGTTAAATTGCTAAAAAATCATCCAATAAGTTCTTTTGACGATGTAAAAGAGGAGTTAACTAAAAAAGTTAGAAACTCTAGTAGAGCAACTTTATCAAAAAAAGTGGTTTTAAGTAGGTTGAAGAAAGAGTACAAAATTAAAGAGTCAGAAAAAGCATTAGCTGTTTTTTTAGTGTCAGAAAATGATGAAATTAATCAAGATAACCTGAATAGTGTTTTATTAACTATCAATAAAAAGAAAATATTTGTAAAATCGTTTTATTATTATCGTAAAAAGAATAAAAGTTTACCAATAAAAACAGTTTATGAAGATTTTATAAATTATGAAGTTTTAACGTATTTTAAAAATGATTTATTACATACAAAACCGGAGTTTAAGCAGGCTTTTTTTAGAATACAAAGAAGGATTGCTTTTGTTTGAATTATTACAAGAAAAAATATGGAATACATCTTTAAATGATACTATTGGTTTAAAAGCGTTTTATAAATTAAATAAATCAAAATATAAAAACAAATCATTTACTGAAGTAAGAGGATATGTAATTACTGATTATCAAAAACAGCTAGAAGCAGACTGGGTAAAAGAGCTACGAGAAAAAAATAAAATAGAAATAAAAGAAAAAGAATTACAAAAGTTTAAAAAAATATACAATCAATAAAAAGTGAAGAAAATAATCCTTTTATTAATAATAATACTTGTTGTTTCATGTGATTTTTTTAGTTTAAAAACTAAAAGAGTAGAACAGCATAGGCCTATTGCTACCGTTTATAATAAAAACCTTTACAAGAAAGATATTGCTGATTTAATTCCCAAAGGTATTACCAAAAAAGATAGTATGGTAATCATAAAAGGCCTTATAAATTCTTGGGCAAAGAAAGAATTATTACTAGCAAAAGCAGAAGAAAATATATCTGGTGTTAATAGTGGTAAGATAGAAAAATTAGTAAATAATTATAAGAAGAGTTTATATATAAATGGCTACAAAGAGCGTTTAATAAAACAGCAATTAGATACGGTTGTAAATCAAGAAGAAATAGAGTTGTATTATCAAAAAAATAAAGAAAACTTCAAGTTAAGCGAAGAACTTTTGCAATTTGAGTATATTCATTTTGGTAAAGATTTTTTAGATAAAGAAGAAACCATAAAAAACTTTAAATCTTCAGATGAAGTAGAGCGAGAAGATTTAGAAAGATATTTATTAAACTTTAAATCTTATAGGCTACAAGATTCAACTTGGGTACCATTTTCTTATTTACAGAAAAAAGTTCCGGCTCTTGAGTCAAAAACTGATCAAAAACTGTTAAAAATATCTAAATACATACAAAAAGAAGATAGTTTAGGAGTATATTTGGTCGCTGTAAAAAATATGTTGCCAAAAAATGCAACAGCACCTTTGTTATTTGTAAGTCCGAGGATAAAACAAATAATTTTACACAAACGAAAATTAGAATTAATTAGAGAGATAGAAAAAACGTTGATAAATGATGCAATTCAAAACAAAAACTTTAAAGAATACTAGTATTTTATTTACCTTTTTCTTAGCTAGTTTAGGTGCCATAAATGCACAAGAAACTAAAATAGATGGCGTAGCAGTAGTTATTGGTAAAAATATTGTTTTAGATTCGGATATAGATAAATTTAAGCAAGAAGTTGAGCAAAGAAGCGAGGGTAAGATTACGATTTCTAATTGTGAAATGTTAGAAGACTTAATGGAACAAAAATTGCTTGCCCATCATGCAGTTATTGATAGTGTTGTTGTTACGCAATCAGATATTGATAGTAAAGTCGCAAGAAGTATAGCTTACTTTACTAATGAGTATGGTAGTGAAGAAAAAGTGGTTAAAGCATATGGTTTTAATGATATTGAAGATTTAAAGAAAGAATTGGAAAGAGTACAAAAAGAAAATCTTCTTATCGAAAAAGAACAGCAAAAAATTACGCAAGATATTGATGTTACTCCAGAAGAAATACGAGTTTATTTTAAAGGATTGGCAGATAAAGAAGAATTACCAGAAATACCAGCAGAGGTAGAGATAGCTCAATTAGTTTTAAAAGCAGAACCAACTAAAGAAGAAATCGAACGTATTATTAACAAGCTTAATGAAATTAAAAAGCAAGTTGAAGGAGGCGCAAGTTTTAAGTTAAAAGCAATTATAAATTCAGACGATCCTAGTGCTGCACAAAATAGCGGTAATATGGGAGTAATTACAAAAGAAACTGGTTTTGTAAAAGAATTTAAAGAAGTAGCTTTTTCATTAGAAGAAGGTCAAATTTCAGACCCATTTAAATCTCCTTTCGGATACCATATTGTTTTATTAAATAAAATAAGAGGTAATGGTCGTGATGTTTCTCATATATTAATGCAACCAGAAATTTCTGATGCTAAATTAAGTGAAACAAAAGAAGCTATCGAAAAGATTGTTAAAGATGTAAAAGATGGTACGATAACTTTTGAAGAAGCTGTAAAAGAGTATTCAGAAGAAGAGGAAACAAAAAATAATGGAGGTTTGTTAATAAACCCATATACACAAGAAACTACTTTTGAGTTAACAAGAATGGCTCCAGATTTATTTGGTAGAATTAGTGAACTTAATAAAAGTGATTTGTCTGATGTTTTTTACGATGAAACTCGAGAAGGTGAAAAAATGTATAAAGTAATCTTATTGAAAGATAAAACGGAAACACATACAGCCGACCTTGTAGAAGATTATGTAAGAATGCAACAGTTTGCATTAGCAAAGAAAAAAGAAGAAACAATAGCAAAGTGGACTAAAGAGAAAATTCAAGAAACGTATATAAAATTAGGAAGCGATTATAAAGATTGTACTTTCGAAAAAGATTGGAAAAAAGAAAACAAATAAGAACTAATAATTTTAGTATATTGTGATTCCCGCGTTTAGCGGGAATCTTATTTTATAATAGTTTGTAAATTAAGATTTTTTGAAAAAGAACATTTAAAATTTAATTCATGTCAGACGTTACTGCTGTAAACAATTTAGTAAAAAAGTTTAGTCAATTACAACAAGAAATAGGTAAGGTTATAATTGGGCAGCAAGAGGCTGTAAATTATACCTTATTGTCTGTTCTTTGCGGAGGTCATTCTCTTTTAATAGGAGTGCCCGGTTTGGCAAAAACTTTGCTAGTAAATACCATTTCTGATGTATTAGGTTTGCAATTTAGCCGTATTCAGTTTACACCCGATTTAATGCCTTCGGATATTTTAGGAAGTGAAATTTTAGATGAAAACCGTCAGTTTAAATTTATAAAAGGACCCATTTTTTCTAATATTATTCTAGCGGATGAAATTAACCGTACGCCACCTAAAACACAAGCAGCTTTGTTAGAAGCAATGCAAGAAAAATCGGTTACTATTTCGGTTAATCATTACAAGCTAGATTTACCTTTTTTTGTGTTAGCGACACAAAACCCTATTGAACAAGAAGGAACGTATCCTTTACCAGAAGCACAGTTAGATAGGTTTATGTTTTCTATTCATTTAGAATATCCAACATTTGAAGAAGAGGTTGAAGTTGTAAAAAGCACCACATCAACAATTAGCCAAAAGGTAACTTCAATTTTATCATCACAAGAAATTATAGAATTGCAAAAGTTGATTAGAAGAATACCTGTAGCTGATAATGTAGTAGAATATGCAGTTGGATTAGTCGGAAAAACACGTCCGAAATCAGATAAATCAACAGAACTAATTAAAAAATATATCGATTGGGGTGCAGGACCAAGAGCTTCACAAAACTTAATTTTAGCAGCAAAAGCGCATGCAGCGATAAACGGAAAATTTTCTCCAGATATTGAAGATGTTCAAGCAGTTGCTATTCCGATATTATCACACAGAATCGTTAAAAATTATAAAGCAGAAGCCGAAGGAATTACAATTAAAGAAATTATTAAATCATTATTTTAATGAAAAAGTTATTTGTACTTAGTGTCTTGTTTTTAGCTATAATAATTTCTTGTAAAAAAGAAATTGTAACAGTTGATGTAGTAGAAGAAACAGAAAAAAAAGAGATTATAGCTATAATGAGAAGTCAAGAAAAAGCGTGGTCTAATCACGATTTAGAAGGTTTTATGCAAGGCTATTGGAAAAGTGATTCTTTAAAGTTTTACGGAAGTAATGGAATTACTTTTGGCTGGGATAAAACCTTAGCGAATTATAAAAAAGGCTACCCTACAAAAGACTATTCCGGAGAGCTTAAGTTTAAAGTTAACGATATTTCAAAGATAAATAACGATGCTTATTTTGTAATGGGAGCATATCATTTAACAAGAAAAGTAGGCAATGCAAACGGAGTGTTTATGATTATTTTTAAAAAGATAAATGGTGAATGGAAAATTATAGCAGATACTTCGTGTTAAGAAGTTAAATACTTTAAAAAACAAAAAAAGAGGCAATTTCAATTGAAATTGCCTCTTTTTTATGACGCAAAAATATTTTTTATGAAAACATCTTTGCTACTTTTTCAGCTTTTCTACTTTCGCTATAATCATAAAAACCTTCACCAGATTTACTTCCTAATTTACCAGCATTTACCATGTTTACTAGTAAAGGACAAGGAGCATATTTAGGATTTTTAAATCCGTCGTACATTACATTTAAAATCGACAAACAAACATCTAAACCAATAAAATCAGCTAATTGTAAAGGTCCCATTGGGTGCGCCATACCTAACTTCATTACAGTATCAATTTCAGCAACACCAGCAACACCATTGTATAATGTTTCGATAGATTCGTTAATCATTGGCATTAAAATACGGTTAGCTACAAAGCCAGGGTAATCATTTACTTCAACAGGTATTTTACCTATTTTTTTAGTTAAATCAACCGTAAAATTCATTACTTCATCCGTAGTATTATAACCTCTAATAATTTCAACCAATTTCATGATTGGCACCGGATTCATGAAATGCATTCCAATTACTTTCTCGGGTCTATTAGTAACTGCAGCGATTTGTGTGATAGAAATAGAAGAAGTATTGGTAGCCAAAATGGTATCTTCAGGACAAACTTCATCTAAGTTTTTAAATATTTTTAATTTTAAATCTACATTTTCAGTAGCAGCTTCAACAACTAAACTAGCGTATTGAACACCTTCTTTAATAGATGTATAGGTAGAGATGTTACCTAAAGTTGTATTTTTATCTTCTTCAGATATTTTTTCTTTAACAACCATTCTATCTAAATTCTTAGTAATAGTTGCTAAACCTTTATCTAAGGCAGTTTGAGATATATCAATAAGTTGAACATTGTATCCAAATTGAGCAAATGTATGCGCAATTCCGTTACCCATAGTTCCTGCTCCAATTACAGCGATATTTTTCATTTTTAGTGTGTTTTATTATTTTTTAAAGCAATCAATTATCATGTGAGCAACGCGTAAAGCTTCGGTTCCTTGACTTAATGATACGATTGGTGTTGTGTTATTGTTTATTGCATCAGCAAACGATTCTAACTCGTCTAAAATAGCATTGTTTTCAACGACCTCAGGATTGTCGAAATAAATTTGTTTTTTTACACCTTCAGCATTTTGAAGAATCATTGCAAATTCATCAGGATTCTCAGGAACATCTTTCATTTTAACCACTTCTGATTTTTTCTCTAAGAAATCAACAGAAATATAAGCATCTCTTTGAAAAAAGCGACTTTTACGCATGTTTTTCATTGAAATTCTACTAGAAGTTAAGTTTGCTACACATCCGTTTTCAAACTCAATACGCGCATTGGCAATATCTGGTGTGTCAGAAATAACTGAAACTCCGCTTGCATGTACGTTTTTTACTTTAGATTTTACTACCGATAAAATAACATCAATATCATGAATCATTAAATCTAAAACAACAGGCACATCAGTTCCCCTAGGATTAAATTCGGCTAATCTATGTGTTTCGATAAACATTGGTGTATCTATCATATCTTTTACAGCTGTAAAAGCAGGGTTGAAACGTTCTACATGACCAACTTGACCACGAATATGGTTTTGACTAGCTAAAGTTCTAATAGCTTCAGCTTCTTGTAAAGTGTTTGTAATTGGTTTTTCAATAAAAATGTGTTTTCCTTTTTCAATTGCTTGTTTGGCACAATCGAAGTGAGATAATGTTGGTGTAACAATATCTACAACATCTACAGCATCTATTAACTCATCAACAGAGTCAAATAATTTATATCCAAATTCTTTTGCTACTTTTTTAGCGTTTTCAGTATAAGAATCGTAAAATCCTACCAATTCATATTTTTCGGATTGTTGTAACAAACGCAAGTGAATTTTACCTAAATGACCTGCACCTAAAACTCCAGCTTTTAACATAGTATGTTTAATTTTGTATGGTCATTTTTAATAAAAGAAGTAGTTCTTACCAGAAGATTACTTAACAATTTAATCTATAAATGCCATTGTTTTTAACCTATTTTGCTTTTCTGTTTTCACTAGAAAAGCAATGCAAACAAAGATACACTTTTATACAGATTTATTACTATTTTTGAATTGTTGAAATTTTACCATTTGTGATAGATACTACCAAACACCAAGGACTTAGAAATCAATTAGCTATTGTTTTACAAACAAAGGGGATTGAAGATGAAAACGTGTTAAACGCCATACGAAAAATACCGAGACATCTTTTTATAGATAGCAGTTTCGAGGCACACGCATATCAAAATAAAGCATTTCCTATTGCTGCAGATCAAACAATTTCTCATCCTTATACAGTTGCATTTCAGTCTCAGGTTTTAAAAATAAAACCAGGAGATAAAGTTTTAGAAATAGGGACAGGATCAGGGTATCAAACAGCTGTTTTATTAGAGTTAAAGGCAGAGGTTTTTACCATAGAACGACAACATGAGTTGTTTAAAAGAACGTCAAGATTTTTACCTAAAATAGGATATCGTCCAAAACGATTTATTTTTGGTGACGGTTATAAAGGATTGCCAGAAGAAGCTCTTTTTGATCAAATTATTGTTACAGCAGGAGCTCCGTTTGTGCCAAAAGCTTTATTAGGACAAATAAAAGTAGGAGGTAAGTTGTTGATTCCCGTGGGAGATAAAGAGCAAATAATGACTTTATTTGTAAGAAAATCACCAAAAGAGTTTGAGAAATATGAATTGGGTGATTTTAAATTCGTACCAATGTTAGAAGAAAAAAACTAAAAAATCCGCCTAATAAAAGCGGATTTATTGAATTTGAATAAAAAGAAACATCAAGTTACTCAGAAATTTCTGTTGTATCTGCAACAATAATTTCCGATTGATGTTGGTTTTGTTTTGTTTGATTATTTTTTGCTAAACCACAAGGATTTGTACTTCCGCAAGAAGAAAAACCTATTAAACTAACGACACAAATTGCAATAAATACTACTTTTTTCATTTTTGTTGTTTTATAAAAATCAAATATACATATTTCTAATTAACTCACCAGAGTCTTTCTTCGAATCAATAACGTTAAACCCAATCATTTTATTTTGTATTTGGGTAATTAAATCTTCAGAGATAGGTTTACCGTCATTCCATTCGGTTATAGATAACCATTCTTGAATGTCTTCTATCTTCTGTTCGTATCTGTGCGCCAAAGTTTCATCTATATTATGAATGTCTTTAAAATCATCAGTACAATTATTAATGATATTTAAAACATTTTTAACTTCTTCAAAATTATTTTCTAAAACTTCGTTGCGAACTGCCACTACAAAACATGGCCAAGGTGTAGGGCAATCTCCTAGGCGTCTAAAAGTATTGTTATCTACTAAAGGTTTTGTGGTAAAATGCTCCCACATAAAGTAATCTGCATCTCCCTTCGTTAGTGCATTAATACCACCTTGTAGGTCGCCAACAACTTTAAACTTTAGGTTATCAATATCCCAACCGTTATTGTGTGCGTTTACGATTGCCATTAAATGAGAACCAGATCCAAAACGGCTAATTGCTACAGTGGCATTTTCTAAATCAGCTATTTTTTTAAATTTTGATTTATCACCAACATGAATTCCCCATATTAAAGGACTCTTAACAAAGGTTTGTGTTATTTTAGAAGGATTACCATTAATGATATCTTTAATAATTCCTTCGGTTAATACAATAGCAATATCTACTTCGCCAGAGCGGAGGGCTTTGCACATTTGCCCTGTACCACCAGGAAAATCTTGCCAACGTAAATTAATACCTTGGTTTGTAAATTCTTTATTTTTTAAAGTAATATACCAAGGATAATTAAAGTGTTCTGGTACACCACCTACTTTTAAGTTTAGCATTATCCTACTAATTTATCTAATGTATATGTAATTAAATCGGCCACCACTTTACCAGGGTCTTCACTAAAAGTACCATTAGCTCTGTTTGCAATTATAGCATTCATAGAGGCCGCATTATGGCCTAATAATTTTGATAGACCATAAATAGCAGAAGTTTCCATTTCTAAATTGGTAATTCTGTTTTCATTATGGTTAAAGCTATCTATTTTTCTATTTAAATCTCCATCTTGTAAAGGTAAACGTAAAATACGACCTTGTGGCCCATAAAAACCTCCAGCGGTAGCTGTGATTCCTTTAAAAACGATACCAGACATTAATTTATCTTCTAAGCTTTTTCCGTTTGAAACAACCAGTGGATATGATTTTTTAGTGTTCCAGTTAGTTTGCGCAATAAAAGCTTGCTCAATTTCTGGATGCGCTATTTCTGCTGTTTGATATGATAACAACATTCCGTTTAAATCGATCGCATGAGAACTTAATAAGAAACTATTTACAGGAATATCAGCTTGTAAAGAGCCCGAAGTTCCGATACGTGTAATATTTAATTGCGTATGTGTTTCTTTTATTTTACGTGTTTTTAAATCGATGTTAACCAAAGCATCTAATTCATTTAAAACAATATCAATATTATCAGGACCAATTCCGGTAGAAACCACGGTTAAGCGTTTTCCTTTATAGGTTCCTGTAGTTGTTTTAAATTCACGTTTTTGAGTTGTAAACTCAATGGTGTCAAAATGTTGTGAAACTTTATCTACACGATATTGATCGCCAACAAAAATAATATCGTTAGCTAGGTGTTCTGGTCTTAAATTTAGATGATATATGCTTCCATCAGGATTTAAGATAAGCTCAGAATTTTGAATATTCATTTATGATGTGATTTTTAGCAGCTTATTTGTAGTGTTTACATATAAGTAGCTGTATTTTTTAGCCCCGCCAAGATACGAAAAATCAGAACGTATTTTGCCATAATAATTTGTTTGTTGATGCAATACTTTTTTACCTATTTTACTTAGTTTAATAGGATTAAAAGAAGTGAACATGTTTTTTAATTGATTAATTTTATTAAAATATTGAGAATCGGCAAATCCGTAGTTTTCTTGGTTGATTAATAGCTTGTTAACCAATTGTGTTTTACTTTCAAATTGATTGTTGTTTGCCGTTTTTAAAATACTATTTTCAATATGATTTAAACCATTTTCAATTGATGGAAAGCGAAGTAAATGGTTTTTTATGGTTTCTTCTAAGTAGCTAAAAGTATTATTTTTGTCGAGTTTATAAATGTTTTCTAACTGTAACGGACTATCAGAACAATATAATTGCCAAATATAATCGGCATATTCAATGTCATCTTTCGTTAAGGTAATCTTGTTTTTATAGTGCTCTTGTAGTTGATTTTTTGAGAGTTCTGATAAGCTTACTAACTTTTTTTGAGTATTTAATTTTCCGCTACAAACTAATGATATTTGTCGTCCTTTTCGGTAATGTTTTAACCAGCTAATTACAGCAAGCATGTTTACTTGACAAAATAAATCATGCTCAAACCAAAGTATAATTTCGTCTTGAGCTTTTTCGTTACAAAGGTTGCGATATTCTTTTAAAGTATTATCGATAAACTTTTGTTTTGAAACTTTATAAGATGTTTTTAGAAACTCGAAACGTATTTTCCAGAAACTTTCACTACCAACATCGGCAGTAGTTTTTCCTTCACATAGCATTTCTCGCCATGTAATAACTTTACCTTCAAAGTTTAATTCTTCAAGTCTTTTAGTAGTAAAGTCTCCGTTTGTAATATGTAATTTAGGGGAAATCATATTTAATGGGATTTTAGTTGAGTATTTAATTTTCTATATAATAACGCTCATTTGATAACGTTATTGTTAATTGGTTGATTTTTTAATACTTAGCTAATATAAAAGCAAAAAAGTCAAGAATTTAAATTCTTGACTTTTTTTACTTTTAACCTCCAACGCGTTTTACATTAAAGCCTTTATCTTTTAAAATTTGCATTATTTTATCACGATAATCTCCCTGAATAATTATTTTATCGTCTTTAAAACTGCCACCAACACTTAGCGTTGTTTTAATTTCTTTTGCTAATTTTTTAAAATCTTTCGTAGCACCAGTATAACCATCTAAAATTGTAATAGGTTTTCCTTTGCGTTTCTCATATTTACAAAGTATTGGATCCTCTTGTAACCAAATTTCTGATTTCTCTTCTTTTTTTACTTCCGTTTCTTTATGTTCTGGAAATAAATTTTTTAATTGATCGTGTAAATCCATTGTACTATTTTTTCAACCCTAATTCACGTAAACGCTCATCTAAAAATTCACCAGCAGTAATATCATCAAATTTCTTCGGGTTGTTTTCATCGATACAATTTTCTAAAACATCTAATTTCATTTCAGAAATAGGGTGCATAAAAAACGGAATTGAGTATCGAGAAGTTCCCCAAGATTCTTTTGGCGGATTGGTAACTCGGTGAATAGTCGATTTTAATTTATTGTTACTGTGACGTGATAGCATATCGCCAACATTTATCATTAATTCATCAGGTTGTGCAACAGCATCAATCCAATCTCCTTTATGATTTTGAACTTGTAATCCTTTTCCTTGAGCACCCATTAATAAAGTAATTAAATTAATGTCTCCATGGGCAGCAGCTCTTTCAGCTCCTTTAGGCTCTGATTGAATAGGGGGATAGTGAATAGGGCGTAAAATACTATTCCCATTCTTTATATAATTATCAAAGTAAGTTTCTTCTAAATCTAAATGTAATGCTAAAGAACGCAATACGTATTTTGCTGTTTTTTCTAACATTTGATAGGTTTGTTTACCTACTTCGTTAAATTTTGCAAGTTCCTCAACAGTTACATTATCAGGATATTCGTTTGCATATTTAGAAGCCGCATCTACATATTGTCCAAAATGCCAGAATTCTTTTAAATCTCCTTCTTTTTTTCCTTTAGCACTTTCTTTACCAAAAGAAACATAACCTCTTTGGCCGCCAATACCCGGAATTTCATACTTCTCTTTTACGTTTGTAGGTAAGTCGAAAAAGTTTTTTATTTCTGTATATAAATTATCAACTAATTCATCATCTAAGAAATGACCTTTTAAAGCCACAAACCCTATATTCTCATAAGCGTCACCAATTTCATTGATGAATTTTTGTTTTCTGCTTTTATCATCAGATAAAAAGTCTGCTAAATTTACGCTTGGAATTTTATTCATTGTTAATAAGTTTAATTATTCAGAGTGTAAAGTTAATGAAATCAACTGTAAGCTCTAAAATTACTTATTAACAAAAGGTATTAAATATGAGATTGTGTAATTGAAGCCAAAACCAGTGTTGCTTTCAAATACGCGATTAAAACCGGGTGCATACAAGGTTTTAAAGTTCTTCTGATCGTCTAAACTTAGCATTATTTTATAAGAAAAGCCTGCGCTTAAAAATAAATTTTTAAAAGTCTCAACCTTTATACCTAATTGAAATTCAGTCCAATGAGCAGTTAAACCTGTTTCTGCAATAGGAGTTTCAATAGTGTTAGACGGAAAATAAGTGCTTCCTACATTTGATTGATAGCTGTTTAAAGTCTGATCGAAAAGAGCAAAACCATAACGCATACCTACATAAATTTCGTTATTCATGTCTAACCAGTTTTGGTAGGCATTAAAATTTGCACCAAGTCTTATAAAGCTTCCTTTTGATGTTGATTTAGTAAAGTCTTCAAAGGTTATTTCCTCTTCATAGCCAAGCTCGGTAGCTAGATACCATTTTTTAGAAACACGATAATCAGCGACCAATTCTAAACCGCTATAACTTTTATCAACGATTGCTAATACAGGTCGGCTAATATCAACACCTAAACGTAATCCGTAACCAGTTTTATATGTTATACTATCTTTTTTCGCTTCTGATATTTCTTTTTTTTGTGAATACCCATTTGCATAAATAACAATCAAACAGAGACTAATAATATACTTGTACATGCGCGTTTGTTTGATTATTAATATTTGAAATTGTTGAAGTAGATAAATTATTTATCCAACCTGTGTGTTCTAGATTTACATCTTTAAATATAACTCTAAAACCACAAGAACGAGAAATATAATCATCTTCAGAATCATATTTTATAGTAAGTGTTGCTGTTTGGTTTGTAGCTTTACTACCATCAATATTATTCATTTTAAGTGTGTAAACAGTTTCTTCAGATAAAGAATTTAACGGAATAGCAATACTATCTGTAGTTCTATTTGTAAAAAGGCTGTCTGTTTTTCCTTGGGCTATTATAGAAAAACGTTCCACTTGTTTTAGTTGAAATACATCGTCTTTATCATAAAAGCGCAAAACTAAATTAGGTGTTATAGAATCTTGAACACAGAAATCATCCTTTTCACAAGATGAAATTCCTATCAAACAAATAAATATAATAAAGAGGTATTTTTTCATTTAAGATTTATTTTTCAAATAAAACAACGGTTTCTATATGTGCTGTATGCGGAAACTGATCTACTAAACTAATTTTTTTAATAAAGTAACCTGCCTGCATTAGTTGTTCCGTATCACGTGCTTGCGTTGCTGGGTTACAAGATACATAAACCATTCTATCTGCATTTAAGTTGATGATTTTGGTTAATGTTTTCGGAGCAATACCTGCACGAGCTGGATCTAAGATAATTGTTCTAATTTTATTCTGATATTGTGGGTGTTCTTTTAAGAATTTACCAACATCGGCAGCATAAAATTGTAAACCTTCTATGTTGTTTCGCTTTGCATTTTTCTTAGCATCTTCAATTGCTGATGCAACAATATCAACACCAACTATTTTTGCATTTTCGCTTCTTGATGCTAAAATTTGACCAATAGTTCCGGTACCACAAAAAAGATCCATTACCACAGTATTGTCTATAGCCTCTTTATTTTCTAAAGCATAATCAACAACTTTTGTGTATAATTTTTCGGCAGATTTAGGGTTTGTTTGAAAGAAGCTTTTCATACTAATTTCAAAATTTAAACCTAATAATTCTTCTACAATTTTATCTTTTCCGGTAACTAATTCTATACTTCCAGATGTAGCTATTGTTCTATCACCAACTTCATCATTTATAGTATGTAATAAACCGGCTAAACGATCACCAAAAATATCTTTTAACAATGCAACAAAAGCTTGCATATCAAATTTAGGTAAGTCGTAAGATGTCGTTACTAAATTAAATAATAACTCGTTTGTTTTGTACGATTTACGAACTACAAAGTACCTAAAGAAACCTTCTTTTTTAGGTCCGTGCCAAGGAGTTAAACCGGTTTTTTCACAGTATTCTCGAATTACCTTTAAATTATCCTCAACTTGAGCGTCAAATAATCCAGAATCTTTATCTAAATTATCTCCCATCCACCAAACTCCGCGACGTTTAAATCCTAAGGTAAAAAAGTCAGCATCTGTTTTATTTTCTCTGTCGTAACCAATAGCCGAAAAACCATACTCCATTTTATTTCGATAATGAAATACATTTGGTGAAGTAATAAATTCATCAAACAAGTCCTCAATATTTTCAACTTTCCCTATTCTTTGAAATAAGGATAAGGTGCTTTCTTTTTTATATTGATGTTGTAAATCGATTGGTAATTGAATATACGGAGCACCAGGAATGTCTTGAAACGGAACTTCAACTTCATTTTCAGAAGGTTCTAAAACATCAATTAATTTTGCTTCGGCATATTTTTTACTCGATTTACCAATTTGAGCTTTTACTAATTGCCCTGGTAATGTGTTAGGAACAAAAACAACAAAGCTTCCTTCTTCAGAATGAATTCTCGCAATTCCTTTTCCGCCGAAGGCATAATCTTCAATTTTTAATTCTAAAACTTGATTTTTTTTAACAAACTTATTTCGTTCTCTACGTGGCATTGTAAACTATAATTTATGGATTGCAAAATTATGAAAAGATATGGTTTGTTGATACAAAAAAGACTACTCATTTGAGTAGTCTTTTTTATGAAAGAAATATGTTGTTTAATTTCCTGCTTCTTTTTTGGCTTCTTTAACCATTTTTTCGTTTGCCAAAATCGCAAACTCTACACGTCTGTTTTTACTTCTACCTTCTGATGTTTCGTTAGAAGCAATAGGATCTTGAATACCTAAACCTTTTGTTTCGAATCTTGTGATGTCAATTCCCATTTGCGATAAATAGTTTTTTACAGAGCTAGCTCTTCTTGCTGAAAGCGCTTGGTTATATTCTGCTTTACCAGTAATATCTGTATAACCATAAATAACAATGTTTGTGTTTTTATAGTTGTTAAAAACAGGTACTAATTTATTTAGGTTCGCTTTAGCCGTTGTAGTTAAAGTAGATTGATTTGTGTTAAATCTAACCGAATTTTCACCTAAAGTTAACATAATACCCTCACCAACTCTTTCTACTTCAGCACCAGGTAATGCTTCTTCAATTTCACGTGCTTGCTTATCCATTTTGTTACCGATAACTCCACCTGCAACTCCACCAATAACACCACCTAATACGGCTCCTAATTCAGAGTTTTTTCCGTTTCCTACATTATTACCAAGAACAGCACCTAAAAGAGCACCTGCTGTTGTACCTATAGCCGCTCCTTTTTGAGTGTTGTTAGCATTTTTGATTGAATTACAAGATGTAATTGTACTACTAGTTATAACTAATGCGAATAAACTGTATATAATTGTTTTTTTCATAATATGTTTTTTAATTACTTTCTTTGAAATGAATATGTTATGTTTTTAATCTCGCTAGCGACATTAATTTTATCAACTAGATCGAAACTTGTTTCTGTTACATTATTAATACTTAACACAAAACCAGTGTTAACTTTTTTTGCCTTGTGGTCATTAATTATTTTTAAAACAAATTCATCACTTTTATTAATATACCAAGTTATTGGAGAATTAAATTCTCTACAAGAAGTAGCTGGATTATTAAGACTCATTTGACCTTTATTGTTATTAGAAACAAAGCTCCAGTTACTGCCAATAAAACATTTAGAATCTTCTATATTAAATGAATTTACTTTTAAATAGTCTGAACCAGGAAAGTTAACTGAAGTCATTATCCAATCTCCTTTAAGCATTCGCTCCGTTTTTCCATCTAACTTAGTATTTACGACTGAAGTAGATTTACAGCTAATAAATAGCACTGAAGCTACTAAAATTGTTAAAATTTTTTTCATGTTCTGTGTTTTTAAATATGATACAAATTTAAAGCTATTTTATTGTTATCAGTGATTCATCTAAAATTAACTTTAACTCATTTAAGATACTTTGATTCTTGTAAAGTCGCTAAAATTTAATAGTTTTGTTTTTTAGGGATGATTTCTTTCCCACGCTGCTTTTTCAAAGTTTATAAATATAAGGTTATACAATACTATTGAAAGAATAAAGGTAGAACAGGAATAGTTTTTTATGAATTAAAAATTATTTTAAAAATGGCTGTTTTAGACCAATTAACTTCGCAACAAGCGATTGAATTAGAGAGTAAATACGGAGCACATAACTACCACCCGTTACCAGTAGTACTTAGTAAAGGTGAAGGTGTATATGTATGGGATGTTGAAGGTAAAAAGTATTACGACTTCTTATCTGCATATTCTGCAGTAAACCAAGGACATTGTCATCCAAGAATTGTTGGAGCAATGGTAGAGCAAGCAAAAACATTAACCTTAACTTCTCGTGCATTTTATAACGACATGTTAGGTAAATATGAAAAATTTGCTACCGAACTTTTTGGTTTCGATAAATTATTGCCAATGAATACAGGTGCAGAAGCGGTAGAAACTGCTTTGAAATTATGTAGAAAGTGGGCATATGAAGTAAAAGGTATTAATGAAAATGATGCACAAATAGTAGTTTGTGAAAATAACTTTCACGGGCGTACAACAACTATCATCTCTTTTTCTAATGACCCTGTAGCGCGTAAGAACTTTGGACCTTACACAGATGGGTTTATTAAAATAGAATATGATAACTTAAAAGCTTTAGAAGAAGTTTTAGAAAGTGATAAAAATATTGCGGGTTTCTTAGTAGAGCCAATTCAAGGTGAAGCAGGTGTATATGTGCCAACCGAAGGATATTTAGCAGCGGCAAAGGAATTATGTGCTAAGCATAATGTGCTTTTTATTGCTGATGAAGTACAAACAGGAATTGCAAGAACAGGTCGTTTATTGGCTACTTGTGGTAATTGTTCATGTGCAGATAAAAATTGTTCTGGTGAACCAGAAATAAAAGCGGATATTTTAATTTTAGGAAAAGCACTTTCAGGAGGCGCTTATCCAGTTTCTGCTGTATTAGCAAATGATAACATTATGAATGTTATTAAACCAGGAAATCATGGTTCTACTTTTGGTGGTAATCCAGTTGCAGCGGCTGTTGCTATTGCTGCCTTAGAAGTTGTTCAGGAAGAAAATTTAGCAGAGAAAGCATATACTTTGGGTGAGATTTTTAGAACAGAATTGTCTGAGTTTGCAAAAGGTAATGATTTAGTAAAATCGGTAAGAGGTAAAGGGTTGTTAAATGCTATTTTAATTAACGATACTGAAGATAGCTCTACTGCTTGGGATATTTGTATGAAATTACGTGATAACGGTTTATTAGCAAAACCAACACACGGAAATATTATTCGTTTTGCGCCACCTTTAGTAATGACGGAAGCGCAATTAATGGAGTGTATCGATATTATTAAGACAACAATTTCTGATTTTAAAAAATAATTTTTTAGAATCTTAAAAATATAAAAAAGGAACGATTTTGATCGTTCCTTTTTTTGTGTTCTTGTTTTCTAAAGGATAAAATAGATCTTATAATTAAAGACAAAACTGAATAAATAGACTTAGCCCCGATTGTAGTGTTTGTTTGAGCTCCTCGCAGAGAGCGAGCACGGAAAGCGGGAAATAGCTTCCAAAAAAATATAAGAGCTTTATAGTCTGTTTAAACTTTAATTAAAGTGTTTTTTTAATATTCAAACGTCATGCTGAATTTATTTCAGCATTGCATAAAGTTAATAAATAAGCTAAGCTAAGGTAAATCAGGATGCGAAACTGAAATAAATTCAGTTAGACGGATTCGGTTTTCAGCTATAAAATGTTTTTAAATGAAATTTAAACAGGTTCTTAAATATTACTTCTCCATTTCGTACACGTTTAAATGCTTTTTTAAAATACCAGAAGGAGTGTTTTTCGTTTCATCAAAAATTTGGGTATCACCAAATAAAATAAAACTTTCTTTGGCTCTAGAAACGGCCACATTTAACATGTTTGGCTTGTTGTCTTTTTCAAAAAACATAGTGCCTTCATCTTCGTTAGAATATACAGAACTGAACAATATAATGTTTCGTTCAGCGCCTTGTAGAGCATGTACGGTACCTAGCTTAATGTTATTTACCTTAAAACCAGCTTCGGTTAAAGCTTTAGATAATTCGCCTTTCTGACTTGCAAATGGCGTGATAATACCTAAAACACTTTCGATAGTTTCAATATTATAGGCTTCTTGTATCTTTTCTTTATTTTGTTGTAACCAGGTGATAATGGCTTTTACTTCGTTTATATTGCAACGACTGTTAAATTTACGTTCACTAAAGCCTTCTACATGGTATGCCATCATTGATGGGAAAACTTGAGTGTCTTTAGCTTTTCCTTTCATAGGTTTTAAAATACCGTTGTAAGCAAGTTCGTTACAAAAACTAATAATTTCATCGTTACATCTTCGGTGTTCTAATAACACCAATCCTTGTTCTTTTTCAGTAGCTAAAGGTGTTTCGAATTCACAGGCATTTTGCGCCATTTTCATAATGCTACCACTCGATGCTAAAAAGCCCATTTTTGTTAAATAATCTTCATCATTTTCATTTTGAAGCATGTTTAAACTGGTTAAATTACCAACGTCAATTTTTTGAGGAATAGACCAAATAGGTTCAATTTGCTTTAAATCGCCTATCACAAAAGCTTTTTGAGCCAATGAAAATACAGGAATACTAACTTCGGGAGTTACCTGACCAGCTTCATCAATAATTAAAAGATCTAAAAAATTGTATAAAGGAAGATATTCGAAAATAGGTTTTCCGTTTTCATCTTCTCCTTGAAATTGACTGTATAAAAAATGACTCGGTGCCATATAAAAAGTAGCTACAAAACAAGGTGTTAACATTGCTCTGCGTTTCCATTTATTCTTAATAGCATTTTCTCCTGTTCCTTTTTCGGTATTATTTTCAAAGGCATCTTTTGTAGCTAATAACCAACGCGCTTCCCAATAATGAACTGCTAATAAAAAAGCTTTATGACGTAATTCCATATCAATCTCATCATAAAAAAAACGTTGCGAATTGTCTTTAGAGCTGATTTTTTCATATTCATTGGTCCACATTTGTTCTTCTGATACAAAAGGAAATCCTTTAATTTTATTTTCAGCTTTCCAATTTTTTAATTTTAGATTTGCTTGTAGTGCTAAATTTAAATTAGCGATGCATTCTTTAATAAAAACAATTGTTTTTTCGTTACTAGCAATGGTTTCTTCAGTGATTTTAAAAATATGTTCCTGACTGTTTTCAGCAATATCAGTTTTAAAATATTTTTTTACTTGATCAATAAAATCGGCTTGTTTTGTGGCTGATTTTAAATTGGTAAGTACAGTTCGCCATTCTTTAAGACTACCTATTTTAAAAGCGTCTTTTTGAATATAATCTGTTTCGTTTAAAAGAATGTTATTAATGTAATTGATTGAAGTTATATAATCGGCAGAAAACTGAACTCCGTCAATTAATGTATCTTCAATGGTAATGATCTCGTTTTGTAATGCATCGCAAACATCTTCTAAAGAATTTGTTTCTGCATTAAAATAATTGCAATAGTTTGTTAAAAAGTAATATTCGGCTTCGTTTAGGTATTTTTCATCTTCTAGATTGCATAAAGTGCCTTCATTACCAAACATATTTCCTTTTAAGAAATTGATATTTTTTAAGGCTTTTTCACTTTTAGAGTTAGAAGGCAAATAGGTTGCGTATCCGTTAAAATCAGGAATCCAACGCGCTGCTAATTCTTCCATCGAGCTTTCAGAATTAACAAAACTATCAATAATATTGGTAACAGCTTGGTTGTTGTTAGAACAAGCTAAAATTACAGGAGCATCTTGCCCTGCAATTGCCGCTTTTACAAATTCGGTTGCTACTAAACTTTGTAAAAGTGTTGTTTTTCCGGTTCCTGGAGGTCCGTTTACTGCAGTAACAGCATTTTCTTCGGCGGTTAAATAAGAGAGCAACGTTTTACGTTGACTTACAGATAACGGGAACTCATTAGACATTTGACCTAAATGCAAATGATTGTAATTTAAAAAACCAGTATCGGTAACAGCTTCTATTCTTTTTTTTGCAGTAGGATCTATTATTTTTGATAAAATTGGTAATTCTTCTTCGTTCTTCAGCAAGTTTTCATATAAAAACAGAATACTCTTTGCTGTTGAAATTTTAGAACTGATGGCAAAATAAGTAAGTTGATATTGTGTGTTATATCTTTCTGCTTGATAGTTATTTAAATTACTGTTGGTTATTGCCGAAAAAATATCATTTATATAATCCCAATATTCCCCCCACGAAACAACGTCTTCTTCATATTCAGTTTCTGGAGCTTCAAGTTCTTTGGCATCTAAAATAGTGTCTATTTCAGAAAAAATAAAATCATTTTTAACATCGGCAACTGGCGTTAAATAATTACGAACAATTAAAGGAAACAATTCTTTAGGAGCCGATAATTGCCCTGAGCGATTTACAACGGCAACAATCCAAAAAGGATGAATGTGACGTTGCTTAAATTTAAGATTATCCGTTTGGTATTCTAAATGAAAAGGAGAAATAAGTATTTTGGTTTCTTCAACTTTATACCACTTATTACTATCTTTTTTGGTGATTCCTTTTAAACGATTAATACGTCGTTCTTCTACATCTAGTAATTCATTTGCTTGTTTAGAGTTGATGAGCGCATTACTTAAATCTGAAGATTGTTGGTGAAATAAATTCTTGATTTTAGAAATATCAATAGCTAGGTTTTCACTATCAGATAAGCTGTTTTTGTAATATTGTAACCAGTTTTTTTCGTTTTCCATGCGCTGAATAAATCCTGAATTTGTAAATTGATAAGGAAGGCGAAAGTAGTATAATTATCAACTTGAAAATTACTAGGCTTCGTCTTTTTATCAACCAAAAAATCAACAAGTTTTTAACTGATTCGTATTTAATGAAATAACAAATTGTTTTTTAAAGCTGAAAAACATCTAAATTATTTGCTCGAGTGCAGTCGAGAAATTACAGGTTCTTAAAAAAAAATAGGTTTCGACTGCGCTCGACCTGACAGTAAATGAAGTAAAGTTGAATACTTTTATCTAATAGTAAAATTCTATTTACTGTTGCGCGTAATAATGATAATCTTTAATAACGGTATCTATAAAATCCATCGGGTTTTGATCAGTAGTAATATTCGTTAACTCCTTAACTTTTATATGTAATTTCATGATTACTTGATGGTTCCTTTTTCTTTTAGCGTTGTTGTACACTTTTTTGATGGTGTGAATATCGCTATCGGAAAGTAAAGTAACCTGTGAGTAAACAGGTGCGTAATTATCGTCAACATCATTTGCGATAGTATCTTTTAAAGTAATTCTTTTCTTTTCAGAAATAACAGTAGTTGATGCAGCTAAATCACCTAAACGTTGCCCTTTTCCGTTTAAAAGAATGGTTAAAACAGCCACAGATCCACCAGCTAAAGTAAAATCTACAATACGCAATAACCAGCGTATTAAATAGCTGCCAAATGTTGGTTTAGATCCGTCTATTTTTACAACTCTGGTGCTATTAAAATATTTACCAGGTGTTTGTCCGTTCATTAAAACTTCAAAAAGTAAACTGTAAAAAAAAGCAGGTAATCCTAATAGCATATATATGCTCATGTATTCCATACTAGGAGCCATATTTAACATTGCCATTATAAAAAACAGGATAATGTAATAACCAGCAATAAATAAAGCATCTATTAAGTAAGAACCAATTCGGGTAGTAATATGTGCTACATTTTGATTTATTGAAATATTTTGAGCAGTTTCTATTTGAAAATTATCCATGAATTAGTTTTTCAATTTTTTATTGATAGTTCTTTCAACTTTTTTTAGTTTAGCGAAGATAAAAATATTCTATGATTAGAGACGTTTCTCATAAAATTTGCTATAATTTTTTTTCTGAATGAGAGAAGCTGCCTTTGTAAAAAAAAATAAAGAGAAGTGGCAATTGTTTGAAGATGCTTTGTATAAGAAAACAAGCCTTTCTCCAGATAAACTATCTGACTTATATGTTGAGCTGACGGACGATTTAAGTTATGCCAAAACCTTTTATCCGAACGGAAATACAGTAGTGTATTTAAATTCGATAGGATCTGTAGCGCATCAAAAAATTTATAAAACTAAAAAAGAAAGTAAAAATAGGTTCATCAGTTTTTTTAAAACTGAGTTTCCGTTGTCGTTTTACAAACATCAAAAACAGTTATTCATAGCTTTTGGTGTATTCGCTTTTTTCAGTTTGGTTGGTGCTTTTTCTTCTGCTAATGATGTTGATTTCGTTCGCCTTATTTTAGGAGACAGTTATGTAAATATGACGTTAGAGAATATTGAAAAAGGAGACCCGATGGCAGTGTATAAAAAAGCCAACGAAGTAGATATGTTTATTGGCATAACCATAAATAATATAAAAGTAGCCATGTTTGCTTTTGTTTTAGGAATGCTGTTTTCTGTAGGAACTTTATATATAATGATGCAAAACGGCATTATGTTAGGTTCGTTTTTGTATTTCTTTTATGAAAAAGGATTGCTATGGGAATCGTCTCGTACAATTTGGATTCACGGTACCATAGAAATATCAGTAATTGTAATTGCTGGTTGTGCAGGCTTGGTGCTAGGAAACGGATTGTTATTTCCAGAAACCTATTCTCGATTAGAATCTTTTAAAAGAAGTATGAAAGACGGATTAAAAATTATGGTAAGCACGATTCCGTTTTTTATTATCGCCGGATTTTTAGAAGGTTTTGTAACGCGCCATACCGAAATGCCAGATTGGCTAGCAATCACTATTATTTTAGCATCCTTAGCAAGTATTATATTTTACTACGTAATATACCCAATTCAACTACATAAAAAATCAATTATCAATCAACCAACTTATGAATAAAGAATACATACAATTTAAAAAAGAAAGAGATTTAGGCGCTATTATTACCGATGCTTTTAAGTTTATACGATTAGAAGGAAAACAATTCTTTTTAACAATCTTAAAAACAGCAGCAATTCCTATTTTAATAGCAGTAGCAGCAATGATATATTATATGATGTCTATGTCGTCATTAATGTCTGAAGATGCAAGTGGAGCTATAGGAATGTTTGCTGCTATTTTAATAATGATGGTTGCATATTTAGTAGCATTTGTATTTATCAATTTAGCAGGTATGCACTATATAAAATCATATATTGATAATAACGGAGCTGTAGATCAAGAAGAAATTTCACGCAATACCAAAGAACGTTTTTGGTCTTTTATGGGGTTTGGTTTCTTATCTGGAATTATACTTTTTATTAGTGTAATGTTATGTGTTTTTCCGATGTTTTATACTTGGACGGTCTTATCTTTAGGAGCGTCGATTTTAGTTTTTCAAAATGAATCAGCAACTGGTACAATCGGTAAATGTTTTAGTTTTGTAAGCGGACATTTTTGGGAAACTTTCGGAGTTGTTTTTGTGGTAGCACTTTTAGTAGGAGTTTTAGGTTATATTTTTCAAATACCGGCAGCTATATATCAAATTATACAAATGGGAATAGGAATGAGCAATGAAGATCCAACTGCTATATTTGGCTTATTTAGTGATCCTATTTACTTGTTACTAAATTTAATTTCTATCGTAGGGCAATTAATGTTTTATGCTATCACTTTAGTAACTAACGTGTTTTTATATTTTGATATTAACGAACAGAAAAATTTAACAGGAACCATTGAAACAATTGATAGTTTAGGTCAATAATATTTTGAAACAACTCCTCTTTAACATACTATTCTTACTATTTTCTCTTCAGATGTTTGCACAAACACCTGAAGAGAAAACAGTTCAATTCGACACTGAATTTATCGAACAGAAAAAATTCGATAACAAAAAAATTGAATCTTATAAAAAGCAAGATGCTTTTATATATGTTGTAGAAAAACGCGAACCTACTATTTTAGAAAAAGCGTGGAATTGGTTTAAACGAACAATCAAAAAAGTATTGTCTTATCTTTTTGATGATATTTCGCCAGCCGTGGGTTTTTTAAAATGGATTTTAAACGTTTTGCCCTATGTAATTGCAGGTTTAGTATTGTTTTTAATCATTAAATTTTTCTTAAAGGTAAATGCACGTAATATTATTGATGGTAAAAAAGCACAATCTATTGTAAACTTATCTGATGAAGAATCGTTAATTAAAGAAAAGGATTTACCTACGTTAATTAAAACAGCAATAACCAATGGTAATTTTAAATTAGCAACGCGTTACTACTATTTATTGTTACTGAAAAAATTATCAGAAAAAGAGCATATTTCTTGGCAGCAAGAAAAAACAAATGAAGATTATATAAAAGAATTAGCCACAAATAAAAGTTTGTATAAAGAGTTTGAAACACTAACCCATTTATACGATTATGTTTGGTATGGCGAGTTTTTAATTGATAAAGAAAAGTTTTTAAAAGCAGAAACGAACTTTAAAAAAGTGATTGCTAAAATTTAATAAGTTGGATAAAAAACTAAAAGTATATATTGGTTTGTTGGTATTTATACTGCTTGGTATTGTATATATCGAGTCGATAAAACCAAAAGAAATTAATTGGTTTCCGAGTTATGATGCGAAGCATAAAATTCCGTATGGAACCTATGTGTTGCATAAACAAATGCCAGCATTATTTGCTGATAAAAAAATACGAGATGTATATCAATCTCCCTATTTATTTTTAAAAGACTCCACCAATAAAGGGACTTATTTTTTTGTTGATGGAAATCTGAATTTTGGTAAAGAGGAGTTTAACGAATTACTAAAGTTTGTAGAAAAAGGGAATACTATTTTTATAGCGACCAATGGTATACATATTGATACTTTACAGGTTAAAACAAAACAATTAAGTACTACAGCTTTTGAAGAAAAAGCATATCAAAAACTCGTAAATAAAAATTTAGATACCAACGAATATCATTTCGATAGAGATTTCTCGAAAGCGTATTTTTCGAAAATAGACACATTAAAAACAACTGTTTTAGGCGAGTTATTAATCAGAAATGAAAAAGATTCCGTTGTAAGTCGTAAACCTAACTTTATAAAAACCGAATTCGGAAAAGGTACTTTTTACTTGCATACATTTCCGCAGGCATTTACCAACTACAACATGCTTTTAGAGACTAATTACACCTATGTAGCAAGTGTATTATCTTATTTGAATGTTAATAACAATAATATTTCAGGTGGACAAAATGCTAGTTCTAGTAATAGCGCTACAATTCTTTGGGATGCTTATTACAAAACAGGAAAAAGCGGGATTTCTTCACCAATGCACTACATTTTAAGCTCGAAGCATCTTAAATGGGCCTACTATATAGCGTTAATAGGCGTATTGTTTTTTGTTATTTTTAAAGGAAAGAGAAATCAGCGATTTATTCCTGTAATTACGCCCTTAAAAAATCAGACTTTAGCATTTACACGCACAATTGCGAATATGTATTATGAAAAATCAGATCATAAAAATATAGCTGCACATAAAATAAATTACTTTTTAGAATATATAAGAATTACACACCGATTATCAACCTTAAAAATTGATGCTATTTTTTATAATAAACTAGCAAGTAGAAGTGGTAATTCATTAGAAAAAGTTGAGGAATTATTTAAAAATATTGATAGTATAAAAGCTAAAAATAAGATTTCTCAAGAAGAGTTGATTGCTTTAAATAAAGCAATTGAAGAGTTTAAAGCATAAAAAATAAAAACATGAATACAGAAAATACTCCAGCAGAAGAAAACGAACTATTTTCAAGTAGAATAGATTTATCTAAATTAAAAGAAGCTGTTGGTAAAATAAAAGAGCAACTAGCGAAAGTAATCGTTGGTCAAGAAGATTTTATAGAATTGTTATTGGTTTCGTTGTTGGCAGACGGACATGTATTGATTGAAGGTGTACCAGGAGTAGCAAAAACGGTAACCGCAAAATTATTAGCAAAAACAATAGCAACCGATTTTAGTAGAATTCAGTTTACACCAGATTTAATGCCTTCGGATGTTTTAGGAACGTCTATTTTAAATATGAAAACATCTAATTTCGAATTTAAAAAAGGGCCAATTTTTTCTAATATTGTATTGATTGATGAAATAAACAGAGCGCCTGCAAAAACGCAAGCAGCATTGTTTGAGGTGATGGAGGAAAAGCAAATCACGATGGATGGTGAACGTTATATTATGAATCCGCCATTTATGGTTTTAGCAACTCAAAATCCGATAGAGCAGGAGGGAACATATGCGTTGCCAGAAGCACAGTTAGATCGTTTTTTATTCAAAATTAACGTTGGGTATCCAAATTTAGAAGAAGAAATTAAAATTATTACAGCTCATAATGACAGAAAAGGAGCATTACCACAATCTAAAATTGAACCTGTTTTAACAGAAACGGATTTATTAGAATACAGAAGCAAGATTTTTGAGGTATTGGTAGAAGAAAAAATTATAAAATACATTGCGCAACTAATTTCAAATACACGTAACAATGCACACTTGTATTTAGGAGGTTCACCAAGAGCAAGTATTGCTGTTTTAATGGCTTCGAAAGCTTTTGCAGCCATAAACGGACGTGATTTTGTGATTCCTGAAGATGTGAAAAAGAGTATTTATCCGGTATTGCGTCATCGAATTATGTTAACTCCCGAACGAGAAATGGAAGGGATGACAACAGACAAGGTTATTGAGATGATTGTTCAATCTGTAGAAGTTCCGAGATAGTGATTAAATTCTTTAAATCCATATACATTCACAGTCGCTTTTTTAGTTATATAAGCGTGCTTTCGGCATTATTTTTACTGTCGTTTTGGTTTCCTGTTATTTACAAGGTAACATGGGTATTGGTATGGTTGTTTTTAATAACAATGTGTATCGATTTAGTTATTTTATATCGATTTAAAAACGGATTTTCATCAAAGCGCGTAGTTTCAGATAAGTTATCAAATTCTGATGAAAATGAAATTGCAATTACTTTAGAAAATAACTATCCGTTTCAGGTTTTTATTGCTGTGATTGATGAATTGCCAACGCAGTTTCAAAAGAGAGATTTCGATTACAAAACAACACTTCAATCCGCAGAGAAATCAACTTTTACGTATAGTGTTCGCCCAGTAGAAAGAGGCGCTTATAAATTCGGAAATGTACATGTTTTTGTTGCATCAACTTTGCAATTATTTTCTAGAAGATATACTTTTTCAGACGATAAAGAAGTAAAAGTGTATCCGTCTTATATTCAGATGAAGAAATACGAGTTTTTGGCGATGCACAATAACTTAACGGAATTCGGAATGAAAAAAATCCGACGTATCGGACAAACAATGGAATTTGAGCAAATTAAAAATTACATTCCGGGAGATGATGTGCGAAATGTAAATTGGAAAGCAACTGCTAAAAGAGGCGCCTTGATGGTAAATCAATATCAAGATGAAAAATCGCAACCTATTTATTCTATAATCGATTTAGGGCGTGTTATGAAAATGCCTTTTGAAGGATTGAGTTTATTAGATTATGCAATAAATTCGGCGTTGGCTTTTTCTAATATAGCCTTGTTAAAAAACGACAAAGCAGGAATGCTTACGTTTTCTAAAAATGTAGAAAAAATTATAGCAGCGAGTAATAAAAAAACAAATTTATCGGTAATTAACGAGGAGTTGTATAATATTACAACCGACTTTACTGATGCTAATTTTGCTTTATTATATGCAACGATTAAAAGAAAAATTAACCAACGAAGTTTATTGATTTTATATACAAATTTCGAACATATATCAGCCTTAAAAAGACAGCTTCCGTATTTAAAAGCAATCGCTAAAAAACACTTATTAGTAACTGTTTTCTTTGAAAATACAGAGCTAGATAGTTTGGTAAAAGGAAACTCAGAAGATTTACAAAGTATTTATCATAAAACAATAGCCGAGAAATATACGTACGAAAAAAGGCTAATCGTAAAAGAGCTAGAACGGAATAGTATTCACGCTATTTTAACAAAGCCACAGCAATTATCTGTAAACGTAATTAACAAGTATTTAGAGTTTAAGGCAAAAGGAATGATATAAAAAAAGCGACCAATTTGGTCGCTTTTTTATGTTTATCTATTTTGTAATTCATTCATTCGTTCTTGCATTAATTCTGGGTTACTTATAGCATCCCATCCGACTAAATACAATGCATAAATAATTACAGCTATTACAAATAAGTTAAAAACGATACCAATAATACCTAATATTTTACCAATATTAGCATTACTAACCCCTTCGTATTCTCCAGAATTTTGATTGTTTAATTTTATAGCTTTTTGTCCTGTAATAAAAGCACCTATTCCTAGAGGTAATCCGATGATTCCATAACAACAACAAGTTATTATCGAACATATTCCGAGAACTAATGAAGTTGTAGCATTGGGTAATTTTTGTTTTTCCATAGTTTTTTTGATAAAATTTAAATTAGTTGATTTATTTTTATAGAGTAGCTTATCACAATAATAAGTACATTAATAACAGCCAAAGTAAATATAATTTTTTGCCCGTTTTTAACCTTATAAAAGAAATTTATTACAATAAAAAAAGCTAAGATTAATAAAGTATATATAGCAGGATACATTTTAAAAGCGGCAATAAATTCGCCATGAATTAATAAACTTAAAGCACGTTGTATACCACAACCTAAACAATCAACCCCAAAGAGTTTTTTGTTTAAACAAGGCAACATATATTCTTCTAACTGTAAATACATACTATTTATTTAAACATATCCATTCCAGGAATATTGGGCATTCCATCTTTGGCAGCAATGGCTAGTTCGTGTTCGTTAATATCACGCGCTCTTTTTAAAGCCTTGTTTAATGTTAAAATTAAATAATCTTCTAACTCTTCTTTATCTTCTAATAGAGATTGGTCAATCGAAATAGATTTTATTTCGCTATTAGCAGTTACCGTAATTTTTAAGCTTTCGTTGGCAGCAGCTTCATCAATTAAAATTGTGTTTAACCGTTTTTTAGTTTCTTCTACTTTTTTTTGAGCATCTTTTAATTTACCCATCATTCCCGAAATGTCTCCAAACATCTATTCTTTATTTTTTAATTTATTAATAGCAAAAATAGTATTTTCACAAAGAAATTAACCAAACTAAATAAAAATGAAAAAATTAATGCTACCTGCTATAGCTTTTAGTCTTATTTTTGCTTCTTGCAAAAAACAAGAAATGAAGAAAGATATTATAGCTCCAGTTGCTGAAAAGAAAGCAACAACTTTAGAAAAACATGGAGACATACGTACTGATGATTACTTTTGGATGCGTTTAACAGATGCGCAAAAAAACGCGGATGTTAAAGATGAACAAACTCAAAAAGTATACGATTACTTAAATGCTGAGAACGCTTATTACGAAGAGCGTACCAAAGAAACAAAAGAGTTTCAGGAGCAGTTATTTGAAGAAATGAAAGGGCGTATAAAAGAAGATGACGAATCGGTACCTTATAAAAGCAACGGATATTTTTATATAACACGTTATGAAAAAGGACAGCAATATCCTATTTATAGCCGTAAGAAGGATAACCTAGAGGCAGCAGAAGAAATTATGTTTAACGTAAATACCGAAGCTAAAGGTTTCGATTATTTTCAGTTAGGTGGATTAAGTGTATCGCCAGATAATACATTGGCAGCTTTTGCTACAGATACGGTAAGTCGTCGTCAGTATTTTATCAGAATAAAAAATTTAGAAACAGGTAAACTGTATAAAGATATTATAGAAAATACTACAGGAGGAAGTGTTTGGGCAAACGATAATAAAACATTGTTTTATGCTAAAAAAGATCCTGTAACTTTAAGATCATCAAAAATATACAAGCATGTTTTAGGATCAGATTCTGCATTAGATGAATTAGTTTTTGAAGAAAAGGATGAAACTTTTGGTGCTTTTGTAACCAAAACTAAATCTAAAAAATATATTGTAGTAGGTTCTTATAGTACTGTTTCTACAGAATATCAAGTTTTAAATGCTGATAATCCGAAGGAAGAATTAAGAATGATTCAGCCTCGTGAGCGCGATTTAGAATATGACATTGCCCATTACGAAGATCATTTTTATATTAAAACCAATAAAGACGGAGCAACTAACTTTAAGTTGATGAAAACTCCAGAAAATAAAACAGAAAAAGAAAATTGGGTAGATGTAATTCCGCATAGAGAAGATACATTATTCGAAGATTTTTCAATTTTTAAAGACTATATCGTTTTAGAAGAAAGAAATAACGGATTAAATAAAATACGTATTAAACGTTGGGACGATACAGCAGATTATTATTTACCTTTTGATGAGGAAACATATTCAGCAGGAGTTTATGGAAATCCTGAATTTGATACCGATATTATTCGTTATTCATATAATTCGATGACAACTCCTAGCTCGGTCGTTGATTTTAATATGAAAGATAAATCAAAAGAAATTAAAAAAGAGCAAGAGGTTTTAGGAGGTAAGTTTGATAAAGATAATTATGTAAGTAAACGAATTTGGGTTGCTGCTCGTGATGGTAAAAAAGTAGCATTATCAATCGTACATCATAAAGATACCAAGTTAACAAAAGATACTCCGATTTTACAATATGCTTATGGATCTTACGGATATACTATTTCAGACGGATTCTCTACAACGCGTTTAAGTTTGTTAGATAGAGGTTTTGTATATGCTTTGGCACATATTAGAGGAAGCGAATATTTAGGTCGTGAATGGTATGAAGATGGTAAAATGTTGAATAAGAAAAATACATTTAACGATTTTGTTGATTGCTCTAAATATTTAATAGATCAAGGATATACTTCATCAGAACATTTATACGCCATGGGCGGATCTGCAGGTGGATTGTTAATGGGAGCTATTGTGAATATGAATCCAGAATTGTACAACGGTATTATAGCAGCTGTGCCTTTTGTAGATGTAATTTCTACGATGATAGATGATACGATTCCGTTAACAACAGGTGAGTACGACGAATGGGGAAATCCGAATGATAAAGAATATTACGATTATATAAAATCATATTCTCCTTACGATCAGGTTAAGGCTCAAAAATATCCAAATATGTTAATCACAACAGGATTACACGATAGTCAAGTACAGTATTGGGAGCCTGCAAAATGGATAGCAAAATTAAGAGATGTAAAAACAGATGATAATATGTTGTTTATGCATACGAATATGGAAGCTGGTCATGGAGGTGCTTCTGGTAGATTTGATGCTTTAAAAGAAACAGCAGAAGAATATAGCTTCTTTTTAATGTTAGAAGGTAAGTTAGAAAAATAATTATATTTTTGCGCTCAATTGAGTGTAAGCGTCATTACAAGAGTAAAGAAGCAATCTCATAACTTAAGATTACTTTGTCATTTATTCTTGTAATGACGTTTTTTTATTAGACAAAAATGGATAGAAATCAACATATTGCCAATAACATATTAGAATTGGTTGGGCAAACACCTCTAATTAAGTTAAATAGAATAACAAAAGATTTACCTGGTAGTTTTTACGCAAAAGTAGAAGCTTTTAATCCTGGGCAGTCTGCAAAAGATAGAATTGCATTGCATATTGTTGAAAATGCAGAAAAAAAAGGAATTCTTAAATCAGGCGACACTATTGTAGAAACCACTTCAGGTAATACAGGGTTTAGTTTAGCAATGATCGCTTTGGTAAAAGGATACAAGTGCATTTTGGCAGTAAGTGATAAATCATCTCAAAATAAAATAGATGTATTAAAAACAATGGGTGCTGAGGTGCATGTTTGCCCGGCAAACGTTGCTGCGGACGATGCTCGTTCTTATTATGAAGTAGCCAAAAAATTACATAAAGAAAATCCAGGTTCTATTTACATCAATCAATATTTTAATGAATTAAATATAGAAGCGCATTATAAAACTACAGGACCAGAAATTTGGAAGCAAACGGAAGGTAAAGTCACTCATATAGTTGTGGCTAGTGGTACTGGAGGAACCATCTCTGGTACAGGACGTTTTTTAAAAGAAAAGAATAAAAAAATTCAGGTTTTAGGAGTTGATGCCATTGGGTCTGTAATAAAAAAATACCATGAAACAGGAACGTTTGATGAGAATGAAATTGCACCATATAAAATTGAAGGACTAGGTAAAAATTTAGTACCAGGAGCTACCGATTTTGACGTGGTTGATGTGTATGAAAAAGTATCAGATAAAAATGCAGCCTTAAAATCACGCGAATTAGTAAAAGCAGAAGGTTTATTTTGTGGTTATACTTCTGGTGCAGTAATACAGGCAACAGCGCAATACGCTACCAAAGGTTTATTTGATAAAGATAGTTTTGTAGTCGTTGTTTTACCAGATCACGGAATACGTTATATGGATAAAATTTATTCAGATAGTTGGATGATGGAGCAAGGTTTTTTAGGATAGAATTTTCAATAACCAATTAACAATAAAATTAGTTTAGCTTTGTTGTATATACTAATACACTAAAAATTAAAAAATATGAATATTACATTAGAACAAGCAGAAAAAATTATAGCAGCAGCAAAATCTAAATCAGTAGCAATTGATACTAAAATGAACATTGCAGTGGTAGATGCAGGTGCAAATTTAGTAGCATTTGCACGTATGGATGGCGCTTGGTTAGGATCTTTAGATATTTCTATTAAAAAAGCAAAAACAGCTCGTTTCTTTGATATGAATACAGGAATTATTGGTGAACTATCTCAACCAGGAGCTCCTTTATATAATATTGAGCACTCTAATAACGGATTAATTACATTTCCTGGAGGTGTACCTGTTAAAGATGCTGATGGTACTATTATCGGAGCAGTAGGAGTTAGCGGAAGTTCAGTAGAAAATGATCATACAGTTGCAGACGCAGGAGCAAACGCTATTTAAAAAATAAATTACAGGATAGAAAAGGATAGCCATGGCTATCCTTTTTTTTGTAAAAAAATAGCATCTAAAAAAAGCATTTTTATGATAACGGCAGAAAATCTAAAATGAAAATAATAGGTCTTCTTTTTAAAGAAGTACATTTGTATAATTGTGTACCTATTTTATGAATAATAAAGAAAAATCATTAAAAAAGAATAAAACCCCTTGGCCAACTAAAAAGGCGATGGACCAGGTTTATGAAATGAAACTTTGGGGGACTAATAATGCCGAGTTTTACTCTGGAGATGGTTCTCATCAATCTGATATTGTTATTCCTTATATAGATGCTGTAACCTCATTTTTAAGTTCTTTTAAAAAGCCTATTACCGTATGTGATTTGGGTTGTGGTGATTTTAATATAGGCAAACAATTAATACAATATGCTAAAAAATACATTGCTGTAGATATTGTATCAGATCTTATTACTTACAATAAAGAAAGGTTTAAGGAAACTAATTTAGAATTTCAGTGTTTAGATATTGCGGTAGATAATTTACCATCTGCAGACTGTGTTATTGTAAGACAAGTATTGCAGCATTTATCAAATAATGAAGTGAAAAATGTTGTTAGAAAGCTGAGTAACTTTAAATATATTATTTTAACAGAGCATTTACCAGAAGGAGATTTTATTCCGAATAAAGATATTATTTCAGGGCAAGGTATACGACTTAAAAAACAAAGCGGATTGAATCTATTAGAACCACCATTTAACTTTAAAGTAAAAGCAGAAAAGGAGTTAGTAACTGTTGTTTTAGATAATAAAAAAGGTATTATTAAAACAAAACTCTTTAGAGTTTTTTAATGCATATTATTAGTTGTCATCCTTTAATTTTTCTAATTCGTTTGCAAAAATTTTCACCAATGATTTTGATGTTTTTTTAGATAAAGCGTCAAACTGATTCTTTGTAGTTAATTCAAAATAACCGTTTGTTTCAAATTCATGAAAACAAAGCACAGAGAAAATCATAATTATATTAAAAAATATTTTCTATAGAATTAATCTATTCCGAAGCAATATATTTTTAAAAGTGTAATTATAAGTCATAGCAACTTGACCATTGTTTAAGGCAGGAATTATTCCATATTCACCTTTCTCTAGTTTTTCTTCAAGAATTATTTCATATATGTTATTTTCAAGTTTTTTAAGTTTAAATAGGATTTCATTTTCAGAAGTATCTCTTACGTTTCCACCTAATGCAACACTATTTTGAAGAAACTGTCTTTTCTTTCTTTTTTCTTTAGCTTTGGTAATAGTAAATAAATTTTGAGGCTTGAGCATACCTTCGTGTTTAAATAATATTCTAGGTACAGATTGATTGTTAAACCGAACATTAGATTTTCCTTTAAAAGCAATTAGTTGTGTTACAACTCCACCATAACCTAAGCCTTTAACTTAGGCTTCAAACTTAGCTTTAACAACTTCAAAATTAATTAAACTGTCTCTTAAATAGTATGGAGCATTAGCGTTCTTAAATTTATAACGTTTCTTATTTGTCTGTTTTTTTGACCAAGTTCCATCTGTATGTAAAATAAAAGTTTCACCATTTAGAGTACTCGCTTCTTTTGTTTGACTTAATGATGGTAGAACTGTAATTAATAAAAAAAGTAGAATGTTTTTCATATTATTTATAAATTAAATATTTCGCTCTAATAATTTTAAAATTTTCAATATCATCAGTCCAAGTGGCTTTAATTTCTTCTTGAGTTAAACCTTGTTCAATTTGTTGCTGTAATTTTTCTGTACCTGCAAGATTGGTGAAAAAAGTATTAAAAAAAGATTCTTTATAAGGATAGCCTTGAGCATTTTTAAAACTACTATAATCTTTATAAAAAGTAAGCAGCCATTTTAAATCAAGTGTATTTAAACGTTTGTTTTCTGTTAAACTATAACCATAACAAACATTGTTTTGATGCTTCGGATATTTGCTTCCAAAATTTGGTTTTGGAGTAAAATAAAAATCATTTTTTAAAGAGAATAATGGCGAACCAACAATTTGAAACTGCATTTCAGTTCCGCGACCAGCAGAAACGTTTGTTCCCTCAAAAAAGCACAAACTAGGGTATAGGTTTATACTTTTATCATTCGGTAAATTTGGCGATGGTTTTATGGGTAAACTATATTCAGTGTTATGCGTGTAGTTGTTTAAAGGAACAACGGTTAAATCACATTGAATTCCGTCTTTCAGCCATTTTTCACCATTAATCATTTGTCCGTATTCACCAATAGTCATTCCGTACACAACAGGTACAGGATGCATGCCAACAAAACTTTTATGTTTCGCTTCTAATATAGGTCCGTCAATATAATGCCCGTTAGGATTTGGTCTGTCGAGTAAAATAACTTCAATGCCTTGTTCAGCACAAGCTTCCATAACGTAATGTAGCGAAGATATATACGTGTAAAAACGCGCACCAACATCTTGAATATCAAAAACCACCACATCAATACCTTTTAATTGCTCTGGTGATGGTTTTTTGTTTTTTCCATATAAAGAGATAATAGGTAATTGCGTTTTTGTGTCAATACCATCCACTACAGTTTCACCAGCGTCTGCTTTACCACGAAAACCATGTTCGGGAGCAAAAACTTTTTTTACGTTGATGTTATTATACGAATGTAAATAATCTACTAAATGATGTTGTACTAATTTACTTCCCATTACATTTGGCGCTACTTCAGCTCTTTGTGATACCGTTAATACAGATGTTTGATTGGCTACAATAGCAACATTTTTACCTTTTAATTTATTTAGATACAAAGCTGTTCTGTCGGCAGCAATTTTTAAAGGAGCCTCTATTTTAGTGATTTCTTCAGTTTTTGTACTCGCTGATTTTTGCTGCTTAGCACATGCTATAAATAGAAAATTAACAGCGAATAAAAATAAAATAAGGTAACTAAAATTGTTTTTCATCTAAAAAGAATATTAAAATATAAAATTACCATTAAAAATCTTATTATAAGAAAAAGAGGAGATAATTTAAAATCAGGTGTTTCGTAATATCAGTTAAGTTATAATTAATTACTTTTGATACCGTTAAAAAAGAGAACTTTTGAATTTCGAATTATTTATAGCCAAACGAATCATTGCAGGTAAGGAGTATAAAAGTAGTATTTCATCGCCAATAATTAAAATTGCTACGATTGCTATTACTTTAGGTATTGCTATTATGTTAATAGCAGTATCAATAGCGGCTGGTTTTCAAAATAAAATAAGTGATAAAATGACCGGTTTTAAAGGTCACATTCAAATTGTAAATTACGATACTAATAATTCTGATATATCTACAGTTCCTATCAGTATAAATCAAGATTTTTATCCTGAGTTTAAAAATATAGAAGGTATTAAAAACGTTCAGGTTTTTGGTAATGTTGGTGGTATTATTAGAACGCCTACCGATTTTGAAGCGATTGTTTTTAAAGGTGTTTCTTCTGATTACGATTTTACGTTTTTTAAAGAATATTTAACCCAAGGACGATTACCAAACTTTAATCAAAATAGAAATAAAGAAATATTAATTTCAGAATCTATTGCGAACCGATTACATTTTAAATTAAACGACACCATACAAACCTTATTTAGCGCCGAAAAAAGTAGGTTAAAATACAAAATGCGTAAGCCAATTATAGTTGGAATTTACAACACAGGTTTTGGGCAATTTGATAAAACAATGTTAATTGGTGATATTAGAGAAGTACGTCAAATTAATAGATGGAGCGATGATCAAATAGGTGGATTTGAAGTGTTAATTGATGACTTTAATCAACTAACAGCAAAAGGTAATGAAATTTATAGTACAATAGGATCAACGCTAAACAGCACGACTATTGTAGAAAATTATCCTTTAATTTTCGAATGGATTAAACTTTTTGATAATAATGTGTGGTTTATTATCGGTATTATGATTTTAATAGCGGGTATTAACATGATAACAGCGCTGTTAGTTTTAATATTAGAGAGAGTACAAATGGTTGGTGTTTTAAAAGCCTTAGGAAGCGCTAGTTTTAGTATTCAGAAAATATTTTTATACAATGCCTCTTATTTAATTTTAAAAGGATTGTTTTGGGGAAATTTAATAGGGATTTCAATTTTATTAATTCAAAAATACTTTAAAGTTATCAGCCTAGATCCCGAAACATATTCAGTAGCAACAATACCAGTTAGTATTAGTTTCTGGGCAATAATTTTATTAAGCCTAGGAACCCTTTTACTGTGTTTCTTAATGCTTATTATTCCGTCTTATATCATCACAAAAATACAGCCCTCAAAATCCATTAAGTTTGCTTAAAAACGATTTTTAATAGACGCATTTATTTTTAAATATTTTTTTAGAAGCTGTTTCCCGCTTTTCGCACTCGCTCTCTGCGAGGAGCTCAAACAAATGCTACAATCGGGGCTAAGTATATTTATTAAGTTATAGATAATTACTTCTCGATACAATTTTTCTTGCATCGAAATTACTCGAAGTAAAAATAGGTAGAAAAACAAAGAGTAAAAATTTAAGATTCTTATCAAAATATTTTTTACTTACAAATACTGATTTTTTAACGCATCATGTCAGTTCGAGTGTTTTTATGAAGTAAAGCGGAATAGAAAACATATAAAGAACCATTTTAACAAGATTTACTTCTCGATATAATTTCTCTTGCATCGAAATCACTCGAAGTGACAATAGATAGAATAACAAAGAGTAAAAACATAATGTCTTTACAAAAAGATGGTCTTCAATCTTGTATTGCGAATAAATAATGGTGTTTTAAGGATTGATGTCAGTTCGAGTGTTTTTATGAAGCAAAGCGGAATAAAAAAGTATCGAGAACTATTTCAATAACAATTATTTCTCGATACAATTTCTCTTGCATCGAAATCACTCGAAGTGACAATAGGAAGTAAAACAAAGAGTATAAATTTAAGGTTCTTATCAAAATATTTTTTACTTACAAATACTAATTTTTTAACGCATGATGTCAGTTCGAGTGTTTTCATGAAGCAAAGCGGAATAAAAAAGTATCGAGAACTATTTCAATAACCATTATTTCTCGATACAATTTCTCTTGCATCGAAATCACTCGAAGTGACAATAGGA
>NZ_JAQJCU010000015.1:0-53946 GCF_029125915.1 Tenacibaculum bernardetii
GTAAAACAAAGAGTATAAATTTAAGGTTCTTATCAAAATATTTTTTACTTACAAAAACTAATTTTTTAACGCATGATGTCAGTTCGAGTGTTTTTATGAAGGAAAGCGGAATAAAAAAGTATCGAGAACTATTTTAGTAAGAATAAATATAACTATAGATTTTTATTGATAAACAAACCTTAGCAAATATGCTGCGTTAGTGATTGAATGGTCTGTTTGAGCTCTTTTTTATTTTTAATTGGAGTTAATTTGTGAAGGATGAACAAATTGGTATCGAGAACAAAACTAAAAAAAGCGAGTAATGAAAAGCACGACACTTGTGGAACGCCCAAAAAGAAATTACCTTTGCAACTGTAAAATTAAGAAATGAAATACGCAAAAAACATATTAGAAACTATAGGTAACACACCATTAGTTCAGTTAAACTCTGTAACAAAAGAAATAGATGCTTTAGTTTTAGCTAAAGTAGAAACCTTTAACCCAGGAAACTCTATAAAAGATAGAATGGCGTTAAAGATGATTGAGGATGCAGAAGCAGACGGACGCTTAAAGCCAGGAGGAACTATTATTGAAGGAACTTCGGGAAATACTGGTATGGGGTTAGCTTTAGCAGCAATTATAAAAGGCTACAAATGTATTTTTGTTCTTTCTGATAAGCAATCTAAAGAAAAGATGGATATTTTACGAGCAGTAGGAGCAGAGGTTATTGTTTGTCCTACCGATGTAGAACCTACAGATCCTCGTTCGTATTATTCGGTTTCTAAACGTTTAGGGTCAGAAACTCCTAATTCTTGGTATGTAAATCAATATGACAATCCAAGTAACGCATTAGCACATTACGAGCAAACAGGACCAGAAATTTGGGAACAAACTGAAGGTAAAATAACGCATTTAGTGGTTGGAGTAGGAACAGGAGGAACAATTTCTGGGACAGCTAAGTATTTAAAAGAAAAAAATCCGAATGTGAAAGTTTGGGGTATTGATACTTATGGTTCTGTATTTAAAAAATACCATGAAACAGGTATTTTTGATGAGAATGAAATTTACCCGTATATCACTGAAGGAATCGGAGAAGATATTTTACCAAAAAATGTAGATTTTTCAGTAATTGATGGCTTTACAAAGGTTACAGATAAAGATGCTGCGGTTTATACTCGTAAAATAGCAAAAGAAGAAGGAATCTTTGTTGGTAACTCAGCAGGTTCGGCAATAAAAGGAATGTTACAATTAAAAGATCATTTTAAGAAAGATGATGTAGTGGTTGTTATATTTCATGATCACGGAACGAGGTATGTAGGAAAGATGTTTAATGATGATTGGATGCGTGAGCGTGGTTTCTTAGAAGAAAAAGAAGTGGCTACCGCAAAAGATTTAATACAATCACATATTGATAAGCCTTTAATAACGGTACAAACAGAAGAATTGGTTTCTCATGCTATTGAAAGAATGCGTGATTTTAAAATATCACAAATTCCGGTAAGTGATTCAAAAGGTATTGTAGGTTCTTTAGATGAATCAGTTTTATTACATGCTTATATAGAGGATAAAAATATTGCAGATACGCCTATAAAAGAAGTAATGGAAGCAATGTATCCTATTGTAAAATTAACAGCTTCTGTAGATGAGGTTTCTAAGTTAATAACAAAAGAAAATCAAGCTGTATTAGTCGATTTAGAAAATGGTAAACATCATATTATTACTAAATACGATATTATAAACGCTATTTAATATTACGTTGTTTTTATAACAACGAAATCCCACTCATACGAGTGGGATTTTTGTTTTTCAAATAATTCAAATAATTTACACAATGAAAACAGTTTACAAAGCTGTCTTCAAATACTCTTTTACAAGTATTGTGCCATAAAGTGTTTTTCGTAATTTTTGTAGCTAAATAATATTATTTTTATTATTAATTAACATTTTAGCCTTTTAGTATTACGATATGTTTAAAAAACGACAGTAAATGTGTTGATGTGTTAACTAAATCAATTAAGTATTGATTTATTAGTAATTAGCTTTGGGGTTGTTGGCTTATATATTGTTGAAGAAAAAATAAAAATTTATGAAAAGGAGTAATAGTTGTAATAAAAAAGTCATAAAAACAAAAATTCCATTCATACGAATGGAATTTTATTAATCAATTAATTCAAATAATTTACACAATGAAAACAGTTTACAAGGCTCTTTTCATATACTTGTTTAATAAGTACTCTGCAAAAGTAAATATAAAACTAAGTAAAATCTTTAAATTTTAAATATTTGACATTTTTTTAACTTTAAAAAGTTAAAATGTTAAGGAATCATTAAAGTTAGCTAGCATGTTTGTGCGCCTTATAAGAAGATCTTACTAAAGGACCACTTTCTACATACATAAAGCCCATTTCTAAACCTAAAGTTTCATATTTTTTAAACTGCTCTGGAGTAATAAATTCTTTAAGAGGTAAGTGTTTTTTACTAGGTTGTAAATATTGCCCAATAGTAATTACATCTAAACCTACACCACGTAAATCTTTCATGGTTTGAATAACCTCCTCTTCGGTTTCCCCTAAACCTAGCATAATTCCAGATTTAGTTCGCATTCCGTTATCTTTTAAATATTTTAAAACACTTAAACTACGATCGTATTTTGCCTGTATACGAACTTCACGCGTTAATCTACGAACAGTTTCTACATTATGAGAAACTACTTCAGGAGCAACCTCTATGATTCTGTCGATTTGTTTTTCGTTTCCTTGAAAATCAGGAATTAATGTTTCTAAAGTTGTATTCGGATTTGCTCTACGAATAGCATTTACAGTTTCTGCCCAAATAATAGAACCACCATCTTTTAAATCGTCTCTATCTACCGAGGTTAAAACAGCATGCTTAATACTCATTAATTTAATTGAGCGTGCTACTTTTTCAGGCTCATCCCATTCAACAGTTTCTGGTCTACCGGTTTTTACACCACAAAAACCACAAGAACGAGTACATATATTTCCTAAAATCATAAAAGTAGCCGTTCCTTCTCCCCAACATTCTCCCATGTTCGGACAGCTTCCACTAGCACAAATTGTATTCAATTTATACTTGTCCACTAAACTTCTTAATTCCGTATATTTTTTACCTACAGGTAATTTTACACGTAACCATTTTGGTTTTTTTACTCTTTCTGGTAATGTTACAGATTCGTTTGCCATTGTAATAAAAATTGAAAAGCAAATTTACGAAGAAAAAGCGTTATAAATTAGCTAAAAACCAAATACTAAATCCCACTAAAAAAATCATACCAACAATACTTAAAATGCGTAAAGATAATTTTGGTTGATTTTTCTTAGGTGTATGTTTACTGGTAATAAGCATGTAATTTAAAATAGCATAAAAAGGTGCTGTTAAAAAAGATAAAACAGTGGCTACTTTAACTAAAAAGCCCATGTCTGCTAAAAAGTATTTTAATATGATAAAAGTACCAGAAGCTAATAAAACTAACCAAAACCAATAACTGAGCTTAATTTTTTTGTTAAATAACAAGTTTGATGTTTTTGCCATGGCTCTTGGTGATGCATCTAAAGTTGTTAAAGTAGTGCTGAACATGGTTGTAAAGGCTGCAATACCTATAAATAAATAAGAGTATTCACCTAAGTTTTTAGTGTATAAGTTTATTAGTTGTGAAGCAAAAATAGTTCCTTTGCTAGAAAAAGATTCTCCTGATTGATACATAACAAATGCGCCAAGCATCACAAAACAAACTCCTAAAAAGAATGTTGCAATGTAACCTACATTAAAATCGAAAATAGCATGTTTTGGTTTAATTTGCTCAAATGTTGTTTTACTCTTTTCTACAGTCCATAAAGAATGCCAAATAGAGATATCTAAAGGGGCAGGCATCCAACCTAAAAAAGCAATTAAAAAGGTAATTTGTGCCGTTCCACTTGGTATTATTTGTTGAAAATTAAATCCTTTTTGTGTACTAAATAAAGCTACGTTTACTGCAATAATGGTACTTATGATTAGTATAATTATAATATATTTTATTAAATTATCAAGTAATTTATATTTCCCAATTCCTAAAAGAACAATACTAATCCCCGTTATTATTACAGACCATACTACGAGGTCGTTGGTAAAACCAAAAATAGTAGAAGCCAAACTAGCAGTAACAATTGTAACTGCTGTTTGAATGGTAAACATAGTCGCAAAATTTAAAATGTAATAACTGATTAAAACACTTTTACCTAATTTTTTATAACCATCTAAAAGAGTTTCGCCTGTAGCAGCGGCATAACGCGGACCATACTGAAAGAAAGGATATTTAAAAATATTTACAATTAACAATGCCCAAAGTAATCCAAAACCAAAATCGGCACCAGCTCTTGTTGATTGTACTAAGTGAGACACACCTATAGCTGCACCAGCAAATAAAAATCCTGGACCAAGTGTGTTTAAAATAGATTTTTTCATGTAAAGATGCTGGGGATATTTTTGTAAAAGTCTTTTTAGTAGAGATTATATTTTTATATAATTTGAAAACTAAAATTATGGTAAGTTAAGACTTCTTTATTATTTCAGCTAATAATTTTTTAGCTCTCAGCAATTTAACCTTTACGTTGTTAATAGGTTCACCAATATTCTCAGAGATTTCTTTATAACTAAGTTCTTGAAAAAAACGCAAATTTATAACCTCTTGGTATTTTGGGTTTAACTTTTTTATATCTCTTAAAAGTTTAGCTAAATTTTGTTCTGTAATAATTTTATCTTCAGGAGAAGGTGCGTTGTCTATAATTCGAAAAGCAGCTTCTTCTTGTTCTTTAGTTGTTTCTGTTAAAAGAGATGTTTTTTTCTTTCTTAAAGAATCAATATATACGTTTTTAGAAATACTAATCAACCACGTTTTAAATTCATAGGCTTCATTAAAAGTAGTTATTTTATCAAAAGCTTTAGAAAAAGTACGAATAGTAATATCTTCAGCATCATTGTCATTTTTTATTTTAGACAATTGATAATGGTATACAGAGCTCCAAAAGGTATCCAACAAAAAATTAAAAGAAATTTGATTACCTTCTTTAGCTAGCTGAATGTTTTTTAAAACTTTGTCTTTATTTATTTCCAATATATAGGTCTAGAAATTGTATTTGATAAATTTAATCATTTAGCGCAATACCAAAAAAATGTTATGTTTAAGCTAAAAAAAGCTGTAAGGACAATAGTAGAATAATTTATTTAATCTTTGTGTTCGGGCTCTGCACAAGTATCAAACTGATCAGGTGTTTTTCCGCAAAACCCACAAGCTTCACCACTCTCGTTAAGCATAGGGTTTTGACTAGCACAAGTACCAGCAAACTCTCCGTCTTTTTTTGCCCAAATTTTTATAGCGATTCCTGCAAAAGCTATGGCCAATAATCCGATAGTAACAAAGAGTAGTTTCATTTTATATAATTTAGTATTGCAAAGATACGAATTCCCTTTTTTAGAGAATTGCTTTGTAAAAATAATTTTAAAGTAACTGATTTAATTAAATAATATTTACTTCAATTTCTAAATCTATAGAGAATTTATTTTTAATAGTACTCTGAATTTTTTGAGCTAATTCATAAATTTCACCACCAGTTGCGCCTCCGTAATTAACAAGTACTAAGGCTTGTTTTTCATGTACACCATATGCACCAAAACGTTTTCCTTTAAATCCGCTTTTTTCAATTAACCAGCCTGCAGGTACTTTTACAGTATCTTTAGATATTGGGTAATTTGGAATTTCGGGAAACTCTTCTTTTAAATTTAGAAAATGAGCTCTAGATATTACGGGGTTTTTAAAAAAACTACCGCTATTACCTATTTTTTTAGGGTCTGGTAATTTTGATTGACGAATAGTAATAATTGCATCAGAAATATCTTTAATAGTCGGATTTTTAATATTTTTTAAAGATAATTCCGTTTCAATAGCTCCGTAAGTGGAGTTCAGTTTATGCTGGTTTTTAGTAAGTTTAAAACTAACAGCAGTAATAATGTATTTTCCTTTTTGGATGTTTTTAAAAATAGAATTTCGATATCCAAATTCACATTCAGTATTCGAAAACTCAATTAATTTTCCTGTTTGTATTTCAATAGCTTCTAAACGTGTAATTGTATCTTTTACTTCTACACCGTATGCGCCAATATTTTGAATAGGACAAGTACCTACATTACCAGGAATTAGAGATAAGTTTTCAAGACCTCCATAGTTTTGAGAAACACACCATAATACAAATTCATGCCAATTTTCACCAGCATTTACGGTTAGGTAAATATCATTGTTGCTTTCTCTATCAATAGAAATTCCTTTTATATTAATGTGTACAACAAGCTTATCAATATCTTTAGTTAGCAACATGTTGCTTCCTCCAGATATTAAAAAAACATCTTTTTCAATTTTTAAAAGCTGCTGTAGACTATAAAAAGAATCAATAGAAACAAAACGTTTGGCATTTACATTAATACCAAACGTATTGTATTCTTTTAAAGATATGTTTTCTTGAATGTTCAATAAATTATTTATTGTATTGCTTTAAAGCAGTTTTTAAAATTTCTACAGAACGTATTAAATCTGTTTTATTTAATACATAAGCGATACGAACTTGGTTTTTACCTTCTCCTTCGGTTGAATAAAATCCGCTTGCAGGTGCTACCATAATGGTTTCGTTATTATTATTAAAATCTTCTAATAACCATTGTGAAAACTTATCAGTATCGGCTACAGGTAATTCAGCAACACAGTAAAATGCTCCTTTAGGATTGGCAATTTTTACTCCGTCGATTTTTTGAAGTTCAGAGATTAAAGTGTTTCTACGATCTTGATATTCTTCAATAACTTCATCAAAATAAATTTGAGGAGTTTCTAAAGCTGCTTCACTAGCTAATAAAGCATAAGTAGGCGGACTTAAACGTGCCTGAGCAAACTTGATAGCTGTGCTAATAAACTCTTCGTTTTTAGAAACGATACAACCAATTCTTGCACCACACATACTATAACGTTTAGAAACAGAATCGATCATAATAGCGTTCTGCTCTAAGCCATCTAAAGACATTATAGAGTTGTGTTTTACACCATCGTAGGTAAACTCGCGATATACTTCATCAGCAATTAAAAATAAATCGTGTTTTAATACAATTTGCTTTAATTTTTCGATTTCTTCTTTGCTGTATAAATATCCTGTTGGGTTTCCTGGGTTACAAATTAAAATTGCTTTTGTTTTTGAAGTAATCAATTTCTCGAAATCTTCAATAGCCGGTAAAGCAAAGTTGTTTTCTATTTTAGATATAACAGGAACAACTGTTACTCCAGATGCAGTAGAAAATCCGTTATAATTGGCATAAAAAGGTTCTGGTATAATAATCTCATCACCTGGGTCTGTAATACTACCAATACTAAATAATAAAGCTTCAGAACCACCAGTGGTAGCTACAATATTGTTAGCATTAACGTGTATATCATTTTTAGCATAATAATTCGCTAATTTGGTTCTGTATTCTTCAGAACCTTCAGAGCGCGCATATGATAAAACCTTAATAGTATTGTTTTTAACAGCATCAAGTGCAACTTGAGGCGTGTTTATATCGGGTTGACCTATGTTTAAATGAAAAACTTTAGTTCCGTTTTTTTTAGCAGCTTCAGCAAAAGGCACCAATTTACGAATTGGTGATTGAGGCATAATGCTTCCTTTTCTAGAAATATGTGGCATTGTAAATAGAATTAGTTGTTTAAAAGGCAAATTTGCGAATTATTTTTCATTTAAAGAACTAGTAGTGCATGAAAGTTAAAGGTTAAAAAAATCATAAAACAATAAAATTATAAATTGAAGATTGTATATTTAAGATTAATCATTAACACCCTTCTGTTTGAAAAAATATATACTTTTTATTATCGGTTCTTTTTTTTGTTACTCTCTTTATTCTCAAGCTAAGTTTCAGTTTTATGGGCTGAACAAGAATAAGCAAGAATTGTCATTTAAATTAATAAATAATTTAATTATTATTCCCTTAGAAATAAACGGACATAAATTATCTTTTATTTTAGATACAGGTGTAAATAAAACCATTTTATTTAATTTATCTGAAAAGGATAGTGTTGGTTTAAATAATGTAGAAAAAGTATCGATAAGAGGTTTGGGAAGCGGAGAACCAGTAGAAGCTTTATTATCTAAAGGAAATGATTTTAGAGTTAAAAACATCTTAAGTTCAAACCAAGAGTTATATGTTGTTTTAAATGATGCCTTTAGTTTATCAGCAAAAATGGGAACGACTATTCATGGTATTATAGGTTACGATTTATTAAAAGATGTTATTGTTAAAATTAATTACAATAGCAAAAGAGTTACTTTTTATAATCCGAAAACCTATAAGAAATCTAAATGTAGAAAATGTGAAATTTTTCCATTACAATTTTATAGAAACAAACCATACATAGATGTTAAAGCAAGAATTGATACTATAAAAAATAGAGAGATAGCTGTAAAGTTATTGATAGATACAGGAGGTACGGACGCTATGTGGTTGTTTGAAGATACTAAAGAAGTTATTAAGACTCCAATAAAACACTTTAAAGATATTTTAGGAGAAGGAATTAGCGGAACTATTTATGGAAACAGGAGTAAAATACCTCATGTTTCTTTAGGTAAGTTTTTAATAAATAAACCTACAGTTTCTTTTTTAGACGCTACATCAACTTTTAGTGCACGTCAATTTAAAGAAAGAAATGGAAGTATAGGTGGTAATATTTTAAAGCGATTTAAAATTTGGATAGATTATCCGAATAAAACAGTTACGTTAAAAAAGAGTGCATCATTAAAAGATGGTTTTTATTATAATATGAGTGGTTTACATTTAATTTATGCCGGCCAAGAATTAGTAAAACAAAAAAGAAAAACAAAATTGATGGATTCTTATGGGAATAATCAATCGAATAAAAATAATATTATTTCATTTGTAGATACTTATTATTATATATTTAAGTCGAAGTATAAAATAGATAGAGTTGTAAAGGGGTCTCCAGCTGAAAGAGTTGGTCTTTTAAGAGGTGACGTTATAAAGTCTATAAATGGTAAAAAAGCTTATGAGTTTGAGTTAAGTGAGATTTTACATATCTTTCAAACAAAGCCTAATAGAAAGATAAAGATGAAAATAGAAAGGTTAGGAGTGAATTTAAATTTCGAATTTAGATTAGAAAAAAGGATATAAAAAAAGCGTCAATTTTTAAATTGACGCTTTTTTTATATTTAAAAGGATAGTTTATTCACTATCACTCATTATTGTCTTTGTTTTTACAGGAACTACATCTTTAGAAATAAACCCCTTAATTTTAAGCATTGTTCTTGATTTCTTAGCATTAGAGATTACAGTAATAGCTTTAGAAAAACCACCTGCTCTTTTAGTGTCATAAGAAACTTCAATTTGTCCTTTTTGTCCTGGCATAATTGGTGCTTCAGGTTTTTTAGGAACAGTACATCCACAAGTAGACTTAATATCTTTAATAATTAAAGGAGCATCACCTACGTTCGTAAACTCAAAAGTACGTGTTCCTTCAGAACCAAGACCTACTTTACCGTAGTCTATAGTTTCAGTTTCAAATTTAAATTCTTGAGCGCTTACTGTTAATGTGATAAAACAAACAGCAATAATTGATAAAATTGTTTTCATAATTGATAAATTTAATTTAGGGGCTTAAAAGCACCACAAATTTAGGGTTATTTTTTTAGTTTTAAAAAAATCTACATCTTATTTTCTGTACCTCAGAGATAGTTGTATTTTTGCTTAATTGAATTTCAAAAATAATGCCAAAAAAGCACAAAGCTTACTAATTTGGTTATAAAGATATAAAAAACAGATGAATATTCCATCAAAATATAATTCTAAAGAAGTAGAAGGTAAGTGGTATGACTACTGGATGAAGCATAATTACTTTCATTCTGAAGTAGATGATAGAGAGCCATATACAATTGTAATTCCGCCGCCAAACGTTACAGGAGTGTTGCACATGGGGCATATGTTGAACAATACAATTCAAGATGTGTTAATTCGTCGTGCACGTTTACAAGGTAAAAATGCTTGTTGGGTTCCTGGTACAGATCATGCCTCTATTGCTACCGAAGCAAAGGTTGTTGCTAAGTTAAAAGAGCAAGGAATTGATAAAAACGATTTAACTCGTGAAGAGTTTTTGGCGCATGCTTGGGAATGGAAAAATGAATATGGAGGAATTATTCTTGATCAATTAAAAAAATTAGGAGCATCTTGTGATTGGGAACGAACTGCTTTTACAATGGATCCGGCGTTGTCTGAATCTGTTATTAAAGTTTTTGTTGATTTATACAATAAAGGATTAATTTACCGTGGTTATAGAATGGTAAATTGGGATCCTGAGGCTAAAACAACACTTTCTGACGAAGAAGTTATTCATATAGAAAAACAAGGAAATCTTTATTATTTAGAATATCAGATAGAGGGATCTGAAGATAAATTAACGATTGCAACAACGCGTCCGGAAACTATTTTTGGAGATACCGCTATTTGTATCAATCCAAACGATGAGCGTTTTACACATTTAAAAGGTAAAAAAGCAATTGTTCCGCTTTGCGGAAGAGTAATTCCGATTATTGAAGATGAATATGTAGATGTTGAATTCGGAACAGGTTGTTTAAAAGTGACGCCAGCACACGACGAAAATGATAAAGTTCTTGGAGATAAGCATAAATTAGAAGTAATTGATATTTTTAATGATGATGCGTCTTTAAATTCTTTCGGATTACATTATAAAGGACAAGATCGTTTTGTAGCGCGTACAGCAGTTGTAAAAGAGTTAGAAGAAAAAGGGGTTTTAGTGAAAACTGAAGTTCATACCAATAAAGTAGGAACATCAGAAAGAACAAAAGCTGTTATTGAACCAAGATTATCGGATCAATGGTTTTTAAAGATGGAAGATTTAGCAAAACCTGCTATTGAAGCTGTTTTAGGAGAAGATAGTGAGGTTACTTTATATCCGAAGAAATTCGAAAATACTTACCGTCATTGGATGGAAAATGTGCGTGATTGGAATATTTCACGTCAATTATGGTGGGGACAGCAAATTCCTGCTTATTTCTATGGTGACGGAAAAGAAGATTTTGTAGTTGCAACAACTATTGAAGAAGCTGTGAAATTAGCACAAGACAGAACTAAGAATACTTCGCTGTCAGCATCTGACTTAAGACAAGATGAAGATGCTTTAGATACTTGGTTTTCTTCTTGGTTATGGCCAATGAGTGTTTTTGACGGAATTAATAATCCAGAGAACGAAGAGATTAAATATTACTATCCAACAAACGATTTAGTTACCGGACCAGATATTTTATTCTTTTGGGTTGCACGTATGATTGTTGCAGGTTACGAATATAAAGATGAACGTCCGTTTGAGAATGTTTATTTAACAGGTTTAGTGCGAGATAAACAACGTCGTAAAATGTCTAAATCATTAGGTAATTCACCTGATGCTTTAAAACTTATAGATGAGTACGGAGCAGACGGAGTAAGAGTTGGTTTATTATTAAGCTCTGCTGCAGGTAACGATTTAATGTTTGATGAAGACTTATGTCAGCAAGGAAAAGGGTTTTCTAATAAAATTTGGAATACTTTCCGTTTGATAAAAGGTTGGGAAATAGATGCTAGTTTAGCGCAACCAGAAACAGCTAAGATAGGTTTAGAATGGTACGAAGCTAAGTTTCAAAAAGCATTAGTAGAAATAGAAGATCATTTTTCTAAATACCGTTTATCGGACGCATTAATGGCTATTTATAAACTAATTACAGATGATTTTTCTTCGTGGTTATTAGAAATTGTAAAGCCAGGTTATCAGCAACCAATTGATGCTAAAACATATGCAGAGGTAATAGAAGTTTTAGAAAATAACTTAAAAATATTACATCCGTTTATGCCATTCTTAACAGAAGAAATTTGGCAACATATTACTGAAAGAACTCCAGAAGAGGCTTTAGTAATCGCTTTATATCCGAAGTTAGAAACTGTAAATGACGATTTAGTTGATAATTTTGATTTTGCAACAGAAATTATTTCGGGAATTAGAACGATAAGAAAAGATAAAAATATTTCGTTTAAAGAAGCAGTGGAATTATCGGTTGTAAATAATGAAAAATATACTACTGATTTTGATGCAATAATACAGAAGTTAACAAACGCTTCTATAATTAATTATGTAACAGATAAGGTTGAAGGAGCTGCTTCGTTTAGAGTAAAATCGAACGAGTATTTTGTACCGATATCTTTAGAGAATATCGATGTAGAAGCTGAGATAATTAAGTTAAAAGCTGAGTTAAAAAGAGCTGAAGGATTTTTATTTGGAGTTCAGAAAAAATTATCTAATGAGCGTTTTGTGAGCAATGCACCAGAGCAAGTAATTGTTATCGAACGAAAAAAAGAAGCTGATTCATTGGCAAAAATAAAAACGATTAAAGCGAGTTTAGCTAGTTTAAGTTAAAAGATATTTAGTAAAAAATAAAAAACCGCAAAGCTGCATGCTTTGCGGTTTTTTTTATAAATAAATTACAGATTAGTTTTTATCAATTACATCACCAGAACCAATTGAACTTGTATCAATGTTTTTAGGATTTCCTTTATAATAAACACTTCCAGAGCCAACAATGCTTGCTTTTATTTTAGAAGAAACGGTGGTTTGTACACTTCCAGATCCGGCAATGCTTGCTTTTAAACTATTTGTATCTAATTCATAAGCATTTACACTTCCTGATCCAGCGATAGAGCATTTAAAGTTATCAGTATTTCCTTTTAATTTAATATTACCAGAGCCACCAATTGATGTTTTTACGGTATTGGCATCAACATTAGCCGTAATATTACCAGAACCACCAATGTTAAATGATGCTTCATCTGATTTTATACGTTTTTTGACGTTTATATTACCAGAACCGCCCAGTGAAACAGCGTGAATGCTTTCAAAAGGAATTGTGATAACTAAGCGTTCAGTGGTTTTAATATTTATATTCTCTTTAAATTGAACATTTAATTTTCCGTTTTTTACAGTTGTTTTAATGTATGGTAATATGTTTTCTTCTCCTTCAAGCATTATTTTCCCCTCATTACCGTCTACTAAATTTACTTCAAAAGAGCCTCCCACATTTACTTTATCAAATTTATCTATCGATCTTGTTTTAGTAATTACATTACCATTTCCTTTAATTTTCTTAGAGTTCCACCAACTTTGTGCGTTAATAGATATTGATGCTAAGATTATAACTGTTGTTAAAAGTTGTTTTTTCATTTTATTATTTGTTTACCTTTGTTATCAACTATTGTTATTAAATATGAAGTTAAGTTTTAAGCTATATAGCGCTGTTTATTTTTTAGCTTGTTTTGTGTCTTTATTTTATATAGATACTGAAGATGATTTTTTAGAAATGATTCTTAAAATATCATCTTTAACTTTTTTAGCTTTTCTATATATAAGTGTTTCTAAAAAAATAAATTATTGGTACATTTTAATTTTAATGTGCTCAATAGCATCTGATGCTTTTTTTATTTTTGATCCCGATTTTTTAAGGGAAGGGGTTTATCTTGTACTTGTTAATAGGTTTTTATATTTTATTATACTAAAAGATACTGTACTAGGTTTAAAATTTAAATACTTAAGAAATTATATTATTCCAGGTTTTTTCCTTTTTGTAATTATATCATATTTATTATCTCCTTACTTAAAAGACATGATGAATGTTGTGTTTGTTATTTGCTTTTTTAATATTAGTTTAATTGTTGTTGCTTACTTTCATTTTTTAAAGAGAGACGACAGACAAAATAGGTTTTTCTTTTTAGCTGTTTTTCTTATAGGTATAGCAGACTTTTTGCTAGCTTTTAATAAGTATTTAGAGTATAATTTAATTATGGTAATTATATACACTGTAATGTATTATATAGCTCGTTATTTAATTTGCCTTTCTATAATTGAGGAAAAGCAATATTAATTGTTAACTTTTAAAGAAACTCCTCCATATTTAGATTTTATAATAATGGTTGATTTAGAATTATCGTTCCCATAAACACCTTCGTAATATTTTGATGTATGTTTTTTGATACTTTTATATAACTCAACCTTTCTTTCAGGGTAATTAAAACCTGCATAATCTAAATCAATAGTGAAGTTAAAATTATTATCGTTGCTAGTACCTAGTTTAATACCAGCGTAGCTACCATCTATTATAATTTCTTCAAAGCCTTTCAAGATGTTTTCTACTTTAATACCTCCAAATTCTGTATTAATTTTAAGTTTTTTTCTTAATGTTCCGATTGATATTCCGGCGTAATCAGAACTACCAGAAATATTTTTAACATCATTTACAGAAATACTACCATAATCGCTATTAAAGTTTAAATTCTCAGTATTTCCTATTTTAACAGTAGAATAATCAGCATTCACATTTAACGTTTCAGATTTATCTATTTTTAGTTTAGAATAATCAATATTGATACTCCCAGACTTTATAAAGTTAATTTCAGAACTACCACAATAATCAAGATTAATAGTATTCGAATCATTCAATAACTGATCTACATTTATGTTTCCGTAATCACAATTTAAATTAGCCTTCCCTTTAAGTTTATCTAATTCTATAGCACCATATTTATTATTTAAATCGGCATTATTGGTAATGGGCATTTTTATAAAATAATTAATTTTATAGTTAATATTATCATTATTTCCCCATAACCAATTAGATTTAATCGTTTCTATCTTAGTCCTAGCTTCCACTAAATCTTTAGAAGCTTCGAAAAGAACGTTTATCGAATTAAGTTTTTTGTCAACACTACTTAAATCGTTTCCTTTTACAGTTATTTTAACCTCAATTTCAATACGATTTTCATCCCAAGTTACTACGTTTATATTACCGTATTTGTTATTAATATATAAGGTTGCATTTTTATTAACGATAAAATCTTTACTTATCGTTTTACTTTTTTCGTGTTTTTTATCATTAGCCAACATTATAATTGGTAAAAGAATAAAAAGGAATATAAGTTTATATGATTTCATCATCTATGAGTTCTAATTTTGCAGGGTTTTTTTGTTGTTCTAATTGTAATAAAAGTCTTTCTAATACATTTAATCTTTGTTGATAATTACCAATCATTTTTTGAATAACCTGACGCTTATTTTCGTTTTTAGTTAATTCTTTAACAAGTGATTTATAATGATCTTCTAGTTCTTCAATTTCATTTAAAGAATCTTCAATAATAGTTTCAGTTTCAATATTTCTATATTGCTCTAGTTCTTTTAATTCTTGATTTATTGTTGATACAAAAAAACTTTGTGCTTCTGCCATTTTGGGTGAAACATCTGCAAGATCGTAACTGTTTTGTTGTTGGCTATTACCAATATGAAAACCTAAAATTAGTACGATAGATGCAGCAATGCTAATCCAAAAAATAGGTGGTTTTTGTTGTTTTTTATGAGTTTCAATTTTTCTTTGAAAACGATCTGAATGACCAGAATGAGGTTCGAATATATCGAAATCATTCTCATCAAAAAACTGATGTAATTTATCCTCCATATGCTTGTTTTTTATTAGTATTAGCGAGTAATACTTGCTTTAATTTCTTTTTTGCTCTCGATATTGTGGTACGTACATTTTCGTTCGTATAATTTAAAATTTCAGAGATTTCTTCATAATCATAACCTTCAATTAAATTTAAAGTTAAGACAATTCGGTAATTCTCTTTTAGGTTTTGTAAACTCTCCATTACCTGTTTTACATCTAACGAATTATAATTAATTGGCGTTTCTTCAACTTCATAATCAGGAATTACATCCATCTTAACTTCTTCGTATCGGTTATTTTTTTTTAATTGAGTAAGACTTTTATTTACTACAATTCTTTTTAACCAAGCCCCAAAAGCAACTTCACCTTTAAAAGTATTTAATTTAGTAAAAGCAGTTAAAAATGCTTCCTGAATTAAATCTTCAGCCTCAAACTCGTCTTTTAAAATACGATAAGCACTATTGTACATTGCTTTATAATAGGCATTGTACACTTGCATTTGTGCATTGCTATCGCTTTTTTTACAGCGCTCGATTAGTTGGTTGATATGTGTTTTTTTAGACTCCAATGAAATCACTCTATACTAGAGACAATTTGGTTTTTGAATTGTGACAGTTATTTTGATAAAAATAAAATTTTATTCTAAAAATCATACAATAAAACTAGTAATAATCTGTAATTGAGTAAAATATATTTCTTGTAATTTTTAATATGTTAAAGAAAAATGAGGTTTAATAAACCGATTCAAAATATGTATATTTGGCATAATGATTGACAGTATAAAAATTATAGAATGTCCGCGAGATGCAATGCAAGGAATTAAAAGTCATTTTATTCCTACAGAAGCAAAGGCAAAATATATCAATTCACTTTTAAAAGTTGGATTTGATACTATAGATTTTGGAAGTTTTGTATCACCAAAAGCAATTCCTCAAATGAGAGATACTGCCGAGGTTTTATCAAAATTAGATTTATCAACAACAACAAGTAAGTTGTTAGCAATTGTAGCGAATGTTAGGGGCGCAAATGATGCTTCTCAGTTTGAAGAGATAAATTATTTAGGATATCCTTTTTCGATATCAGAAAACTTTCAAATGCGGAATACGCACAAAACAATAGATCAGTCTATAGATACGTTAAAAGAAGTATTAGCGATAGCAAATAGAACTAATAAAGAAGTTGTAGCGTATTTATCAATGGGTTTTGGTAATCCTTATGGAGATCCTTGGAGTGTTGAAATTGTTGGAGAGTGGACAGAAAAACTATCTAATTTAGGCGTTAAAATTTTATCATTATCAGACACTGTTGGTAGCTCAACACCTAAGGATATAGACTATTTATTTTCGAACCTAATACCTAGCTATCCGCAAATAGAATTTGGTGCGCATTTACATACAACACCAACAAAATGGCATGAAAAAGTAGATGCAGCTTTTAAAGCAGGATGTCATCGTTTTGATGGTGCAATTAAAGGTTATGGAGGTTGCCCAATGGCAAAAGACGATTTAACAGGTAATATGCCAACTGAAAAATTATTGTCATATTTTACGGCAAATAAAGTAACAACAAATATAAAACCAATGAGTTTTGAAAGTGCCTACAACAAAGCACTTGAAGTTTTTTAATAAAATATGAAGTTTAAATTTATCATACTTTTTCTAGTTTTCACATCACTTTGTCAATCTCAAATGGACAAAAGGATAGGAGTATGGCAAATTCGAAACGGAGAATTGATAAAAAACAGGTCTAATAAAAATGATTTAGCAAACGATTATTGGAAAGAGTTTTATAGAATTTTTCCACAAGAGTTAACAACAAGGTTTGTAAGAAGAATTGTTTTAATGACTGATGGTGTTGATGAAAAAACCGGAGCATTGGTTTCTTTAAATTCTAGAAATGATAAATGGCAGTTAGAAATAGATGTTAAAGATGTTAACTTAAAATCTAGAGATAAAAAAAGATTACATGAATCTATTTATACGATGGTTCATGAATTTGGTCATTTATTAACACTGAATAAAACTCAAATAAGACCAACAAAAAAACAAGAACAACAAGAAGGTGAGTTGTATTTAACGCTAGAAGGCGAGGCGTACAAGGATAGTTATATAAATAAGTTTGTAAACTTATTTTGGAAAGGTAATTTATTAACCCGCTGGGATACAATTCAGAAAGAATATTGCTTTACAGAAGCAAACTGTGTCGAAAAACTATATGATTTATACAATAATAACCGCTCGGAGTTTTTAACGGATTATGCAGCCGAAAGCCCTGAAGAGGATATTGTAGAAAGTTGGACTGCCTTTGTTTTAAGATCTAAAATTAGAAGACCAAAAACAACTGCACACAAAAAAATAAACTTCTTTTATCAATTTCCAGAATTGGTAGCATATAGAAAAATGATTAGACAAAATACCCGTAAATATCTTCATTAGAATATGTAAATTTGCTTCATTAAAAAACACAAAATGAAACAAGTTAAAATTATATTTATAGTTGCACTAACAATCTTTATAATAGGTTGTACTTCTAATAAAAACACCAATGCTGCTCATCAATTTAAAAAAGAAGCAGGAAAAACTTACTTTAATATACTGCAATTAAACGATGTTTATGAAATAGCACCTATTCAGGGAGGAAAGTTCGGAGGAATGGCTAGAGTAGAAACCGTACATCAAAATTTATTAAAAGAAAATAAAAATACCATGCTTGTTTTGGCAGGAGATTTTTTGAATCCTTCATTAATCGGAACCATGAAAGTTGATGGTTCTCGTGTAAGAGGTAAGCAAATGGTTGAAGTAATGAATGCGATGAATTTTGATCTTGTTGCTTTTGGTAATCATGAGCTAGATTTAAGTTATACGAGTTTGCAAGAAAGATTAAATGAAAGTAATTTCGATTGGATTTCATCAAATGTATTGCATAATAAAGATGGAGAACATTCTTATTTCCATAAAGTTATCAAAGAAAAAAAAGAAAACCTTAAAGATTCTTTCATTAAAGAATTTGATAATGAAGATGGTACAAAATTAAAAGTAGGTTTTATAAGCGCTTGTATTCCGTCAAACCCGAAAGGTTATGTGTTTTATGGAGATATGTATGAAGAAATACAAAGAGCTTATAATGATATAAAAGATAATGTTGATGTTGTTATAGGTTTAACGCATTTAACATTAGAGCAAGACAAAAAAGTAGCAGAAATGTTTCCTAATATTCCCTTAATAATGGGTGGACATGAGCATACTAATACTTACGAACATGTAGAAGATGTAATTATAGCAAAGGCAGATGCAAATGCAAAAACAGCTTACATTCATAGATTTGAATATGATTTAGCAACAAAAAAAGTTGAATTAAAATCAGAATTAAAAGAGATTAACGATCAAATTCCAGCGGATAAAAACGTAGGAGAGATTGTAACTAAATGGCAAGGAATTTTAAAGAACAAAATTCAAGATATAGTACCAAATCCTTATGAAGTAGTTTATAAGGCAAAAACGCCCTTAGATGCAACAGAAACAGCTATAAGAAGTGTGCAAACTAATATGGGGCAAATCATTACAAAAGCAATGAGTTTTGCTTATGATAACAAAGTAGACTGTGCTTTAGTAAACGGAGGTTCTGTTCGTATTGATGATGTTTTAGAAGGGGAGATAAATGTTATAGATATTTTTAGAGTTTTACCTTATGGTGGAGCTGTTTTAAAAGTTGAAATTAAAGGAAACTTACTAAAAGAAGTTTTAGATTACGGTTTTAATGCCGCAGGTACTGGTGCTTATTTACAGCGTTACAATGCAAATAAAGTAGATGAGAGTTGGCAAATAGCTAATGAACCTATAAATTTAGATAAAGTATATACAGTAGCTTTTTCAGATTATTTATTAAGAGGATTAGATATTCCTGGTTTATCTGATAAAAATCCAGATGTTATTTCGGTTTATAAACCAAAAGAAAGTGAATTAAGCTTTGATATTCGTAAAGCCATTATTAATTACTTGAAAAATAACTAAACAATAACTTTTTGATTTTTAAATTATTAAGATTTATTTTAAATAATATGTTAAAGTTTATTTAAAATAAATCTTAATAAGCTTTGTTAAATTGATTAACTCTTTTACATTTGCACCCGTAAAACAATTAATTATTTAAAGTTAATCTAAATAAAGATGAAAAAAGTATTTTTTGCAGTGTTACTAACTGCATCATTATTCGCAACAGCACAATCAGCTCCGCAAGATAGTATTCCTACAAACCCACAAAGTCAACAGAATGCTGCACAGCGTATTTTGTCTTCTAATTTAAGTCAAAAAGGATTAACTGTAGGAGGTTATGCAGAGGCTCATTATAATAGAGCTACAGGAGAAAATGCAAAATTAGACGTGCACAGAGTTGTAATGTTATTTGGTTATAAATTTAACGAAAGAACACAGTTTGTTACAGAAATTGAATTTGAACACGTAAAAGAAGTATACATAGAACAAGCTTTTTTACAATATACTTTAACAGATAATATTAACTTAAGAGCAGGTTTAATGCTAGTGCCAATGGGTATTGTCAATGAATACCATGAACCAACTACTTTTAACGGAGTTGAAAGACCAAGTATGGATAAATCGATTGTACCTACAACATGGAGAGAAATTGGTTTAGGAGTTTCTGGTAGATGGGATGAAGCGTCTTTACGTTACCAAGCATATGTTTTTAACGGATTTACTTCTGATAATGATGGTAAATATTTAGGAGGTAGTAACGGATTTCGTAACGGACGTCAGAAAGGTGCTGAATCTATGATGAATAATGTGAATTTTTCAGGTAAATTAGATTATTACGGATTACCAGGCTTACGTCTAGGTTTATCAGGATACTTTGGTAGAACACAATCAGAAAAGGCTGTTGAAGATATTGAAGGGTCAGATGTTGGTATTGCAATGGTTGGTTTAGATGCTCGTTATGCATACAAACGTTTTTCAGCAAGAGGTCAGTTTATTCATGCAAATGTAACAGATAGTGAAGAATATAATGCTTATTACGGTTCTGATTTAGGAAGTGAATTACAAGGTTGGTATTTAGAAACAGCTTATAATTTATTAGCTCAAGATAAAAAGCAACAGTTAATCGCATTCGCTAGATATGAGGATTATAATACACATGCAGCTACAGATGGTGGTTTAGCTGAAAACTTAGCTTATGATCGTGATGAGTGGACATTTGGTTTAACATATAAGGTAGCACCAGGAGCTGCGTTTAAGGCAGATTACCAATTTAAAAATAATGCAGTTGACGGTAGTCAAACAATCAAACAATTAAACTTAGGTTTTGGTGTTTGGTTTTAATTAAAATTAAAAGTTTGTTATTATTTGTAGAGATCGAACCAATTTTTTAAAATTTGGTTCGGTTTTTGTTTTTTATTTAGACTAATTCTAATTATTTTTGCGGTATGAAAAATCGTTTTGTAGTACTTTTCTTATGTATCGTTACTTCTTTAGGGCTGTTGTCTTTTAGTATGCCTAAAAATTTACAGAAAAAAGTTGAAAAAGAAATTAAAAAAACATTTAATGTTGATGAGTTTTCGTTGAGTAAAGTTATTGTTCCAGAAGTAGTTAACAATAAGTTGAAAGGGAAAATTACCGAAGAAAACCTGCTAAAGATTACAATTGGTGATAAAGTTTTAGGATTTGCTTTTATTGATAAAGCACCAAGTAAAACTGATGAGTTTGACTATTTGGTTTTATTAGATAAGGAATTAATTGTAATAAAAACGAAGATATTAATATACCGCGAAGATTATGGTGGCGAAATAGGTAGTAAGCGTTGGTTAAAACAATTTATAGGTAAAACATCAAAAGATACTTTAAAATACGAAAAAGATATTATAGCAATATCAGGAGCAACAATTTCGGCTTCTTCAATGACAATTGCAGTTAATACTTTCCTTCAAAATTTAGAAATCCTTCATCAAAATAAAGTATTGTAAATGCAAATTCACGGTGTAATTCATCAATTTCCGAAAGAAATAAAATTATTAATACTAGCTTTTATATGCACTTTAAGTATTGGTTTTTTTGGCGGAATATCATTTGTTAGAGATACAACAAATTCTAATCCAACAGGAATAGAAGAACGTTATCTAGGAAACGAAGATGTTGAAGAGGCTACCACAATGAAGTTTAAAAAATCCGCAGGAGAAATAAAAACAACAGTACACAATCATATTTTATCGCTTTCGGTAATTTTCTTTTTATTGGCTGTAATTGTATCTACAACAAGTATCAATAAAAAATTAAAATTATTTTTAATGATTGAACCTTTTATATCAATCATTTGTACTTTCGGTGGTATTTATTTAATGTGGACAGGTATTACTTGGATGAAATATATTATTATGATTTCAGGTTTACTAATGACCCTTTCTTTCGGAACAGCAGTTTTAATGATTTTTAGTCAAATTATATCAAAAAAGAAGTTGACTTTAGAATAAAGTGTACCTTATTTCTAAAACAAGATATTCAATAAATGGATTTATCTGCAAATTTTTGGGGAAATAAATATAAGTCCAATAAAATTGGTTGGGATTTAGGTGCTATTTCTCCACCTTTAAAAGCTTATTTTGATCAACTAGAAAACAAAGAACTAAAAATTTTAATTCCTGGAGGAGGAAATTCTTATGAAGCAGAATATCTTTTTAACAACGGATTTAAAAATGTTTATGTAGTTGACATATCTAAAGAGCCTTTAGATAACCTGAAGAAAAGAGTTCCAAAATTTCCTTCATCACAATTAATTAATACTAATTTTTTTGATATAAATTTTACATTTGATTTGATAATCGAACAAACTTTTTTTTGTGCCATAGATCCGATTTTACGTGTGAAATATACTTTAAAAATGAATGATTTATTGAATGAAAACGGAAAGTTAGTTGGTTTGTTATTTGATGCAAAACTAAATGAAGATCATCCGCCTTTTGGTGGAAATAAACAAGAATATTTATCTTACTTTAAACCTTATTTTAAGATAACAAAAATGGAGTCTTGCTATAATTCGTATCATAATAGAAAAGGTATGGAGTTGTTTGTTATGCTTCACAAAAAGTAGTTTTTAAATATCATATTTAATTTCCTTTTAAACGTATCCATAATTCTGATAGTAATTTTTTCCCATCTCTTTTATCTTTAGGTTCTTCTTTTAAAAGAATATTACCTAAGCGATCTTCTATAATTTTATATTTAAAAACAAAGTTTTGAGAATTTGGCGCCAAACTTAAAAGTCCAAATCGTAAGTCATTATAATAAAGATTTTTATCCTTTTTTGTAATCGTATACCAACCTTCAGAAATAGCAATCATTTGTTTAATTTTTAAATTATCAGCTAGTTTTCCTAATAAATGATGATTTTTAGGATAAGAATTAAAAGTAATAGGTTGTGTATCAAAAAATGAGTAATTGGCTAATAGATAAGCATTTTCTGTTGCTACATTAGCGCTCCAAAGAACAGTATTCATTGGCGAAGGCCTAGTATCTAATTCTAAATAGGATATATTTTGATTTTTTAAAGCAGCTTCAAATTGATTGAAAGCCATCCATTTAAAAAAAAATGTAAGGACTAAATAAGAAGAGCTTACTACTAAACCAATGGTGTTATAAATGTAACGTTTTCTTGATGTTCTTTTTTGTCTTATAGCTAAAATTAAAAAGATTAAAAAAGGCATTGTGTAAAGCGGATCGATAACAAATATAGTTTTAAATGCTAGCCGAATATCAAAAGGCCAAAAAAACTGCGTTCCCCAAGTGGTGTGAGCATCTAAAATAGGGTGTGTAATAAAAGCCCAGAAAAAAACCCAAGACCAACCTTTAAAATTCTTGTATTTCTCATATCGAGAAACTAACCACCCAAAAATAGGAGCGAAGAGTATCGAAAATAGTATAGAATGTGTAAATCCACGATGAATAGAGAGTGCTGTAACTGTATCAGTAAAATAAGAAGCAAGCACGTCTAAATCAGGAATAGTTCCTGCTATGGCGCCATAAAACAAGGCCTTATTGCCAATTTTTTTTCCTAAAACAGCTTCGCCAACAGCGGCACCTAATATTATTTGAGTAAGTGAATCCATATAGCAACAAAAATAAGTTATGTTTATTATAAAATATGGAAAACTTTATTTAATCTAGTTGTATAATATAATTATAAACAAGTGATTTTTATTAACTTTAATTTAAAATTGAGTTGCCGTTATTTGTAGTATATTTGCATGTAATTAATTAATAACACACTAAATTAATTGCACATGCAAGCTCACGAATCAAAAATAGTAGGCGAAGGTTTAACGTACGATGACGTTTTATTAATACCAGCTTATTCAGAAATACTTCCAAGAGAAGTTTCTATTCAAACAAAATTCACAAAAAACATAACAATAAACGTTCCTATAGTTTCTGCAGCGATGGATACTGTTACCGAATCAGCTATGGCAATTGCTATGGCTAGAGAAGGAGGAATAGGTGTTTTACATAAAAATATGACTATCGAGCAACAAGCTCAAGAAGTTCGTAAGGTAAAACGTGCAGAAAGCGGAATGATTATCGATCCGGTTACGTTACCATTAACAGCCGTAGTTTTAGATGCTAAAATGTTAATGAAAGAACATAGTATTGGCGGAATTCCAGTTGTTGATGATAACGGAATTTTAAAAGGAATTGTTACCAACCGTGATTTACGTTTTGAGCATAAAAATGACAGAGCTATTGTTGAAGTAATGACCAAAGAAAATTTGGTTACCGCAGCAGTAGGAACTTCGTTAAAATCAGCAGAAAGCATTTTACAAGAAAATAAAATTGAAAAATTATTAATTGTAGATGATAATTATAAACTATCAGGGTTAATTACTTTTAGAGATATTACAAAAGTTACTCAAAAACCAATAGCAAATAAAGATACTTATGGACGTTTACGCGTTGCAGCTGCATTAGGTGTTACTGCAGATGCTGTTGATAGAGCAGAAGCTTTAGTAAAAGCAGGCGTAGATGCGGTAATTATAGATACAGCTCACGGACATACAAAAGGCGTGGTTACTGTTTTAAAAGAAGTAAAAGCAAAGTTTCCTGAACTAGATGTTATTGTAGGTAATATTGCAACGGCAGAGGCTGCTAAATATTTAGTTGAGGCAGGTGCTGATGCAGTAAAAGTAGGTATCGGTCCAGGTTCTATTTGTACAACCCGTGTAGTTGCAGGCGTAGGTTTTCCTCAGTTTTCTGCAGTATTAGAAGTTGCAGCAGCTATAAAAGGCTCTGGAGTTCCAGTAATTGCTGATGGAGGAATTCGCTATACAGGTGATATTCCTAAAGCAATTGCAGCAGGTGCAGATTGTGTAATGTTAGGATCTTTATTAGCAGGAACAAAAGAATCTCCAGGTGAAACCATCATTTATGAAGGACGTAAGTTCAAATCATATCGTGGAATGGGATCTGTTGAAGCAATGAAACAAGGTTCTAAAGATCGTTATTTTCAGGATGTAGAAGATGATATAAAAAAGTTAGTGCCAGAGGGTATTGTTGGTCGTGTACCTTATAAAGGAGATTTAGAAGAAAGTATTCATCAATTTGTTGGTGGTTTACGAGCAGGTATGGGATACTGTGGTTCTAATAATATAGAAACATTAAAAGATACAGGTAAGTTTGTACGTATTACTTCTAGCGGAATAAATGAAAGTCATCCACATGATGTAGCAATAACTAAAGAAGCGCCTAATTATAGTAGAAGATAATATTATTTAGAATCCATAAATATCAAACTCTGTTGAAAACTAATTCAACAGAGTTTTTTGTTTTTTAAAGAGTAAATACTACTTTAGCAAAGACTACAATTTCCTCAATTTATATGGCTCAAGAAACAAAATATACCGAAGATAATATACGCTCGCTCGATTGGAAAGAACACATTCGTATGCGACCGGGAATGTACATTGGTAAATTAGGAGATGGTTCTTCTGCTGATGACGGAATTTATATTTTGGTAAAAGAAGTTTTAGACAACTCTATTGACGAATATGTGATGGGAGCCGGTAAAACCATAGAAATTTCTATTCAAGGTAATAAAGTTATTGTAAGAGATTATGGTCGTGGTATTCCGTTAGGAAAGGTAGTTGACGTAGTTTCTAAAATGAATACGGGAGGAAAGTACGATTCTAAAGCATTTAAAAAATCGGTTGGTTTAAATGGTGTAGGTACAAAAGCCGTAAATGCACTGTCTTCGTTTTTTAGAGTAGAATCTTCAAGAGATGGTAAATCTGCAGCAGCAGAATTTTCACAAGGAAATTTAACCGATCAAGAGTTTTTAGAAGAAACCTCTCGCAGAAAAGGAACAAAAGTATCTTTTGTACCTGATGAAGCTATTTTTAAAAATTATAAGTTCAGAAACGAGTACGTTGCTAAAATGCTTAAAAACTATGTGTATTTAAACACAGGTTTAACGATTGTTTTTAACGGCGAAAAATATGTTTCAGAAAATGGATTGAAAGATTTATTAGAAGATAACAACAGTCAAGATGATATGTTGTATCCGATTATCCATTTAAAAGGAGATGATATAGAAGTTGCTATCACACACAGTAAAACGCAATATTCAGAAGAATACCATTCGTTTGTAAACGGACAGCATACTACGCAAGGAGGTACGCATCAAGCAGCATTTAGAGAAGCTATTGTTAAAACCATTCGTGAGTTTTATGGTAAGAATTTTGAAGCTTCGGATATTCGCAAGTCAATTATTTCGGCAATTGCCATTAAAGTGATGGAGCCTGTTTTTGAAAGTCAAACAAAAACAAAATTGGGTTCTACAGATATGGGAGGCGAATTGCCAACTGTAAGAACGTATATAAACGACTTTTTAAAAACGAAATTAGATAATTATTTACATAAAAATGTAGATACGGCTGATAAGCTCCAACGTAAAATTATACAAGCAGAAAAAGAACGTAAAGAGTTATCAGGAATACGAAAATTAGCTAAAGACAGAGCAAAAAAATCAAGTTTACATAATAAGAAATTACGTGACTGTAGAGTGCATTTAGGTGATATTAAAAAGGATAATTATTTAGAGTCTACGCTGTTCATTACCGAGGGAGATTCAGCATCTGGATCTATTACAAAATCTAGAAACGTAAATACGCAAGCCGTTTTTAGTTTAAAAGGGAAGCCTTTAAATTCATACGGATTGAGTAAGAAGATTGTATATGAGAATGAAGAGTTTAATTTACTACAAGCAGCTTTAAATATAGAAGACGGTTTACAAGATTTACGTTACAACAATATTGTAATTGCAACTGATGCCGATGTTGATGGTATGCACATTCGTTTATTATTAATCACGTTTTTTTTACAATTTTTCCCTGAAGTAATAAAAGAAGGTCATTTATATATATTAGAAACTCCGTTGTTTAGAGTTCGTAATAAAAAAGATACTTATTACTGTTATTCAGAAGAAGAAAAGCGAGAAGCAATAGAGAAGTTAAGAGGAAAACCAGAAATAACTCGATTTAAAGGATTAGGGGAAATTTCACCAAACGAATTTGTTCATTTTATTGGTGATGATATTCGTTTAGATCCTGTTATGTTAGATAAAGAAATGTCGATAGAGCAAATGCTAGAATTTTATATGGGGAAGAACACTCCAGACAGGCAAAAATTTATCATCGAGAATTTAAAAGTTGAATTAGATGTTGTTGAGGAAGAAGTTTAATAACTAAGTTTTAAGTGTTTTATAATAGTAATAATGAATAAAGAAAGAAGAGCAAGAATATATCTAATTATAGCTTTTACCATCTTTTTTATCAATTTGTTAAATGTTGATTTTGATAACTTAAGCTGGGAGATTAATAGCAAGCATTATATAAATATGTTAGTAGCATCAGTAGTTTTTGCTATCATTTTTATCCTCAATAAAAAAAACAATAACTCTTAAAAGAATACCCATTGTTCAATGAGTGAAGAAAATAATAATTACGAGCACGACGAAGAGCTGAATCAACCAATAGAAAATACAGAAACGATAACGAAAGTTACCGGAATGTATAAAGAATGGTTTTTAGATTATGCTTCGTATGTAATTTTAGAAAGAGCTGTTCCGTCGCTTGAAGACGGATTAAAACCAGTACAGCGTAGAATAATGCATTCTATGAAAGACTTAGATGATGGGCGTTATAATAAAGTAGCAAACATTGTTGGGCATACCATGCAGTACCATCCACACGGAGATGCTTCTATAGCAGATGCGATGGTGCAAATTGGTCAGAAAGAGTTATTGATTGATATGCAAGGAAACTGGGGTAATATTTTAACAGGAGACCGCGCAGCGGCTTCTCGTTATATAGAAGCTCGTTTATCGAAATTCGCTTTAGATGTTGTTTTTAATCCGAAAACAACAGAATGGAAAATGTCGTATGATGGTAGAAGAAAAGAACCTATAGATTTACCAGTAAAGTTTCCTTTACTATTAGCACAAGGAGCAGAGGGAATTGCAGTTGGTTTATCAACAAAAATATTACCACATAATTTTAATGAATTGATTGATGCTTCAATCAAATATTTAAAAGGAAGAAGTTTTACAATTGTTCCCGATTTTTTAACAGGGGGAATTGCAGATTTTACTAATTATAACGATGGGGTACGAGGAGGAAAAGTTAGAGTAAGAGCAAAAATATCTCAATTAGATAAAAAGACCTTAGTGATTTCCGAAATTCCGTTTGCAACGACTACTACAACTTTAATCGATAGTATTTTAAAAGCAAATGAAAAAGGGAAAATAAAGATTAAGAAAATTGAAGATAATACTGCTGCCAATGTAGAAATTTTAGTGCATTTACCAACAGGAATATCACCAGATAAAACCATAGACGCTTTATACGCATTTACGAATTGTGAAAATTCAATTTCACCACTATCTTGTACTATTGAAGATAACAAACCTGTATTTGTTGGGGTTTCTGAAATGCTAAAACACTCTACAGATTTAACAGTAAATTTACTTAAGCGTGAATTAGAAATTCAGTTAAACGAATTGCAAGAGCAATGGCATTTTGCATCGTTAGAACGAATTTTTATTGAAAATAGAATTTACCGTGATATTGAAGAAGTAGAAACTTGGCAAGGTGTAATTGAGGCAATTGATAAAGGTTTACAGCCTCATATAAAACATTTAAAAAGGGCAATAACAGAAGAAGATATTGTTCGTTTAACGGAAATCAGAATTAAGAAAATCTCTAAATTTGATATTGACAAAGCCAAACAGCATATAGAAAGTTTAGAGGAGAAAATAGCTGAAGTAAAGAATTACTTAGATAATTTAATAGAGTTTGCTATTAACTACTTTAAAAACCTAAAAACAAAATACGGTAAAGGTCGTGAGCGTAAAACTGAAATCAGAATTTTTGATGATATCATCGCTACGAAAGTAGTAATGCGAAATACAAAACTTTATGTAAATAGAGAGGAAGGTTTTGTTGGTACTTCACTTAAAAAAGATGAATACGTTACAGAATGTGCCGATATTGATGATATAATTATCTTTAAAAGCGATGGTAAAATGATTGTTACCAAAGTGGCAGCTAAAACTTTTGTAGGTAAAGATATTATTCACATTGCAATCTTTAAAAAGAAAGACAAGCGTACGGTTTATAACATGATGTATAAAGATGGTGCAAAAGGACCGAGTTATATGAAACGTTTTAACGTAACAAGTGTAACGCGCGATAAAGAATATGATTTAACAGCAGGGAATAAAGGTTCAAAAATGTTATACTTTTCAGCAAATCCTAATGGTGAAGCTGAGGTTGTTACTATAAATCTTCGAGCAGTTGGTAGTATAAAAAAATTAAAATGGGATATAGATTTCTCTGACTTAGCAATAAAAGGTAGAGCAGTTCGTGGTAATCAAATAACTAAATTTGCTATTAGAAAAATTGATTTTAAATCAGCAGGAGTATCTACTTTAAAACCACGAAAAATATGGTTTGATGATGCTGTACAGCGTTTAAATGTTGATGATAGAGGGGAGTTATTAGGAGAGTTTAGAGCAGAAGATAAAATTTTAATAGCAACACAATCAGGTAAAATAAAAGCGGTATCTCCAGAGCTAACAATGCATTTTGAAAATGACATGATTGTGTTAGAAAAATGGAAACCTAACAAACCTATTTCAGCTATTTATTTCGATGGAGAAAAAGAGCGTTATTATGTTAAGCGTTTTTTAATTGATACTACTGATAAAGAAGAATTATTTATATCAGAAACAGAAAAATCGAAATTAGAAATTGTTTCTACAGATTATCGCCCAATGGCTGAGGTATTATTCTCTAAGCGTAGTTTGGATAAGATTGATATAAATTTTGAAGATTTTATAGCCGTAAAAGGTATTAAGGCACAAGGAAATCAATTAACAACAGATAAAATACGTACGGTTAACTTATTAGATTCATTACCATACGAAGAGCCTGAAGAAGAAAAAGTTGAAGATATTGAAGTAAACGAAGAGGAAGAGATAACTGAAGAAAGTTTACCTCTTGATATCGAAGAAATAGCGCCAAAAGAGTTTGTAAACTCTAAAGAAGATAAAGCAAAAAAAGCATTAGAAAGAGCGCTTCAAAAAAAGAAAAAGCAAACTGAAGAAGACGATGATAGTCAAACAGCATTATTTTAATGGATAAGTTATTTAAATATCATTTTAACTTAGATTCTTTTTTTGGAATTTTAGGGTATGTATTAATAGTTGTTTTTGTTGCTTGGGTATTGTCTAGAATTGTACGTTATATTATTGTTCAGATAATAAAACGTAGAAAAATAGATCGTTATGGGAAAACAAGTATTTTGTTTTTGCGTAATTCGGTAAAGTTTTTTCTAGGGCTTTTCGGTATCATATATATTATTATGACCGTACCAGCTTTTAGAAGTAAAGCTACTTTAATTTTTTCGGGAGCAGGTATATTAGCTGCAATTATAGGTTTTGCTGCTCAAGCCGCCTTATCAAACTTAATAGCAGGTGCATTTATTGTTGTTTTTAAACCTTTTCGTGTTGGAGATTATATTAGACTAGATGATACTAGGGTTGGTATTGTTGAAGATATTACGTTGCGACATACGGTAATTAATAATTTTGAAAATAAGCGATTAATTATACCGAATTCTGTAATAAGTACCGATTCAGTTTTAAACCATACGATTGAAGATTCGCATGTATTAAGTTTTAATAATTTTAAACTAGGTTTAAAGGCAGATATCGATTTAGCGAGAAGAATTATACAAGAAGAAGCGATTAAACTTCCTACAGTAATTGATTTTAGAACGCCACATCAGGTAATTATTAATACAGATCAAGTAGATGTTCGAGTAATTGATGTGTATACAGATCATATACATTTAAGGGCTTATGTTTGGTTAAATGAACCGTTTCAAGAATTTAAAACCAAATGCGCTTTAAAAGAAGCAGTTCATAAACGATTTTTAGCTGAAGGTGTAGCTTTGCCGATACCTATTTATAAAGTAGTAAAGGTATAATGAGTTTTTAGTTATCTTTTTACTACGTATTTATATTTTTCAAATTTTTTAGGTAGCTCATTTGTAATCGTTAGCCTGTTAGATGTAATGTTAGGTTTAATTTTTATGATTTTTGTGTTTTCGTTAATTTTCACATCATGTATGCTTTTCATTTTAAGAACATCAATATGTAAAGCCTTAAAGGTATAATCTCCTTTTTTTAGGTTAATTATAACATATTCTTTAGGTCTAATCTGCCCTAATGCTTTATCGTTTATCCAAACATTTAATCTGGCAGTGTTATCTATTTTATGTAAAATATCTGCGCCGTTATAAATTAATACTGTTCCGTTACCTAATTTATCAAGCGTTACTTTATTTAAACCTGTTTCTACAAAAGTATATTGAGAAGTTATTGGTTTTAAAGCACATGAGTTTAACAATGAAGTTATTAAGAATAGAATTATATATTTATAAGTTTTCATAGATTATTTTTTAGTGATTCTAATTTAAATAAATATTAAGTGTTTTTTTGATAAAAAAGACTGCCAGAACTTTTAATATTAACTTATGATATGAACTATAAACATACAAAAAAAGTAATAAAAAGAATAGTATGAATACCTGTAGCTTTAAGTGTGATTAATTTAAAATAAATATTAGAAATAAAATAAAGAAGTATAATTTTTATTCTTAATCGAAATAAGGATTATTTTTTAAAAAGAAACCCTAAGCCTAAACGACTTAAAAACTTCTTTTCAAAAGCCCAAAAGAATTTAAATTGCCCAAATAACCAACCTACTAAAGGCAATGTAGTTTGGTAAACAGGAAAAATAAGTAGAATACGTAAAGGCCAATACAACCAAGGCGAAGTAGTTTCAGGAGAAAGTCCAAAAAAGGCAGTAATAGGTTTTGCAACCCATGAGGCAAACGAACCGTTAATAGAAAACACAATTAATACAGCTATTACATCCCAAGTAGTATTTAAACCCCAACGTTGTTTCAATTTTTCCATGGCGGCAAAAGTAATTAAAAGAAAAAGGGCAAACAAATGTTTACCCTTTTTGATATTATATAAATGTAAAATTTATTTTTTTCCAAAAATACCACCTAATAATCCTCCAAGTAATCCTCCATCAGATTTTTTTTGATCGGCACCGCCTAAAACCATACCAGCAATATCATCAACAATACTACCATCACCATCTGCATCTAAAATTTGCTCTAAAAAACTTTGCTCTTTATCAGCAGAGCTACCACCAAGCAACCCACCTAATAACCCACCTAAATCACTTGATTTGTTTACATTATCTTGACGAGATTGTTTACCTAAAACTCCCATTAAAATTGGCGCGGCTGTTTTTAAGATATTAGCAACAGACCCTGCATCTATTCCAGCTTTTTGCCCAATGATTTTTTCTACACCTTGTTGTTTGTTTCCTAAAACGTGTTTTAAAATATTACCTCCATCTTGCAAAACATCAGCATTTACACCGCCATTAAATAAACCGCCTAAATTATCCAAAATACTACCGTCGTGTTTATTTAAAGCACCCATTAATCCTTCAGCTCCTTGTTGGGTTGCAGTATTGCGTTGCATTGCTTTCATTAAAACAGGTAAAGCCATAGTTAAAACACTGCTTGTTTTGTTAGTGTCTTGCCCTGTAGAACCTGCCACTCCTGATATAATTGATTTACCTAAGTCGCTGTTTAATAAGTCTAAAATTCCTGCCATTTTAATGTTGTTATAAGGTTTGTAATTAGTTATTGGTAATTATGACACAAGTTACGTATTTATGGTCACATTTTTTAAATATTTATTTTATCTTACAGCCTTTAAAAATTTAAATCAATTAGATGAAAAAACTGGCGTTACATTGGAAAATTTTAATAGGAATGGTTCTAGGAATCTTATTCGGATTTTTAGCATTGCAATTTGGCTGGAATAGTTTTATAGAGGACTGGATAAAACCATTAGGAACTATTTTTGTGAAATTATTAAAATTAATAGCTGTACCGTTAATTGTAGCTTCATTAATTAAAGGAATTTCAGATTTAAAAGATATTTCTAAATTTAAAAGTATTGGTGTAAGAACTATGCTTATATATATTGGTACTACTGTAGTTGCAATTACAATTGGTTTGGTATTGGTAAATGTGATTCAGCCAGGAGACGGAATATCTCCAGAAACAGTAGATAAGCTAACAAATACGTACGCAAAAAGTTCTGGAGTAACAGCTAAAATAACCGAAGCAACAAGGCAACAAAGTAGCGGTCCTTTACAGTTTGTAGTAGATATGGTACCAGATAACGCAGTCAGTGCGATGAGTAATAATAAAGCAATGTTACAAGTAATATTCTTTACTATTTTCTTAGGAATATCAATGTTATTAATAGGTGAAAAGAAAGCAAAACCTTTAAAGAATTTTTTCGATTCATTAAACGAAGCTATTTTAAAAATGGTAGACCTTATAATGTTAATTTCTCCGTTTGCTGTTTTTGCTTTATTGGCAAATGTTGTGGTTACTTCTGGTGATCCTGATATTTTACTTGCTTTATTAAAATATGCCGGAGTTGTAGTTTTAGGCTTATTGTTAATGATTGTTTTCTATTCAGTTTTAGTAAGTGTTTATACAAAGAAAAATCCTTTTTGGGTTTTAAAACAATTAAGTCCAGCGCAATTATTAGCTTTTTCTACAAGTTCGAGTGCGGCAACGTTACCCGTTACGATGGAGCGTGTTGAGGAACATATTGGTGTAGATAAAGAAGTATCTAGTTTTGTGTTGCCAGTAGGTGCAACTATAAATATGGACGGAACAAGTTTATACCAAGCAGTAGCGGCAGTATTTGTAATGCAAGTTTTATGGCCAGAAGGTTTAGGCTTTGCAAATCAAATGGCAATTGTTTTAACGGCTTTGTTAGCATCTATAGGTAGCGCGGCTGTTCCTGGGGCTGGAATGGTAATGTTGGTTATTGTGTTAGAATCTATTGGTTTCCCTAAAGATTTGTATCCGGTGGCTTTAGCATTAATTTTTGCTGTAGACAGACCATTAGATATGTTACGTACTACTATTAATGTTACAGGTGATGCAACTGTTTCTATGGTTGTTGCAAAATCTGTAGGTAAATTACACGATCCTAAACCTAAAAATTGGGACGATAATTATGATGATGTAAAATAAAAAATGAATGTTATTTTTGAGTTAAAAAAGACTTTTGTAATGTCAGTTCGAGTGATTTTTGATAAAAAAATAGTATCGAGAACTAATTTAGAAGTAACAGCTTTAATTCTCGATATAAGTTTTGCTCATTTCAATCGTAAAACTCACTCGAATTGACAAAAAAATCACCAAAAGTGAACAATAGAATAAAAACATCAATGTGTAATTTAGCATTGATGTTTTTTTAGGTTTAAAAGGAAGACTTTAAATCTTTAAATTGATTTTAAAAAAGATATAAATGAAAATTACAATTCCGAGTCCGCTTGTTTCAGTTCATTGGTTATTTAAAAATATAAAAGCAGATAATTTAATTATTTTAGATGCAAGTATTGCCAAGGTAGGCACTCAAGAAAATAAAGTAGATAGTAAAGAGCAAATTATAAATTCAGTTTTGTTCGATTTAAAAAGTGTTTTCTTAAATAAAGAAGGTGAGTTTCCGAATACAATTCCGACAAAAGAGCATTTTGAAAAAGAGATTCAAAAACTGGGAGTTAATAAAGATAGTTGTATAATTATTTATGATGATTTAGGCGTGTATTCTTCACCTCGAGCTTGGTGGTTATTTAAACTGTTTGGTTTTGAAAACGTAGCTGTTTTAAACGGCGGATTACCTGCTTGGCAAGAAGCGGAATTTCCAATAGAAACTTATAAAAACAAACAACTATTAAAAGGTAATTTTAAGGCATATTTTAAAATTAACTACTTAAGCACTACTAAAGATGTATTGATAGCGTCAAAGAATAAGAAACATATTTTTGATGCGCGTTCTAAAGGACGCTTCGAAGCATCATTGCCAGAACCGAGAAAAAGTTTAAGAGGTGGTCATATTCCGAATTCTAAAAGTTTACCACATTCCGAATTACAGATTGATGGAAAGATGAAATCTAAAGAAAAATTGCAAGAAATTTTTTCAGTATTAAAACCGAAGAAAGAAGCTGTTATTTTTTCATGCGGATCAGGTATTACAGCCTGTATTTTAGCATTAGGAAATGAATTAGCAGGCAATACAAACTATTCCGTATATGATGGTTCATGGACGGAATGGGCGAGTACTTTAACCTTGCCAGTTGAGAAGTAATATTTTTTAAAAAATAAAAGATGAAAAAAAGATTATTTGCGTTTATGTTGTTGTTAGTTGCTGTTGAAACTTTCGCGCACGAAGGGTCGGGAGCTGTTATAAATAAAACAATCGTTAAAAACGGAATAGGTTTAGGAAGTGTTATCGCTGTTGTTATTTCTTGGGATAGAAACAAATCGATACTTTTTGCAATTATTCACGGAGCATTGAGTTGGTTGTATGTAATTTATTACTACTTTTTTATCAAAGAAGATTAAAAAAACCTCTATTTTAGTATAGGCTCTTTAGTTATATTAATTTCTTAACTTCTTGTTTTAAATATGCAATTGATGTTTGTGTTGGGTTCTCATTCTGAGCATAATCAATTAATATATTTTCGCGTAAATCTTTTGCCGTTTTTGCTGTTTCTGATGTTTTACGAAGCTTAGCGATGATTGTTAGTTTTGCAGCCACTATTGCTTTCCAACTATCTTCCGATACATATAATTGTTGTACCATATTATGCTCGTATTCTTGTTCGATATTAGCAATTAATAATTGCACATAACTGTTAGTATCTTCTCCAATAGGAATTACTCTTACCAATAATTTTGTAGGGTTTATGCGCTCGCAAAACAAAAGTAAGCGCTCGTAAGCTTGCAGTTTAATAGGTAAGCTTTCACGTTTTTTATCAACTAAAGCATTAAATTTTTTTTCGTTGTTATCTTGTTTAATAAATGCGCCTAATATAAAATAGGCTACAAAGCCTGTTACCATTGCTGGTAAAGCGTATGCGAATCCTTCAATAATTTTATCTTCCATAATGCGAATATACAAGTCCTGTTAAAATTGCCAATCCAAAACTTAATAAAGTTCCGATTAAAATGTATTCTGTTAGTTTTCTATCTTTAGCTGAAGTTAAATCTCCAAAACGGAAAATAGATTTTGCAGCTAATAAAAACCCAACACCTGCCCATTGTCCGATAACAATGAACGTAAATATTAATAAACGTTCTAAAATTCCGATATATTTTCCTGCTTTAGCCAAAGAGTCATCTTCTTTTTTAAATTCTTTTTCAGGACTCCATTGCGATATTATCGTTTGTATTATTATTGATGCAACAAAACTCACAAAAATCAAACAAGATATCAGTAAAAGTGCTTTTAGAGAAAAAAGAAAATCAATATTAAATCGATAAGGGAAATACGAATAAGTTACCAAGGCTAACATTAAAATATGTAAAAACTGATCTATAAAAAACAGCCAAGTTTTGTTCTTTTTATGCTGTAAATATAATTTACTTAAATCAATTAAATAGTGAGTTGTAGTTATAAGAAGTACACCCAAAATATATTTAAAACTAAAGCTGGTCATTATTAATAACAATAATAAATGAACAGTAATATGTAAGTATAGTTTTTTAGATTTAATCTTTTTTTTCTCTTTATTTTTCACCCATTTTTCTGATTGAAAAATAAAATCACCTAAAAAATGAGCAATTAGAAACTTTAAGAATAAGATCATGATAAAACTGTTTTTTGTTGAATTAATTCTCTGTATCTTTTTTCTAATTTGATAATAGCATCGTAGCCAGCGCGTTTTTGTCGTTCACTAATATTACTTTGTGTGATGCCTATTTTTTTTCCAATTTCACTTTGAGTTAATAACGGGTTTTCTATTGATAATTGAAATACTTCAGCTGAATTTTTTGTCCAACTATTCATAGTCAATAAAGCCAACTCTAAAGCTAAGTTAAGTTCTTCATTTAACGCTAACCAAGGAGTTTTTATTGCAATTAATTGTTTTTTCACCAAACTGTCAAAAACTTCACCTGAGTTAACATAAGCTTCTCCATTGGCTTCTGTAATATGTAAATTTTTAGAATCTTTACTGCCAATACCAATACCAATTCTAACATCAATATTATCTACCTGTTTTAGCTGAGCTTTTAATAAAAAAGCAACATAAAAAGCTTTCTCTACAGGCACTTCAAGTTGAAAACTATCGCCTCTAAAAATTTCCCAATCAATAGGTTGTTTTCCGAATTTATTAAGAATAGTTTTTAGCTTTTCTAGCCAAACGCTACTGTCGGATTTCCTAGATTTTACAATGTCTCCTGTTAAAATACTTGTCATTAATGTTTTTTATAAGTCTTAAAAATACTTAAATATTTATAATTGACCAAAAATATCTGTAAATAAGCAGATATTGTTATTTATTTGCTCTAAAGCAAATATGTTGTTTTATCCGCTTTTAAGGAAATAAAAATTGTGAATAAAAAAAAGGTTACATTCTTTATATAACCTAAAAGAATGGTTAAATTTCCGATTTAAAAATTATTTCAAATTTTTTCTATTGAATACTTACTTAGAGCAACTTAACGAACCACAAAGAGCAGCCGTTTTACAAAAAGATGGCCCAATGATAATTATCGCAGGAGCCGGATCGGGTAAAACCAGAGTTTTAACCTATCGAATAGCGCATTTAATGAAAGAAGGAGTAGATTCTTTTAATATTTTATCGCTAACCTTTACAAATAAGGCAGCTCGTGAAATGAAAGAGCGTATTGGAGGTGTTGTTGGTTACAGCGAAGCAAAGAATTTATGGATGGGAACTTTTCACTCTGTTTTTTCTCGTATTTTACGATCAGAAGCAGATCGTTTAGGCTATCCTTCTAACTTTACAATTTACGATACACAAGATTCTGTTAGGTTGATTTCTACGATCATTAGAGAAATGAAATTAGATAAAGATCGCTACAAACCAAAGCAGATTTTAAGCAGAATTTCATCGTTTAAAAATAGCTTAATAACTGTTAGAGCATATTTTAATAATTCAGATTTACAAGAGGCAGATCTAGAAGCAAGCAGGCCAAAAGTAGGTGAAATTTATAAAGCTTATGTAGAAAGATGCTTTAAGGCAGGAGCAATGGATTTTGATGATTTGTTGTTAAGAACCAATGAATTACTAACTCGTTTTCCTGAAGTTTTAGCAAAGTACCAAAGTCGTTTTAAATATATAATGGTTGATGAGTATCAGGATACAAATCACTCACAATATTTAATTGTTAGAGCATTAGCAGATCGTTTTCAGAATATTTGTGTAGTTGGTGATGATTCGCAAAGTATTTATAGTTTCCGTGGAGCAAACATAAACAACATCTTGAATTTTCAAAAAGATTATCCGGATGTTAAGACTTTTAAATTAGAGCAAAATTACCGATCAACAAGTAATATTGTTGAAGCTGCCAATAGTGTAATTGATAAAAATAAAACGAAGTTAGATAAGGAAGTTTGGACAGCAAATGACCCTGGAGAAAGCATTAAAGTAATGCGAACAATTTCTGACGGAGAAGAAGGGCGTTTCGTAGCGCAATCTATTTGGGAAAACAAAATGAATCATCAATTAACAAGTGATTCTTTTGCTATTTTATATCGTACCAATGCACAATCTAGAGCAATGGAAGATGCTTTGCGAAAAAAAGATATTAAGTACAAGATTTACGGAGGTATTTCATTTTATCAACGTAAAGAAATAAAAGATTTATTATCGTATTTACGTATGCTAATAAATCCGAATGATGAAGAAGCTTTAAAGAGAATTATTAATTATCCAGCACGAGGAATTGGTGCTACAACGATTGATAAATTAGCGATAGCAGCAAATCACTATAAAAAATCAATTTTCGATATTTTATTAAATTTAGATAAAGTTGATTTAAAAATAAATTCAGGTACCAAAACCAAGCTAGCTAATTTTACTAGAATGATTCAGCGTTTTCAAATAGACGCTCAAAAGATGAATGCTTTCGAAATTGCCGATTTGGTAGTAAAGCAAACACAATTAGTAAAAGATTTACAAAAAGATGGTACACCAGAAGGTGTAAATAAAGTTGAAAACGTTCAGGAATTATTAAACGGAATAAAAGACTTTATAACAGATAGAATTGAAACAGGCGAAGATGCTTCATTACCTATTTTCTTAGAAGATGTAGCCTTAGCAACAGATTTTGATAGTGAAAGTGACGATACACCAATGGTTTCATTAATGACCATACACTTATCAAAAGGATTAGAATATCAATATGTATACATTGTTGGTTTAGAAGAAGGTTTGTTTCCTTCTGGAATGAGCATGAATACACGTAGTGAGCTAGAAGAAGAGCGTCGTTTATTTTATGTAGCCTTAACACGAGCAGAAAAAGTAGCTTACTTAACGTATGCACAAACACGTTACCGCTGGGGAAAATTAACAGACGGTGAACCAAGTCGTTTCTTAGAAGAAATTGATGATAAATTTGTAGAGCATTTAGCACCTAAAGTGCCAGTAGCATTAGCGAATAGGTTTATTGATGCAAGTATGTTTGATGATGATACTCCTAAGAATATCCGTTTTCAAAAACCAATTCAAAAACAACGAAAAGAGTTTTTAGCAAAAAAAGAAAAACCAAATATTATACCGCCAAAAAGTAAAATGAAAAAGGTATCAGATGTTAGTTCTGCAATCAATTTATTTGATGGTGAAATAGTGGTTGGTAATTTTGTAGAACACAACCGTTTTGGAACAGGTGAGGTAGTTGCTTTAGAAGGGAAAGGACCCAATAAAAAGGCAGAAATTAAGTTTGGTACCGTAGGGAAAAAGAAATTATTATTGCAATTCGCAAAATTAAAGGTAATCGGATAACTATGTAATTCGCAATAATTACCTATTTTGCATATATAAAATATAGAGAAATGACGTTTGATTTAGAGTACAATTCAGAAAGAGACCACTTAATAATTCCGGAATACGGAAGACATATACAAAAATTAATAAATCACTGCATCGCTTTAGAAACAAAAGAGGAAAGAAATACAATGGCAAAAGCGATTGTAGATGTAATGGGAAATTTACAGCCTCATTTACGTGATGTGCCAGATTTTAAGCACAAACTTTGGGATCAGTTACATATAATTGCTGATTTTAAATTAGATGCAGATTCACCATACGAAACTCCATCTAAAGAAGAATTGACAGAGAAGCCAGAAAAGATGGATTATCCAAAATCTGCTTCAAGATACCGTTATTACGGTAACAATATTCAAACCATGATAAATATTGCATTGACTTGGGAAGAAGGTGAAAAAAGAGAAGCATTGGTTTTTACGATTGCTAATCACATGAAAAAATGCTATTTAAATTGGAATAAAGATACCGTTGATGATGTTGTTATTTTTAACCATTTATATAATTTATCAGATAAAAAAATCGATTTAAGAGAAACTAATGAGAGGTTAGCAGAAAGTAAAAATTTATTAAGAAAACGTACTACACAGCAAGGTAAGACAAGTCATAAAAGTTCTTCTAAAGGAAAAACGAATTACAGTAATAATAAACACAGAAAAAAATAAATGGCATCATTTAAAATTGAAGGAGGTCACAAACTTAGCGGAGTAATAACACCTCAAGGAGCAAAAAACGAAGCATTACAAATTATATGTGCAGTATTATTAACTGCCGAAAAAGTAGTAATTAATAATATTCCTGATATTATTGATGTAAATAAACTAATTTTTATTTTAGGAGAATTAGGAGTTAAAATAGAAAAGTTAGGAAGTAATTCATATAGTTTTCAGGCAGATAATATTAATCTACAATATTTAGAATCACCTGAATTTAAAAGAGACGGAAGTTCATTAAGAGGATCAATAATGATTGTTGGTCCGTTATTAGCGCGTTTCGGAAAAGGATATATTCCACGTCCGGGAGGTGATAAAATTGGGCGTCGTCGTTTAGATACACACTTCGAAGGTTTTATTAACCTTGGGGCTAAATTTCGTTACAATAAAGAAGAATACTTTTACGGTGTTGAAGCAGAAGATGGATTGGTTGGTACCGATATGCTTTTAGACGAAGCTTCGGTAACAGGAACTGCTAATATTATTATGGCAGCAGTTTTGGCCAAAGGAACTACCACAATATACAATGCAGCTTGTGAGCCATATATTCAACAATTATCTAAAATGTTGAATTCTATGGGCGCTAAAATTACAGGAGTAGGCTCTAATTTATTAACTATTGAAGGAGTAACTTCTTTAGGAGGATGCGAGCATAGAGTGTTACCTGATATGATTGAAATTGGTAGTTGGATTGGTGTGGCAGCAATGACACGATCTGAATTAACCATAAAAGATGTTAGTTGGAAAAACCTAGGACAAATACCAAGTGTATTTGGTAAGTTAGGAATTAAATTAGAGAAAAAAGGAGACGATATTTACATTCCGGCACAAGATAGTTATGAGATTCAGAATTATATTGATGGATCTGTTTTAACAGTTGCAGATGCACCTTGGCCAGGATTTACACCAGATTTGTTAAGTATTGTATTAGTTATTGCAACACAGGCAAAAGGAACGGTATTAATCCACCAAAAGATGTTTGAAAGTCGTTTGTTTTTTGTTGATAAATTGATTGATATGGGCGCAAAAGTAATTTTATGTGATCCGCATAGAGCAACTGTAATTGGTCATGATTTTAAATCGATGTTAAAAGCAACAAAAATGACTTCGCCAGATATTCGCGCAGGAATCTCTTTATTAATAGCAGCTTTATCAGCAAAAGGAACCAGTATTATTAATAATATTGAACAAATTGATAGAGGATACGAAAATATAGAAGCACGTTTAAAATCTATCGGAGCCAAAATTGAAAGAATAGAAGATTAAAATTTATTTATAACAAGTATTCAATTAACTGTAAGTAATATTTAAGGCTACGACTACAAATCAAAACATATTAATTATAATATTATGAAAACATTATTTTCTTTAGCTTTAGTATTTAGTCTATTTTTAAATGCATCAGCTCAAATAATATCAGCTAAGGAGTTTACAAGTTCAATAGAGAAAAAACATCAAAAAGAGGTGTTTATGAAAAAGAAATATATTTCTTTTGATATAGATATTAAATTTGGTGGAGCAGAACATTTATTAGGTAAAATAACGCAAGAAACAGGAGGCGGTAAAATAAAAATAGAAAAGAAAGACGGTTCAATAATAATTTTTGACGGAACTAACGTTTACGTAAAAGGTATTGCTGAAAAATTACATGAAGGAGCGCGTTTTGATATTTTTACATGGTCTTACTTTTTAGGATTACCATATAAATTAAATGATAAAGGAACAATTTGGTCTGATTTAGATAAAAATAAATGGGGGCAGGTTGATTTAGAAACAGCAAAACTATCTTTTTCTTCAGGAACAGGAGATGCACCAGATGATTGGTATATAATCTATAAAAATTCTAAATCAAGTATATTAGAAGGAGCAGCTTATATTGTTAGTTATGGAAAAGGCAAAGAAAAAGCAGAAAAGGAACCACATGCTATTAAGTACAATTCATACACAGTTATTGATGGTGCTCTTATCCCTAAAAATTGGACATTTCATATGTGGTCTTTAGAGGATGGATATAAAAATAAAATAGGTGAAGTACAATTATCGAATGTGATTTTTACAGAACAGGCCGATTTTAGTAAGCCAAAAGGTAGTGTTGTGGTAAATGCACCAAAACTATAAAAGTTAAAGTGAAAATATAAAATAAAAATCGTGTCAACATGACACGATTTTTTTATTGGCAATATTATTGATAAAAGTATGCTGAAGAATTTAAAGAGACGATTTACAATGAGTAAAGATCAATATACAAAAGAAGACGAATTAAAAGATGCTATAGATAAAGCACCTTTAGAGGAAACGCCACAAGTAGAGGAAGTTGTAGAGAAGGAAGAACCAACTACTGAGGAGTTATTAGCAACTGAAAAAGATAAACATTTACGTTTGTTTGCTGAGTTCGAAAACTATAAAAAGCGTACTTCTAAAGAACGTGTAGAGCTTTATAAAACTGCGGGACAGGAAGTAATGACAGTTTTACTGCCAATTTTAGATGATTTTGAGCGTGCTTTGACACATGCTGATGATGACAAAGAAGCAGAAGAATTACGCAAAGGAGTATTGTTAATTTATCAAAAGTTAACAAAAACTTTAGAGCAAAAAGGTTTAACAGCTATTGAAGTAAAGCAAGGAGATGTCTTTGATGCAGAAGTGCACCAAGCAATTACGCAAATACCAGCACCTTCAGAAGATTTAAAAGGAAAAATTATTGACTGTATAGAAACAGGTTATAAGTTAGGAGATAAAATTATTCGTCACCCAAAAGTGGTGGTAGGACAAGCATAAAAATGATTTTAATATCAAAGCAATAGCTTTGTGCATGTATAAGAATAATTTTTAAAAATTGCTTTATTTAATAAGCAATTCTAGAATAGAATAAAATGGCAAAACAAGATTACTACGAAGTATTAGGCATTTCAAAATCGGCGTCGCAAGCAGATATAAAAAAAGGATATCGTAAAATGGCGATAAAATATCATCCAGATAAAAACCCGGATGACAAAACAGCCGAAGAAAAATTTAAACTATGTGCCGAGGCTTATGAAATATTAAGTGATGACAATAAAAAAGCACGTTACGACCAATATGGTCATGCAGCTTTTGATGGTCCACAAGGTGGCGGTGGCGGCTTTGGCGGCGGCGGAATGGATATGGATGATATATTCAGTCAATTCGGAGATATCTTCGGTGGTGGCGGAGGCGGCTTTGGTGGTTTCGGCGGCGGCAGAGGGCAACGACAAGCCAGAGTTAAAGGGTCTAATATGCGAATTCGAGTAAAACTTACTTTAGAAGAGATCGCAAACGGAGTAGAGAAGAAGGTAAAGGTTCGTAGAAAAGTTCAGGCAGACGGTGTTACTTATAAAACATGTACAACATGTAATGGTAGTGGACAGCAAATGCGAGTTACCAATACTATTTTAGGTAGAATGCAAACAGCAACTACTTGTGGTACATGTCAAGGAGCAGGAGAAATGCTTAACAGTAAACCAAGCGGATCAGATGCGCAAGGTTTAATTGTTAAAGAAGAAACTGTTTCAATAAATATTCCAGAAGGAGTTACAGAAGGAGTTCAATTAAAAGTAGGAGGAAAAGGAAATGAAGCGCCAGGTAAAAACTCTATTCCAGGTGATTTATTAGTTTTAATAGAAGAGATTCAACACGAAACATTAAAGCGAGAGGGAAGTAATATTCATTACGATTTATATATTAATTTTTCTGAAGCAGTTTTAGGAGTTTCTAAAGAAGTTGAAACAGTAACAGGGAAAGTAAAAATAAAGATTGATGCAGGAACTCAATCAGGTAAAATATTAAGGTTAAAAGGAAAAGGTTTACCAAGCATTGAGCGTTATGGTACAGGTGATTTCTTAATACATATTAATGTTTGGACACCACAAGAATTAACAAAAGAACAGCGTGGTTTCTTTGACAAAATGGTAACCGATAAAAATTTTAGCCCAAGACCGCAAAAATCAGATAAATCATTTTTTGACAAAGTAAAAGATATGTTCTCTTAAACCTATTTTTTCGTTGTATAATTAAAAAAACCACTCAAATTTTGAGTGGTTTTTTTGTAAAAATTAAAACTATGTTAATTTTTATGTAAAATATTTTTTTTAATTAAAAAAACTGCACTATATTTGTAGTCGTTTAGAAGACGTTCTAAACACTTTTTCTTTTTCATAGCAATTTTCCCACTCAATTTATTGAGTGGGTTTTTTTATGAAAATAGCAAATTTTATAAAAATATTGAAGCAGACCATCTTATCGACTTGTATTTAGTATAAGTAGGAAAGTCTGGACACCAAAGAGTAGCATAGCGGATAACACCCGTCCGGTGAAAACCGAGGACAAGTGCAGCAGAAAGTATGTACAGGTAAGGCTGTAGTGAAACCAGGTAAACTCTATGCGGTGCAATGTCATGTACATTAGAGCTCGAGCGCTACTCGCGCGATTCTAAGGGGTAGGCAGATTGATTTTACGAGTAATTGTAAAACTAGAGAAATGATAAGAGCCTTATTTATAAGGAACAGAATCCAGCTTATAGGTCTGCTTTTTTATTTTTATTAATTATAACCATTGATTTACTAATTTCTCAATGGCTTTAAATTGTTAATTTGATAATATATTAACATTTTAAGTCTTTTTTATTGTTGATTTATTTTTTTTTAAAATATAAATTATTATTTGCTTAGTAATTCACCTAGTTATGTGTTTATTTTTTAAAATTGAGATGAAAGCAGTACTTTTGCTCAACTAAAATTGCACAATTTTACTTTTAATATTTATATAATTAAGAGTGTTTGTATAAAACTCCAAAAGAGAATAAATACAATTAAAAGATTGTAATTAGGTGTTTAATGTTTTAAAAAAACCTTTAGAATGAGTATTTATATAGAGTATATAAAAGAGATAGAAGAGAGAAAAAAACAAGGGCTTCATCCAAAACCAATCGACGGTGCAGAATTGGTAGGTAAAATAATTGATCAAATTAAAGATGTAAATAATGAGTTTAGAGAAGATTCTCTTAACTTTTTTATATATAACGTTTTACCAGGTACTACAAGTGCTGCTAGTGTAAAGGCTAAATTTTTAAAAGAAATTATTTTAGGAGAATCTGTAGTTGAAGAAATTTCAACAGCTTTTGCTTTCGAACAGTTATCTCATATGAAAGGTGGACCTTCTGTAGAAGTTTTATTAGATTTAGCTTTAGGAAATGATGTAGTTTTGGCAAAACAAGCTTCTGATGTGTTAAAAACACAAGTGTTTTTATATGAGGCAGATACTGCTCGTATAGAAGAGGCTTTTAAACTAGGAAACACTATTGCAAAAGAGCTTATTGAAAGCTATGCAAAAGCAGAGTTTTTTACAAAATTACCAGAAATAGATGAAAAAATAGAGGTTGTAACTTTTATCGCAGGAGTAGGTGATATCTCAACAGATTTATTATCTCCAGGTGGTGATGCACACTCGCGTTCAGATCGTGAATTACACGGTCAGTGTTTATTTGAACATAACATAGAACAACAGAACGAATTAAAAGCAGTACAAGCACAACATCCTGATAAAAGGGTGATGTTAATTGCAGAAAAAGGAACAATGGGAGTTGGATCATCAAGAATGTCTGGTGTAAACAACGTAGCATTATGGACAGGTATTAAATCGAGTCCTTATGTACCATTTATAAATATTGCTCCGGCAATTGCGGGAACAAACGGAATTTCTCCTATCTTTTTAACAACTGTTGGTGTAACTGGCGGTATTGGTTTAGACCTTAAAAACTGGGTACAACAAAAAGATGCAGAAGGAAACACAATTCGTGATGAAAACGGAGACCCTGTATTAAAAGAAGAATATTCTGTTGCAACAGGAACCGTACTTACTATTAATACAAAAGAGAAAAAATTATACAACGGCGATAAAGAGTTAAAAGATATTTCTGCTGCATTTACACCACAAAAAATGGAGTTTATGAAAGCAGGTGGTTCTTATGCTGTTGTTTTTGGTAAAAAATTACAAACGTTTGCTTCAAAAGTATTAAACATTGATGTTATACCTGTTTATGCGCCATCAAAAGAGATTTCTATAGAAGGACAAGGTTTAACAGCTGTTGAAAAAATATTCAATAAGAATGCAGTAGGAACTACACCAGGTAAAACATTACATGCAGGATCTGATGTTCGTGTAGAAGTTAATATTGTAGGGTCGCAAGATACTACAGGTTTAATGACTTCTCAAGAATTAGAGATGATGGCTGCAACGACTATTTCTCCAATTGTAGATGGCGCTTACCAATCTGGTTGTCATACGGCTTCAGTTTGGGATGATAAATCGAAAGCAAACATACCAAGATTAATGAGTTTCATGAACGACTTTGGTTTAATTACTGGTCGTGATCCTAAAGGAAAATATTTTCCTATGACGGATGTTATTCATAAAGTATTAAATGATATTACAGTTGGTGATTGGGACATTATTATTGGTGGAGATTCTCACACACGTATGTCTAAAGGTGTTGCATTCGGAGCCGATTCAGGAACAGTTGCCTTAGCATTAGCTACAGGTGAAGCCTCAATGCCAATTCCACAGTCTGTAAAAGTTACTTTTAAAGGACAAATGAAATCTTATATGGATTTCCGTGATGTAGTTCATGCTACACAAGCTCAAATGTTAAAGCAGTTTGGTGGTGAAAATGTTTTCCAAGGAAGAATCATTGAGGTTCATATTGGAACATTAACTGCTGATGAAGCTTTTACATTTACAGATTGGACAGCAGAGATGAAAGCAAAAGCATCTATCTGTATCTCTGAAGATGATACTTTAATTGAATCATTAGAGATAGCAAAAGGTCGTATCCAAATCATGATTGATAAAGGAATGGACAATGCAAAGCAAGTGCTTAAAGGCCTTGTTGATAAAGCAGAAACTAGAATTGTAGAGCTTAAAACAGGTATTAAACCATCTTTAAGACCAGATGCAAACGCAAAGTATCATGCAGAGGTAGTTATCGATTTAGATGAAATAGCTGAACCAATGATTGCGGATCCTGATGTTAATAACGATGATGTTTCTAAGCGTTATACACACGATAATATTAGACCATTATCATTTTACGGTGGAACTAAAAAAGTAGATTTAGGGTTTGTAGGTTCTTGTATGGTTCACAAAGGTGATATGAAAATATTAGCTCAAATGTTGAAAAATGTAGAAGCGCAACATGGTAAAGTAGAATTTAAAGCACCTTTAATAGTTGCACCTCCTACTTACAATATTGTTGATGAGTTAAAAGCAGAAGGAGACTGGGAAGTATTGCAAAAATACTCAGGTTTTGAATTCGACGATAACGCACCAAAAGGAGTAGCACGTACAGGATATGAAAACATGTTGTATTTAGAGCGTCCTGGTTGTAACCTATGTATGGGTAACCAAGAAAAAGCAGCTCCTGGAGATACAGTTATGGCAACATCAACACGTTTATTTCAAGGTAGAGTTGTAAAAGATTCAGGAGAGAAGAAAGGAGAATCTTTATTATCATCAACTCCAGTAGTAGTTTTATCTACAATTTTAGGAAGAACTCCAACTATGGCAGAATATGAAGCAGCTGTGGATGGTATTGTTCTAACTAAGTTTAAACCTTCTACAAAGCAGTTAGTTAGATAAATATAAACTTATTATATATTGTTAAAAGCCTGAATTATATATTCAGGCTTTTTTTTGTGCCTTAGTTAAAATGTTAAAAGATATATAAAAAACTTATTTTAGAATCAATCTATAATATGATAACTACTTTTAAATTGATGCTGTATTTTGTATATTACAACAATAAATTTTTAAAAAAAAAGTATGGCATTTGATATAGAAATGATAAAGAAGGTTTATGACACAATGGCTGAACGTGTAGAAAAAGCTAAAGAAATTGTAGGAAAACCGTTAACACTTTCAGAAAAGATTTTATACGCTCACCTTTGGGATGAAACTTCTAACAAAGCATTTCAAAGAGGTAAAGACTATGTCAATTTTGCACCAGATAGAATTGCGTGTCAAGATGCTACAGCACAAATGGCTTTATTACAATTTATGCAAGCCGGAAAACCAAAAGTAGCTGTACCAACAACAGTACATTGTGATCATTTGATTCAAGCAAAACAAGGAGCTGCAGTAGATTTAAAACGCGCAAACAAAACAAGTAGTGAAGTTTTTGATTTCTTAGCATCAGTTTCTAATAAATATGGTATTGGTTTTTGGAAACCAGGAGCAGGAATTATTCATCAAGTTGTTTTAGAAAATTATGCCTTTCCAGGAGGTATGATGATTGGTACTGATTCTCACACCGTAAATGCAGGTGGTTTAGGAATGGTAGCAATTGGTGTAGGTGGAGCAGATGCAGTTGATGTAATGGCAGGAATGGCTTGGGAACTTAAATTCCCGAAACTTATAGGAGTAAAATTAACAGGTAGCTTAAATGGATGGACGTCTGCTAAAGATGTTATTCTTAAAGTAGCTGGTATTCTAACTGTAAAAGGAGGTACAGGAGCTATAGTTGAATATTTTGGAGAAGGAGCAAGGAACTTATCTTGTACCGGAAAAGGAACCATTTGTAATATGGGAGCAGAGATTGGTGCTACGACTTCTACTTTTGGTTATGATAAATCAATGGAGCGTTATTTACGTGCTACCGATAGAAGTGATGTTGCCGATGAAGCGAACAAAGTAAAAGAATATTTAACAGGTGATAAAGAAGTATATGCAAATCCAGAAGAATATTTTGACCAAGTTATTGAAATTGATTTAAGTACGCTACGTCCACATTTAAACGGACCTTTTACACCAGATTTAGCAACACCTGTTGGTGAGTTAGGAGCAAAAGCAAAAGAGAATGGTTGGCCAATTAAAGTAGATTGGGGACTTATAGGTTCTTGTACAAATTCTTCTTATGAAGATTTAACGAGAGCTGCATCCATCGCAAAACAAGCGGTAGATAAAAAGATTAAACCGAAATCTGATTTTGGAATCAACCCTGGTTCAGAGCAAATTCGTTTTACTGCTGAACGTGATGGCGTTTTAAAAATATTTGAAGATTTAGATGCTACTATTTTTACGAATGCCTGTGGACCATGTATTGGGCAATGGGACAGAAGTGATAGAAAAGGCGAAGAAAAAAATACAATTGTACATTCATTTAATAGAAACTTTTCTAAGCGTGCAGACGGAAACCCAAATACACATGCATTTGTAGGATCACCAGAAATGGTTGCTGCTATTGCAATTTCAGGTCGTTTAGATTTCGATCCAATGAATGATACTTTGATTAATGAAGATGGTGAAGAAATAAAATTAGATGAACCAAAAGGTATTGAGTTGCCTCCTTTAGGATTTGATGTTATAGATTCTGGTTATGAAGAACCTTTAAAAGATGGAAGTGCTGTGAAAATTTCAGTGAATCCGAACTCTGAACGTTTACAGTTATTAACACCTTTTAAACCTTTAGGAAATAATATAAAAGGGGCTAAACTTTTAATAAAGGCATTTGGTAAATGTACTACAGATCATATTTCTATGGCAGGGCCATGGTTACGTTACCGTGGACATTTAGATAATATTTCTAACAACTGCTTAATTGGTGCCGTAAACGCTTTTGGTAAGAAAACAAATTTTGTTAAAAATCAATTAACAGGAGAATTTGGTGGTGTACCAGATGTAGCTAGAGCATACAAAGCAGCAGGAATAGAATCTATTGTAGTAGGAGATCATAATTACGGTGAAGGTTCATCAAGAGAACACGCAGCTATGGAGCCACGTCATTTAGGTGTTGCAGCGGTTATTGTAAAATCTTTTGCGCGTATTCATGAAACCAATCTTAAAAAACAAGGAATGTTAGGTTTAACGTTTGCTATTGAATCTGATTATGATTTAATTCAAGAAGATGACATTTTTAATTTTGTTGATTTAAAAGATTTTGCACCTAATAAACCTTTAACGATTGAAGTTGTTCATGCTGATGGTTCTAAAGATGTAGTTATGGCAAATCATACGTACAATCAAGGGCAAATAGAATGGTATAATGAAGGTTCTGCTTTAAACTTAATTAAAAAGCAAAACGCTTAGAGTAGGCCTAACTAATAATATAAAAGAACTCCAGATTTTATCTGGAGTTTTTTATTTTTGTCAAATGATACAAGCACTCAAAAATATTTCAAAAAAACCATTATTTGTAATTGATAAAGAAATACCAATTACCAAATATATTCCTATCTCAATAGCGAGCTCAAATAAAGATTTAACCTTTGATGTTGCTTCTTCAGATGAATGGGAAGTTTATATCAATAATTATCTTAAAGAAAATGATAAAGAAGTTGCTTTTGGAGGATATTTAGAGACTAGAGATATTTACAATAGAAGTGAATATTTTAATAAACAATCCAAAGAAAATCAGCGAAATATTCATTTAGGTATCGATTTATGGTGCGATGCTAATACTGCTGTTTTAGCGGTTTTAGATGGTGAAATACATAGTTTTAAAAATAACACAAATCACGGTGATTACGGACCAACAATGATTTTAAAACACACTGTTGACAATCGTTTTTTTTATTCGCTTTATGGTCATTTATCACAAGATTCACTCAACAATATAAATATCGGAGATAAAGTATCACAAGGTGGAAAAATAGCAGAATTAGGTGATAACTCAGTAAATGGTGATTATGCTCCTCATTTACATTTTCAACTGATAATCGATATGGAAGGTAACCTAGGTGACTATCCGGGAGTTTCATCTATAAAAACGTTAGACTTTTATAAAAATAATTGTCCAAACCCTAATTTATTATTAAAATTGCCAAATGAAGTATAGACAACTTACCAAAGAACAATTTGAAGGATTGCATGAAGAATTCGCTCGTTTTTTAGCCTCTCAAAGCATTGATGCTAAAGAGTGGAAAGAATTAAAAGAAGAGAAACCTAAAGTGGCTGAGGATGAAATGAATGTTTTTAGTGATGTTGTTTGGGATGACGTGCTTACTAAAACAAGACATTTAGAACATTTTTCCCAAAAAGTGGTAAACTTATTTAAATGTGATGAAGAAGAAATTCATCGTATTGTTATTAAAATTGATAAAGAAATAAATTTATTAGAGCAAGAAGGTTTTGAATGGTTGATGAAAAACCCTAATGACGAAAAAATAGAATTTTTTACTGGAAGTAAAAAGTATGATAAAGAAAGAAATATAGAGGTTTTCGATTTAATAGAAAAAGGGAGTTCAATTTCTAAAGGCGAGCTATTTACATATTTTAACAAGCTAACATCGTAAGTAATTTTTCGGTTCCTAAACTAGCAACGTCTTTAATAATTGTTAAATTACTAAAGGCGTTTTTGTTTACAACAGGTTTTGGATCTATAAAATAAATAGGTGTTTTATCTGAGATATAATCAATCAAACTAGCCGCAGGATATACTTGCATTGAAGTTCCAATTATTACTAAAATATCAGCTTTTAATGTAATTTCAATTGCTTTGTCAAGCATTGGCACATCTTCACCAAACCAAACAATATGCGGTCTTAATTGCGATTTTTCTTCACATAAATCACCTAAAACAATATCTGTTGTACAGTTATAAATTAAACTTGGATTAGCCGTACTTCTTGCTTTTAATAATTCGCCGTGTAAATGTAAAACGTTTTTGCTTTTGGCGCGTTCATGCAAATCGTCTACATTCTGAGTAATAATATCAACATGGTAATTTTTTTCTAGTTTAGCGAGATTATAATGAGCTTCATTAGGAGAAACATTTAGTAATTGTCTTCTTCGTTGATTGTAAAAATCGAGTACTAATTCAGGGTTTTTATAAAAACCTTCAGGTGTGGCAACTTCATAAATATCATGACCTTCCCATAAACCATCAGCATCTCTAAAAGTTTTTATTCCGCTTTCGGCACTAATTCCAGCACCTGTTAATATTACTACTCGTTTTTTCATCAGTAAAATTTTTACTCCTTAAAAATATGAAATTTTAGTATGTTTGTACTATGATTGACGAAGGATTATTTGCATATTTAGAAGGTTTTATTACGGATAAAAGAAAAGAAACATTTAATAGGGTGTTAAATGAGCGAACACGACATTTTACAGTTGTTTTAGAAGATATTTACCAACCTCATAATGCAAGTGCGGTGGTGAGAAGTTGCGATATTTTTGGAGTACAAGATGTGTATGCGATTGAAAATAGGTTTACCAATAAAGTTTCTCGTCATGTGGCAAAAGGAAGTCAGAAATGGTTAAATATTAACCGTTTTAAAGAAGATGGCGATAATACCAAAGCTTGTTTAGAAGATTTACGAGCGAAAGGATATCAGATAATTGGTACTACGCCGCATACCGATTCGTGTGTTTTGGCTGATTTTGATGTTACTAAAAAATCTGCTTTTGTTTTTGGAGCCGAAAAAGACGGAATTTCAGATTATATTAAACAAGAAGCTGACGGATTTTTAAAAATACCGATGGTTGGTTTTACCGAAAGTTTAAATATATCGGTTGCAGCAGCAATTACTTTAAATGAGGTAACTTCTCGTTTAAAGAAGACAAATATCGATTGGCAATTAAGTGATGCAGAAAAGAAAGAGTTGTATTTTGAATGGATAAAAAACACCATTAAAAACCCTGATAAGTTAATTGAATATTATCAGAAAGAACTTAGTAAATAAATACATCCGTTAACCTATTTTTTTTTCAGTTTCTTATAATAGAGTGTACGTCATTGCGAATAAAATGAAGCAATCTTATTGTAAGAGATTACTTCGTTCATTCTTCACTCGTAATGACGTTTAAGGAATAAGTTTAATGTTTTAATGCTTTGTCATTGCGAATAAAATGAAGCAATCTTATTAAAAGAAGTAAGAGATTACTTCGTTCATTCTTCACTCGTAATGACGTTAAATAGTAAGTTTAGTGTTTTTATGTTTCGTTATTGCAAATAAAATGAAGCAATTTTACTATTGAGAGAAGAGATTACTTCGTTCGTTTTTCACTCGTAATGAAGTTAAATAGTATATTTAGTGTTCTAATGTTTTGTCATTGCGAATAAAATGAAGCAATCTTATTTTAAGAAGTAAGAGGTTACTTCGTTCGTTTTTCACTCGTAATGAAGTTAAATAGTATATTTAGTGTTCTA